>JAENWC010000278.1 GCA_016650235.1 Terriglobia bacterium
CATCCCCGGCTGTGTCCCCTCCTGCCGAGCGTGCCTTCCTCGATCGCCTTTCAAATGCCGTTGTCGTCCGCAATCTCTGGCTCATGGAAGTTCCTCGCCCCCCTGCGAATTGCCCGGCCACTTCTGGAGGTCTGAGACTAGCCTCGATTTCCACGGGATTTTAGTCGGCTAACGCTTTGCTGAGGATTTGAATGCAGCCAGTGCCCACTCAAGCGAACTGGATTATGAGTTTCTTGTTGCCGAACCAAGGCATGGGCGTAGCATGTTCATGCAAGCCGGAGGCGACCAGGTAAGGGTTGTGTGCTCTTTTGTCGAGAGCCACTACGACGGAGTCGGAGCCGATTTCCACCTTGCCCGAAAGATCCAGGAGATTGCGGAAGAGTTTCTTGGCCTGAGCGTTGGTGTACTCCCGGCCGATGCGTTGCGCCATGAGCCGGTACAACGAACTCGCCATCAGCGTCAGTTGCATGTCGAAGTCGACTTTCATTCCAACCATTGAGGACAACGCATCGATGTGGAAGAACTGGACCGCTTCCGAGATTCCGTTCTCGATGAGCATCCGCTGCGCGTAGCGGGTCACCAGTTCGACAGGACCCATCTTGAGATGGTTGGTCAACAGCACCGTTGGTTCTTCGTGGCCCAGTTCCATCACCGTCATCTGTCGTAGCTCGCCGTCATAACCGTTCAGCGTCACCCGTTGGTCGAGAACTTTGGGGGTTCGGTAGATGCGCGTCAAGGCTGGCAGGTTGATGCGGCGCCAAGCGGAAGCAGGCTGACTGTAAATTGCGCCGAGCATCTTCTGCGACCGTCTGCGCAAGGTGATGAACGAGATGCCCTGCTGGTTCAGCTTGGAGTGGCTTTCGTAGGTGGTCAACTGGGAATCGAAGACCAACTCGGTCGGCAAGTGGCCTGTGTGCTTGTTCCAGAACTGGACGAAGCGCAGGATCTCGGTAGCCTGTTCGGCCTTGATGACGCCGGCATTGGCATAGCGCAGCAGGCGCTGTTCGGCGTCCCGCGCCAGGAATACAAGGATGCCTTTCTGCGAGCGACTGCGGCTGGCGACATAGTGTTTCTCCAGCGGTTCCTCGGAAGAGTTGGCGGGCACGGAGTGAAAATCCAGGTCAAAAGAGGCCCCATGGGGCAAGCCGGTTTTGCTGACCTGTTGAGACTTGAAGGCTGTTCGCGTCGAAGGCCACCGCGCGCAGTACGTCGTTCACGGAATAGACGATGTGCCCGGAATTGACGTAGTGGGGCTGCCGGCCCGGGAAGAGGATTGCCGGTTCACCACCCTTCAACGGTACAAGCGCCACGTGCTGGTCGCCGTATGCGGCGGGTCCGTGCAATGTGAAGAGGACGCCTGCGTTACCGGGCAGGTGGCGGGGATGGACATGTGGGTGATAGACATTTGCCTCCTCGCCTGGTTTTCTGACGGTGAGCGAAACCGGACTTCCGCCAGAGGCGCGGATGCGCTGGAGGCCGGAGGGGGTTGAGTAGACGATCTGGTCGTCGTCGCCCCAACTCGCTGAGGAGACGGGTGCCTCAGTTGAAGCAATGAGTATGGGAGCCCCCCCCCGCTGCTGGCGACTTTGAAGAGATTGCGCTGCACGGAGAAGCCTATCCAACGGCCATCCGGCGAGAAAAACGGCGCAATCGCGTCCTCTGTTCCCGCGAGCACCCCGGTGTCGAACCGGTCGACTTCGCGGAGGAAAAGCTTGGTGCGGCCTCCCTCGGTGGCGACGTAAACCAGCTTGGAGCCGTCCCGTGATACGTCGAAGGGATGCGCACCTCCGGGAATCAGTTCCTGCTCCAGCGGAATTGGGATCACGGTACTGATGGACGCGGTCACTGGCGCCGAGGCCGGTGTTAGGCGGGTGAGCGAAACGGCAAGGGCGGCGAGGATAGCGGCGGCGGCGATGGCCCATGGCACATAGCCGCGCCACTGGCGTGTGCGTCGCGGGACGGTCTTGAGTGCCGGCGTGTGGCGCAGGTCGACGAGCAAGTCCTCGACATGCTGGTAGCGCTGAGCGGGGTCCTTGGCGAGGAGTTTGGCGAGGCACCGGTCGAGCCCGATGGGAATGCCCGTGCGCAAAGCGCTGAGCGGGTCCGGCTCGACGTGCACGATGGCGTAGCTAAACGCGGCGTCGGTTTCTCCGTGGAATGGCGGGCGGCCGGTGAGCATTTCGTAGAGCACTACGCCGAGGGACCAGATGTCGGTTGTCCGTCCGGTGAGTTGCCCCTGCGCCTGCTCCGGCGACATGTAGGCTGGCGTCCCAAGCGACATGCGGGTCTTGGTGATGCGAGTACGGTCACCCACTTGCGCCAGGCCGAAGTCCATGATCTTGACCTGTCCCTGCGCGGTCAGCATGAGGTTGGCCGGCTTGATATCGCGATGCACGATGCCCTTTTCGTGCGCGGCTTGCAAGCCGGCGCAGGCCTGTGTGGCAATGTCGAGAGCATCGTCCAAAGGCAGCGGGCGTTCGGCGATCTTCTCTTTCACGCTCGGTCCGTCGATGAATTCCATCGCCAGGAAGCCGTGCTCTTCGTCGATCTCGAAAACCGTGCAGATGTTGGGATGATTCAGCGCGGCCGCGGCTTGCGCCTCTCGCAGGAACCGCTCTCGATTCTCGGCAAGATGCGGTGGGAGGAACTTCAGCGCGACCGTGCGGCGGAGCTTCGTATCCTCGGCCTTGTAGACAACACCCATCCCGCCCTCTCCCAGTTTCGAGAGGATGCGGTAATGGGAAATGGTTTGTCCGACCATTAGAATCGAATAAACTGGCTGATTCTACCTTTTTCCCAACTGCGTTACACGAGAAGCCCGTTGATGATGTAAGGCAGCCAGCAGAGGCTTTTACGTCCAATACTTTATCGATGCTACCAGTTCCGTGCATAACCTGCACCGTTCACGTTGTAGTAGTTGTTACCTGGATGGGTGCCTGTGCGAATTCCATGGAGACGCAATGCGCGAGTACCTGTGCCCGGGGGCGCTGATTCATCAGTACCTTTGCCGGCATGCGCGGCGGGCGGCGCAAATGTTACCCTGACCTATAATGCAGCTTTCCGACGTTTTTGTGGGGCTTGGCCAGGAGAACCTTGCGCAGTTGTTGCGCGAGGTATCGCTGGGCAAGCTAAAGACATATCAGCTTTTTGACCGCGTCAAGACGCGCTTGCACCTTGCCAAGCTCAATCAGGAGCATCTGCGCAAGTGCGCCCCCAAACTGTGGGAGCGGCTCGGGGCAAAGGATGAGGAACTGGCGTCGGATTTGTCACAGGCGGTGTTGGTGTCGCACTTGGACATGCTGGTGGCGGTGCTCGACCTGCTGGAGATTCCACACAACGAAGGCTTCTTCGACAAGGACGCCGAGATCGCCGCCAAGCTCACCACCGGCTGGCAGGAGCGCGTGTACGGCGCGTTTCAGGACCGGTTTCCCAAGGCCGTTCTCGTCTTCTATGTGAACCATCTTGCGCACGAGGTGGCCGGCGCCACGGAAGTGTACCGGCCAGCACAATGACGGATCAGGTTCTGGAGGCGTTGCAGACCTCCGCGCTCGCACGCATTCAAGCCTCCGCTTCGCTCGCGGATTTGGAAGCGGTGCGCGTGGAAGTGCTGGGGCGCAAGGGGACCCTCGCGGGAATCAGCAAGGAGATGGGCAAGCTGGCGCCCGAGGAGAAGGCACGGATTGGCAAGCTGCTGAACACCGCCAAGCAAAGCCTGGAACAGGCCTTGGAGAGGCGTACGGCGCAGTTTGAGGACGCGGCTCTCGATTCCCGCCTCGCCTCGGAATGGCTGGATCTCACCGTGCCCGCCCCCGGTATTCGCCCCGGTTCGCTCCACCCGGTGACGCTGGTGCAGAAGGAGATCGAAGACCTGTTCGTCTCCATGGGCTTCGCTGTGCTGAGCGGTCCCGAGGTGGAAACCGAGTACAACAACTTTGACGCGCTGAACATTCCGCAGGATCATCCGGCGCGCGATATGCAGGACACTTTTTGGCTGGAAGGTGGAAACCTGCTGCGCACACACACCTCGCCCGTGCAGGTGAGAGGCATGCACCGGCTGGGACCGCCTTTGCGCATGATTGCGCCGGGCCGCGTGTTCCGCAACGAGGAAGTGGACCCGAGCCACGAGCACACCTTCTATCAACTCGAAGGGATGATGGTGGACCGGGAAGTGTCGGTGGCGCACCTGATCTATTTCATGAAGACGCTGCTCAAGGGTATCTTCAAGCGCGACGTCGCGGTGCGGCTGCGGCCGGGCTACTTCCCGTTTGTGGAACCTGGTTTCGAGCTCGACATACACTGCCTGCTGTGCGATGGCGCGGGATGCCCGGTGTGCAAGCAGAGCGGCTGGCTGGAACTGCTGCCCTGTGGGCTGGTGCATCCGAGCGTGCTGCGCATGGGCGGCATCGACCCGGAGGAGTGGAACGGATTTGCCTTCGGTCTGGGGCTGACGCGGCTGGCCATGATGCGCTACGCCATTGATGATATTCGGCTGCTGCAAGGGGGCGATCTGCGCTTCCTGTCGCAATTCGGAAAGGCAAGCAATTGAAGTTCTCGGTGAACTGGATCCAAGAAATGACGGGCGCGCTGGATGTCACGCCTCAGGAACTGGGACTGCTCATCACCGTCAAGACGGCCGAGCAGGAGGGCGTGGAGACGGTAGGCGCGCATCTGGCGATGGTGTGCGCGGCGCGCGTAGTGCAGGTGGATCCCATTGCCGGAAGCCACAATCGCAAGGCCGTCGTCGAGACCGGACGGTATGGCCGCCGGACGGTGGTGTGCGGCGCTCCCAACTGCCGCGCTGGAATTGTGACGGCTTATATTCCGGCCGGTTGTGTGCTCGATGGGCGCACGATCGAGAAGGCCGTGATCGCCGGAGTGGAAAGCGACGGGATGCTCGCCAGCGGTGCTGAGCTGGGCCTGAATCGCGATGCCGCCGGGATTCTGGAGCTTGATGTCGAGGAATGCAAGCCCGACAGCATCATCGAAATCGACAACAAGTCATTAACGCACCGGCCGGACCTGTGGGGGCATCACGGGATGGCGCGCGAGGTGGCTGCGATCCTTGAACGCCCGCTGCGTGATCCGGTAGATCTGTCCGTCCTGCCGCAAGGTCCTGGCAGCATCGCGGTATCCATCGCGGACTTCGATCTGTGTCCGAGATACAGCGCATTGACGCTGGAGAACGTGACCGTGGCCCCGTCGCCGTTGTGGTTGCAGTACCGGCTCACCTCGGTTGGATTGAACCCGATCAACAACATCGTGGATGTGACCAACTACGTAATGGCCGAGATCGGACAGCCGATGCATGCCTTTGACGCCGCAACGCTAGCCGGAGAGACGATTCACGTGCGCCGGGCCGCAGCCGGTGAGAAGATGCAGGGGCTCGACGAACAACACTACACACTCGATGAACAGGCGCTTGTGATTGCCGATGCGAACGGGCCGGTGGCGATTGCCGGAGTGATCGGCGGGTTGTCGACCGGTGTCACGCAGACGACGCAACGCATCGTGCTGGAGAGCGCGAACTTTCAGGCGGCCAGTATTCGTAAGACGTCCTCCCGGCTGAAGTTGCGCACGGATGCCTCGATGCGGTTTGAGAAATCGCTCGATCCGCGGAATACGCGGCGCGGTCTGGCTCGCGCGCTGGTGCTGCTCGAACAGGTGTCGCCGGGGATCCGTGTTGTGGGCGGAGTCTCGGAGGCAACGCGCGAACTCTCCGCGCCTGCTCCGATTGAGCTGAGGCTGGACTGGCTGCGCCGCAAACTGGGTTGCGATGTGGCCGGCGAGAAGGTACGAGGGATCCTGCACGCGCTCGAGTTCCAGGTGGAGGAGACTGCGCCGGAGGTGTTTCGTGTAACACCGCCCAGTTGGCGCGCCACAAAAGACATCTCGATCAAGGACGACTTGGCCGAGGAAGTGGGCCGGATGATGGGCTATAGCTCGATTGAACCGCGGGCACCGCTGGCTCCGGTCGTGCCGCCGCCGGTCAATCCAGAGCGGGCGTTCCTGCAGAAGGTGCGTGAGGTGTGCACGGGGCAGGGGTTCACAGAGGTCTATAACTACTCGTTTGTGAACCCGCAGCAAGCGGGAGAGTTGGCGCTTGCCGCTGAGGATCATGTTCGTGTGCTGAACCCGATCTCATCGGATCAGGGGCTGCTGCGCACCAGCCTGCTGCCGGGAATCGTCAAGAACATCCGGGACAACAGCCGCCACCTGGAAAACTTCCGGCTCTTTGAAATCGGCTTCGAAATCCACAAGCAAGCCGAGGGGCTTCCCACGGAGGCCTTGCACTTGGCGGCGGCGGTCTACAGCAAGGCAGGCGATGGAGTGGCCGGATTGATGGAGGCCAAGCGGCTGGCTGAGTGCTTGCTGTATGGCGCCGGGGTACGCCAAACCGAAGCGCGCCCGTACGAGCATACTGTTCGGGCTTATGCGGTTCTTTATCGGGACGAGGTGGTGGGCCGTGTGTCCGAGTTGCACCCGAAGTTGGTGAGCGCGGGCCGTGCGGCGGTATTGTATCTGGATCTAGAGCGAGTGCGTGAAGTGTCTATTGTCGAAGGAACGGGCTCAGCCGCTGGCAGAGGTTCCGCTGGGGGTGTAGGCGCGTCAATTGCCGCTGCAACTGGTGCATCCGCTGGTACCTCCACGGCGGCGTGGGTAGGCGAGAAGTACAAGCCCTTGCCTCGCTACCCTTCCAGTTCGTTTGACTTGTCGGTGATCGCTGGAGAACGGGTGACAGTGGCTGAGGTGGAGCAACGGATGACCTCCCTGGCCGGTGAATTCCTCCAGGGCATAGAGTTTGTCCGGCAATATGTAGGAGCGCCGCTTGCGGAGGGGCAGAAAAGCCTGAGCTTCCGGGTGACGGTTTGTTCGATGGACAGGACGCTATCGGCCGAGGAGATCGCCTCAGTCCGGGCGCGGATCATTGGCGGGCTGGAGCAGGCTGGGTTCGAACTTCGCATTTGAGGAGTCTGAAAAAGAATGTCAAAGAGTGTTGCGTGTCTCCTTTTTTTTGCCCTGATCGGGCAGGGTTGGAACGCGGTAGGGCACAGGGCTGTGGCCGGGCACGCCTATGACCGACTGAAGAAAACGGCCCGGCACCGGGTGGACGATCTGATCCGGAAGCACCCCGATTATCAACTATTGGTCGCGGGCGCAACGGGTAACAACAAAGAGCGGGCCCGCTACGCCTTCATGTCGGCGGCGGTTTGGCCGGACACGATCAAGGGCGACCCGCGGTTCTATGACGAGTCCCGTCGCGATGCCAAACCGACTCCGGTATTGGCCGGTTTTCCGGACATGCAGCAGCGGCGCAACTGGCACTACATCAACAAGCCCTTCTCACCAGATGGGACGCCGCTCCTGAAGCCGCCGGTACCCAACGCATTGACGCAACTGCACTGGATCATCGAGCGAATCGGGAACAAGGTAACGGGGGAGGCGAGTGTCGAGGATCCTGTCTATCTGCTGCCATGGCTGATGCACGTGGGCGGGGACGAGTTCCAGCCGCTGCACTGCGTAACCAGATTCCGGAAAGGGCAACTGGACCGCGATGGCAAGCCGATGGGTGATCTGGGCGGGAACACGGTGATCTTGCTCGGGGGACAGAATCTGCACGCCTACTGGGACGACTCGCTTGGCGGCACGCCGTCGCCCACTTACGTGGAGGCCGTCATCAAGCAACTGCGCAAGCAGGACCGGGAGAAAAAGCCCATTCTGGAGCCGGCCGTATGGATTGAGGAGGGGCTTGCCATTGCCAAGCGGGATGTCTACTCGTTCGGAGTGGACGGGGGAACCAAAGAAGATCCGGTGAAGCTGGATGACCACTATAAGATCCGGTCACGGAAGATTGCGTTGCAGCGTGCGGCGCTGGGGGGGCAGCGCCTGGCGGCTTTGTTGAACGAGAAGTTGCGGTAGTGGCGCAATGGACAGGCCAGCGGCCTATCTTACTTTTTGGTGGGGCGCTCGTAGATGTAGAGGCTGTGGATGCGTTTGTAGGCCTCCACTTTCTCCACACGGACCGGGGTCCAGCCGCGGATCTGGTAATCGTGCGATACCACGCGGGCGCCCGGCTTGAGGTATTTTTCCAGGTTGGGACGCAGCAGGTCATTGCTGCCTGTAAGCAGGTAAATGGTGACGACATCGGCTTCGCTCAAGTCGGTCTTGAGCAGGTCGCCTTCGATGACACGGCACTTGTCTTCCAGCTTCAGGCGGCGGATTTTCACATTGGAAGCCTGGACTTGGGCGGCCTCCATCTCCACGCCAACGGCCTTAGCCCCGAACTGCTGCGCGGCGGTGACCAGGACGCGTCCATCACCGGAGCCGAGGTCGTAGAGCACTTCCCCTGGCTTGAGTCCGGCGGCTTCCAGCATCTTCACCACAACGTTCTGGGGGGATGGGACGGGGGGAGCCAATCGATTGATTGGCGGGCCGCCTTGGGCCGCGGCCAGTACCGGCAGAAGCAAGAAAATGGGCAAGCGCGGATTGGAATTCAGAAACATAACCAAACAACTCCCTACTTAGTTGAGACTGCGGCGACCTGTTTTCCGTTTCTGAATTTTACTATGCTGGAGACCATTTCTGTGACGGCAAACCACAAATCCCTGGGGCGACTGATGATGAACTCAGTTCCTTTGAGCGCTTTGACAGCGGAACCGATGGCATCGCGCCAAGGTGTGGCGTTGGGATTGAGGGAGTAGTTCATGTAGAAGACGGGGTAGTCAAGCTGGCCCAGCCGCTCGAGTTCTTCCTTGGAAACGTTCTCCTCCATGAAAGACTTGGGACTGGCGAAGATGATGGCGTCCGGCTTGGCCGCCGAACCCAGTTCCTTGGAAATCAGGCTGGTGAGGAACGCGGTATTGCCGTGTTTCTGGCTCAAACGCTGCAGATCAACGGTACCCAGATTCAGGGTGTCCAACGAGTTGCCCAGGGCCGGGAAGTTGATGCGATCCACGTTCTCCTGCCGGTAGAGGACGCGCTGTTCGTGCATGTTGAAGGCCACCAGGGAGAATTTGCCAAAGCGCGGTTCCCGTGAAATGGTGCGCAGGATGGAGACGAGCGCGGATGTATCCATCGGGCGCAAAGTTGCGGCGTTGGCCTTTTGCGGGGCAAAGTTAACGATCACCTTGACGTTCAGGGCGGGCTCGGCGGTGGAGCGCTCCACCGGCGGTTCCTGGCCGAACTGCTCCGGTTGCACCTGCGCGATCTCGCTGGGATGGAGGACCAGCGGAATCGACTTGTCCCTAGCGGGGAGATCAGCCTCGACGTCCCAGGAATGCGCGCAGACACGCTCGCCCCGGTCACGGATGAGAAGGTCCACATGGTAGTTGCCTTCGCCGATATCGAAGCCTCCCTGGAGAAAGGCATCGCCTTTGGCGTCCTCTTCAATGGAAGGTACACGGATGCGCTGTATGAAGTATTTCTTTTCTTCCGGCCGGTTCTTGGGGTTCACCCGGAACAGAATCGTGAGCAGATTCTCGTTACCGGAGAGATCCCGGAGAGGCACGCCGATGTCGTAGCCGGCATGGAAACGCAGATCGAAACCGAGGAAGGCCTTGGTGTTGGGACTCACCGTGCAAGGCAGATCGTCGCGCCGGTCGCCGGCCTCCAGGACCGCCAAATCGGAGTGCTGAATCCGGACTGAGCCGCCCGGGCCGCGCCCGCGCAATAACGCCTGCGCTTGCGCAATTTGACTGAGAAGCAGCACCGCGACTGCGAGGATGACGGCTGGAATGACACGAGCCGCATAGCGATTCCATACTGGCGCAAGGAAGCCCTTGTTGAGCTCCCGCCGATTCCCTAAAAAGTGAATCACGTTTCGCTGCCCAACCTTACTCTAGAATGTGAAGGCCAGCTACAAACTGACCTCTACACTTCCCATCCTACTCCATGCCGCGCCAAAAGAGGATCGTCTGTCGAACTCTCTCGTCGATGCGCAGTCATGAAGGACTGTCTGTATTATCCACCATACGGAGTAAAGCGCAAGGGGGGTGTTAACTCCATAGAATATTTCTGTTGCGGCCCCTCCCCGAGGCGATAGACTGGACGGAGCGAGGTGGTTTCGCCGGCGCATTTTGGCGGGTGAAAATATTTTTGCATTTGCGTGTGAACGGTCTCGCTCGCATCCTATGAACATGATCGGCAAGTACGAAGAAATCTGCACCCTGGTGGAGGAGGAATTCGCGCGCAACCGGCGGCTGCATGGCGACCGCATACAGTGCCGGGCCGGTTGCGCGGACTGCTGCAGTCAACTGTTTCAGATTACGGAGATCGAGGCAGGAGTCATTTGGGACGCCATGCAGGCGATGAGTTCCGGGGAGCGTGCGCAGTTGCAGACCAAAGCCCAGGCCTATCTGGTGGAGCGAGGGAAGATGGTGTCGGCGCAGGGAGAGCCGGAGGCATGGGGCAGTCTGCCGCCGGTGGGAACGCGTCTGGCTTGTCCCGCGCTCGTCGATGGCCGCTGCCGGATCTATGAGTCGAGGCCTCTCATTTGCCGCAAGTTCGGGATTCCGTTGTGGAATCCGGACCGGCCCGGCCGCGTGTATGCGTGCGAGTTGAACTTCCAGGAGGGGGAAGAGATTGTGGACGGAGAATTGATCCAGATACAGACCGCGATCCACGAGGAGTGGAAGCAGGTGCAAGCCGGCTACAACCGGGCAGGCGGGCCTCGCGAGGCGGACGCCATCTGTGTGGCTCGTGCGATGGTGGAGGAGTTGGGTGGGCTCCCCTGCGATTGAGCGGGGGACTGGACGGCTGGACTGGAAACGCGGTTGACAATTGAAGGAGTTCATCATGAACCTTGAGCGGCGGCATTTTCTAGCGATCTCGGGCGCCGCGGTCTTGCCGGGACAAGCCGCCGGCGCGGTAGCCGTCGTCTTAGAATGAGAACGGGATCTCATGCCGTTGTCCTCATTGCATCCGTTGGTGGCCGCCTGGTTTGAGTCCACGTTTGCCGGGGCCACCGAGCCGCAAAGGCAGGCCTGGCCGCTGATCCACGCCGGCCACGATGTTCTGATTTCCGCGCCCACTGGACATGGCAAGACTCTCGCCGCTTTCCTGATCTGCCTGGACGGGTTGGTGCGCCAGGCCTGTGCCGGGACGTTGGGCGAGACCACCTCCGTTCTGTATGTCTCTCCGCTCAAGGCGCTCAGCAACGACGTGCACAAGAATCTCGATGTGCCGCTGGCGGGCATTCGCAAGGTTGCCGCGGAACAGCATCCGCCGCTGGCCGAAATACGCACCGCGGTACGCACCGGCGATACTTCGCAGCGGGACCGCCAACAGATGCTGGCCCATCCTCCGCACGTGCTGGTGACGACCCCCGAATCGCTCTATCTATTGATGACCTCGGAAAAGGGCCGGGCAATGCTCGCGGGCATTCGCACGGTGATCGTGGATGAGATACATGCCGTGGCCGATGACAAGCGCGGTTCGCACCTGGCTCTTACGCTGGCGCGCCTGAACGCGCTTGTGAAGGAGAACGGCAATAGATGCCCACAGCGCATAGGGTTGTCGGCCACCGTGAAACCGATTGAAGAGGTGGCCAGCTTTTTGGGGCCGGAGGTGAAGATTGTGCAGGCCGGCCACAAGCGGCAGATGGATCTACGGATAATGACGCCGCGGGATGAGCTGGGGCCGGTGGCCACCAATGAAATGTGGGGTGATCTCTACGATCAAATGGCGGATTTGATTGTGGCGCACCGCACCTCGCTTGTTTTTGTGAACACGCGGCGGCTGGCCGAACGCGTGTCGCATCACCTCACCCAGCGGTTGCGGGAACGGATTGGAGAAAATGCCGTGTTGCCGCACCACGGCAGTTTGTCGCGAGAGCTGCGCATGGAGGCTGAGCAGCAGTTGAAGAAGGGGCATCTGCGGGCGGTGGTGGCGACGGCATCGCTCGAACTGGGCATCGACATCGGCACGGCGGATCTGGTAATTCAGGTTGGCTCGCCGCGATCCATTGCCGTAGCGCTGCAACGGATCGGCAGATCCGGGCACAGTTTGGGCGCGCTGCCGAAGGGGCGTGTGATTGCGTCCACGCGCGATGAACTGGTGGAGTGCGCCGCGCTGGTGCGCGCCATACACGAGCGGGAACTGGACCGGCTGGAGATTCCCGATGCACCGCTGGATGTGCTGGCGCAGCAGATGGTGGCCGAGGCGGCCTGCCGGGAACTGGGCGAGGAAGAGTTGTTTGATCTGGTGCGCTCGGCTTGGCCGTATCGCAATCTGGAACGCGCGCAATACGCGCAGGTTCTCGAGATGCTGACCGAAGGAGTGGCCAGTTCACGCGGGCGGCGCGGGGCCTGGCTCCACTGGGACCGTGTGAATCACAGGGTGCGTGGGCGGCGCGGGGCCAGGTTGACGGCCATCACCAACGGCGGGGCGATTCCGGACAACGCGAACTACCTGGTGGTGTCAGAGCCCGAAGGCACTGTTGTGGGAACGCTGGACGAGGACTTTGCGATGGAGAGCATGGCCGGAGACGTGTTCTTATTGGGGACCACGTCCTGGAGGATCAGGAGAATAGAAGCGGGAAGGGTGCGCGTCGAGGATGCGCATGGGGCTGCACCCTCCATTCCCTTCTGGAACGGGGAGGCTCCGGGGCGCACGTTCGAGTTGTCTGAGGCCGTCTCGCGGTTGCGGGAAGAGATTGCCGCGATGGAGCGCAAAGACGCGGTGGCGTTTCTGGATGAGCGCTGCGGATTGGACGCGATGGCGGGCGAGCAGGCCTTCGAGTATGTGTGCGCCGGAGCCGTTGCACTAGGAGCTATTCCTGCCACGCACCGTGTGGTGGCCGAGCGCTTCTTTGACGAGGCGGGTGGGATGCAACTGGTGATCCACGCCCCGTTTGGATCGCGCATCAACCGGGCTTGGGGGCTGGCGCTCCGCAAGAGATTCTGCCGGACGTTCAACTTCGAGCTGCAGGCGGCGGCCACCGATAACGGGATCGTGATCTCGCTCAGCCATCAGCATGCTTTTCCGCTGGAGAACGTATTCGCGTTCTTGCGGCCGGAGACGGTGGAGCCGGTGTTGCGGCAGGCGCTGCTCGACGCTCCCATGTTCACGGCGCGGTGGCGCTGGAACGCCTCGCGCGCGCTGGCGGTGCTGCGGTTCCGGGGCGGGGCAAAAGTGCCGCCTCCCATCCAACGCATGCAGTCCGACGATCTGCTGGCAACGGTGTTTCCGGATCAGGCGGCGTGCGCGGAAAACCTGACCGGCGAGATACGGATTCCCGACCATCCGCTGGTGAACGAAACCATCGGGAACTGCCTGCGTGAGGCGATGGATGTGGATGGGTTGCGGCGGGTGATTGCCGGGATTACCAGCGGATCCATTGCCGCGTTGGCCATCGATACGGTGCAGCCGTCGCCCTTTTGCCACGAAATCCTGAACGCGAATCCGTACGCCTATCTGGACGACGCGCCACTGGAGGAGCGGCGGGCCCGTGCCGTGCAACTGAGGCGGGTATTGCCCGAAAGCGGGGACATTGCCTCGCTGGATGCGGCCGCTATCGAAGCGGTGCGCGAGGAGAGCTGGCCGGTGGTGCGCGACGCCGACGAACTGCACGATGCGATGCTGACGCTGATTGCGCTACCGGAGCGGGACGGGTGGCGGGAGTGGTTTACGGAGCTTTCCCTGGCACAGAGAGCGACTGTGTTGGCTTACGGCGGGAAGCGATTCTGGGTTTCAGCCGAGCGGTTGG
This sequence comes from Terriglobia bacterium, assembly GCA_016650235.1. Classification (GTDB taxonomy): domain Bacteria; phylum Acidobacteriota; class Terriglobia; order Bryobacterales; family Bryobacteraceae; genus VFZE01. Next base: position 13,703 of record JAENWC010000278.1, read on the forward strand.
CGGTTGCGGAGTTGGTGTATGTGGGCGCTGCCATCGACCCTGCCATTGCATCGGCGGCTGGAGAGCGTTACGCGGGATGGACTCGGGAAGAGGCGGTGCTTGCGCTGGTGCGGGGGTGGCTCGAGTCGACCGGACCGTGGACCACGGGCGCAATCGCGGATGTGTTGGCGGTTGCGGAATCGGACGCATCGATTGCCTTAGCGCAACTGGAGGGGCAGGGGCTGGTGCTGCGAGGAAAGTTCACCCCGGGCTCAGTCGAGATCGAATGGTGTGACCGGAGGTTGCTTGCGCGCATACACCGGTTGACGCTGGCCCGCCTGCGGCGCGAGATTGAGCCGGTGACGACAGCCGAGTTCATGGTGTTTCTGGCGCGGTGGCAGCACGTAGCAGCGGGCACCAGGTTGCATGAGGCAGACGGATTGCTGCATGTGATCCGGCAATTGCAGGGCTACGAGATTCCGGCCTCGGCTTGGGAATCCGAGATTTTGCCGCGGCGCGTGGCCGGCTACCGGCCGGAACTGCTGGACACCTTGTGCCTGGCGGGTGAGGTGATGTGGGGCCGTTTGTCGCCGCACCCGGCTTTTCAGAGCGCAAAGGGCGCTCGCCGCGCCACCGAACAGGAGAGGAACACTGGACTTGGGTTCGCGGCGAGCAGCTCCGTTTTGCGCGTATTGCCAAAAAGCAAGGAGCCGAGGCGCGTACGCCCCACACGCGTGGCCCCCGTCGCCCTATTTCTGCGCGAGGACGCCGGATGGTTGTTGCCGTCAGGAGAGGGAGAAACACCGGCGCTGTCGCACCCGGCGCGCGATGTACTGAGCGTGATTGAGCAACGGGGCGCGTCGTTCTTCGCGGAAATCGTTCACCACTCGACCCGGCTGGCCAGTGAAGTGGAGGACGCATTGTGGGAGCTGGTGGCGGCGGGCATGGTGACGGCGGACGGTTTTGAGAATCTGCGCTCGCTCATCGATCCCAAGCGGCGGCGCGGTGAGGGACGGGGCCGCTCAGCGCGTCCGCGTCATGCGGCGGGACGGTGGGCACTGTTGCACGGGGCCGCGTGGGAGGCTCCCGCAAGCTCCGATGCCGGCTTGTTTCGATGCGCCGGTCAACTGCTGGACCGTTGGGGCGTGGTGTTCCGCGATCTGATCGTGCGCGAGGCGCTGGCGCCGCCGTGGCGGGAACTGCTGGTGGCTCTGCGGCGCATGGAGGCAAAGGGTGAAGTGCGCGGCGGCCGGTTTGTGGCAGGCTATCCGGGTGAACAGTATGCGCGCGCCGAGGCGCTGGATCTGCTGAGAATGGTCCGGCGCGGCGGAGGCAAAGGCGAGGAGATGGAGGTAGGGTCTTCCGATCCTTTGCATTTGACGGGTGTTCTGCTGCCGGGCGCGCGGGTGCATCCATACGCGGGGGAGCGCTTGTATTTGATGGATGGTGTCCCGGTGGACAGTGCGCCGGCTGCCGGGCACGTTAAACTGTGAGTTGCGACGGGAACCGGACCATTTCGAAGACCAGCCGTTGATGCTGCTCTACATCGCCAGGAAACTCAAGGAGTCCCTGGCGATGGAGAAGCTGCTGAATGAAGCCGATGTCGATTATCTGATCGAAGTGGACACCTATGTGGGCGGCATCATTTTCCGCAGCGAGCGGGCGGGCGCGTTTTTCTCAGTGGCCGAAGGGGACTGGGAACGGGCGGCGCAGGTGGTGCGGGAGAAGGGGTACAAGCCGCAAGTGGAGGAAGGTTAGGCGCTTTGCGGCAAACATCGACAAAACTTTTGTCGATGTGAACAAGGTCAAGAGCTTGGAGGCGATCTTTGCGCGCGTTGCGTCTTTGAGAGAACCATGGCGTATTGGGGAGATGGGGCTGCGGAAGGGTCTCACGCAAAGCCGCCAAGACGCAAAGACGGACGCCAAGAAGCTCACTCGTACTTCTACCTCGGTACGGAGAATTCTTGCCGGCCTGTTTGGTTCCGGCTGCGCCGGGTTAGGAACTCATCCCGCGCCAGGCGCTGATGCGGGCTTCGAGCTGGGCCTGGACGGGGTGGGAAGAGCCGGCAAGATTCCGGATCTCATTGGGATCCCGGCTCAACTGATAAAGTTCCTTGTGTCCGGAGTTGTACCAGTTGAGCTTCCAATCGCGGGTGCGGATGGTGCGAATCGGGTTGACCCATTTTTGCTTGGAATAGTATTCGAGGAAGACTGCGTCCGGACCTTTCCTGTCACGCGTGAGATCGCGGCCATCGTGAGGGGCATCCCAGCGCAGGCCGGCCAATGACGCAAGGGTGGGCGCAAGATCCGTCTGCCGGACCAGGTCATGGCGTTGCTGGCGTTGCAAAGTTGGCGCAGTGAGGACGAGAGGGATTCGTACGAGTTCCTCGTACAGAAATGGTCCTTTGTAGGGAAGCCCATGTTCACCGAGCGCATCGCCGTGATCGGAGGTGTAGGCGACGATGGTATTGTCGAGCGGCCCGGCTGCATTTAGCGCTTTGCCTAGCAGCGCGTCGGTCTTTTCCAGCAGGTCCAGATAAAAGCTGCGGTAGCGAATCCAATCCTCGGGGGTGAACTGGCGCGTCTGCTGTCCCTGGTCCTGGTCGACAAAGGCGCGTTGTTCCGGTGGCTTGCCGCGCAGGTTGTCGAGGCCTGTGACGGGAGGGCGCACACCAGGGCGCGGTTTGATGGAGGACAGGCGTTTGGGGATGTCGTAAATGTGATGAGGATCAAGCACGGAAACCCAGGCGAGCCAAGGTCCAGTCTGGGAACGCATCCAAAGCGATGCCGCCTCGACACATTCCTCATCGCTGCCGCCTTGCGAGGTGGAGAAGCCGAACTGGTCCAGCTTGCCTCCCTCCTTGGAAAGATGCCATTTTCCGAAATAACCGGTGGAGTATCCTGCCTTGCGAAAAAAGCCTCCAATGGTTGGCGTGGATGGCGGAAGGGCTTTGCCGAGGGATGAGCCATCGACATTGGTGACCACACCGGCGCGATGCGGTTCAAGACCGGTGAGCAGAGCGGCGCGAGCCGGCGAGCATTGGGGGGTATTGCAGAAGGCGTGGGAGAAACGAATGCCGCGGTCGAGCAGTCGTTGGCGGTGGGGCAGGGAAGCCGGACCGGGAAGCAGAGCCGATTCCTGGTCGGTCATGAAGACCAGCACATTGGGCGGGGTCTTAGCGCCAAGGCGAGGCACCGCGGAAAGCGAGCCGGCCAGCCACTGTCTTCGATTCAGCATGACAAGTTCTAAGGACTTGCGGCGGCGCTGGGATTCACCAGCGGGAAAGTAACAATGTTGCTGACGTAGATGTCTTGCGCAATTGTGACCTGAGTAAAGGGATTGGTGGGCATGTCGGAGTTCAATTCGAGCAGCACTTCATAGACGCCGATCTCGCCGGGCTTCAAGCCTGCCGCGAGCACGTTTGCCGTCTTTCCGCCGGCTAGCGAGGAGACAAACTCAACGGGGTCATTCAGAGCCGGTCCGCTGTAGGCGCTGCCGGTAGACTGGGCGAGCCGAGCCGCTTCCGGTTTCACCAGACCAAGACCGGTGGCGTACAGGAGAAGAGTCTCACCGGGTAGGGCGGGGTTGGCTGCGGTGACGGGCGCGCCGGCTAGATTGGCGCAGCAAAGCGCCGCGGTGGTGGCGGTGAGGATGATCTGATCCCCTTCGCGCGAAGCGCCGCCATAAACGATACCGTTGCCTTCCGGGCCTTCCACGCGGGCGCGCAGCCGGATACGGGTGAAGGAGCCGGCCGCCGACGCGGTCACCTTGGGGTCGGTGTTGACCAGCACAATCAACTTGTCGCGAACCGAGGCGAGCGTGTCGCCTTCCACAATCGTGTAGGAGTAGCGGCGGTCCTCGATAGTGACGGTGGCTACTTCGCCGGCCAGGATGGAACCATCCACTGAAACGGTTCCGGTGGCAAACGAGCTGGCGTGGAGAATCAGCCCCGGGCGCGGATCGATGGTGTTGTCTGTCGCAAACAGCCCCGGATTCTGCGGAATAATCGGGACCGCGATGGCCGAAGAGACGGTGATCTCGCCGTTGGCCCGTTTTTGCCGCACATAGGCGTTGATGCTTTGCGCGTCGAGCACTTCCCACGGCACTTGCGCGCGGATCTCGGTGGGCGAGACCATGAAGAGAGGCGCGCGGATGCCATCGAAATAGACCTGGACGCCAGCCAGTTCCAATGGAAGAACCTGAGCGTCGGCGGGCGCACTGGCGGTGGATTCACTGAGCCCGTCGCCGAGAATGGAGACGATGGTGCCGGGAGCAATCTGAGCGGCGTCCTGGCCTCCGCTCAATCGAGGGCCGGTCGTAGTGGCGACTACAGTGGAGCCCGTAGACACGGTGGCAGTGATCTCAACGTTGTTTCCAGCTTCCGCGGCCGCGCGCGCGGTGAGCACGATGGCGTTCAAGGTGATGTTGGGTGAGGCAAAGGCCAGCGGATCACCATTGCCCGCGTTGATCAGTCCGACCAGCGTGTTGATGACGAGGGTAAAGGTGTCATCTTTGAGCGCGGTGTAGGTATAGTCAATGGTCCCGATCTTGATAGTGATCTCATCTTTTTCTTTGATGGAACCGCTGAAGGTGACCCCTCCGACCGCGAAAATCTCCCGGCTGGCCGCGTTGCGGACCCCGGTATTGGGGACAATTCGCTCGCCCAGGGTAAAGACCATGACGCGGCGGTTGAACGGGTCACTGGCGTAGAGATTGACGCCGTCCCAGGCCAGCGCGGACGGAGTTCGGATGACGCCGGAACTGGCTACATCGCGCGGAGCCGCGTTGTCTGAAACCGTGTTTACTTTTTGGTTCGGCTGGCCCATCACCACGTCGGCTGCCGCGCCGTTGGCGGTGGGGATGGAGTTGAAAACCATGATGCGGTCATTGCCGCCGTCGGCGATAAAGAGTTGCTTGCCGTCGGAAAGGGCGTAGCGCGGGAAGCTGAGCGTGGCCGCGCACAGGTCGGGATAGGTGTCCTTGTCCATGTCATCCTTGCCGGTGGCGGCGCACAGTTTGCTGGAGTTGTTGGCGAGGGTGTCCTCCATGGCGGCCTGCCCAATGACGACGTCGGCCGGCTGCTGATTCCGCGTTGGAATCGAATTCCAGATCAAAACGCGATTGAAGCCAAGATCGGAAACGAAAAGCCGCTGCCCGTCGCTGGTGACAGAGATTGGAGTCAACAAAGAAGTGGCCTTGGCGTCCAGGACAGCTTTGGTAAGGTCCGGTTGCACGAATGTTTTGAAGTCGGGCTGCCCGAGGACTATGTCGGCCGAGGCCCCGTTCGAGCGTGGAATCGAGTTGAAGATAAGAACGCGATCGTTGCCCGTGTCCGCCACAAAAAGCTTGCCGCCCTGGATCCAGACCCCCTGCGGCCCTTTGAACGACTTTTCGTTCGGCGTGAACTGCCCGCCATCGTTCGGGACCGTGCGGGTGAAGTCAGGCTGGCCTACCACCACATCGGCCGGCGTATTGTTGGTTTGAGGAATAGTGTTCCAGATGAGGACCCGATTGTTGTCGGTGTCCGCCACTACCAAAATGCTACCGTCGGTGGCTGTGCCAAGAGGGCTGCGCATGGTGGAACTGGATGCGGCCTTCAACTCGCCGGTTTCAAAATCGGGTTGTCCCAGCACCACTGTGGCCGTGCCGGTACACACCGGACACCGGCCGGCGCCTGGGGCGATTTCGGCTTTCGGAGCGGGCAGGGACTGATCCAGATTCTTGAACAGCAGCACACGATGGTTCTGGGGGGTGGCTCCCAGCCGGTTCGAGTCGGTCACCACCAGCATGTTGTTGGCGTAGGCCAAGCCGCTGACCGCGCCCAGCAGCGTTTGAGACACGCCGGGCTGTTGCGCCGTAAAAGTAGGCTGCCCAATCACCAGACGCGCGGCCTGACCGTTTGAGAAATCCTCGGCGGGCCAAGCGATGGCCGCAGTTAAGATGCAGATTGCGAAATACTTCATTGTTGAAAAGGAATGTCCAAGAAACGCTCAACTGCGCGCTAACCTAGTATAACAACGTAGCGGACGTGGCTGCATGCATTCCGGTTTCAGCCGCAACAGCCCGCAAAGGACCGTCCCTTGGACGCTCGTTGTGAAAGGATTGACCAGCGCGTGGAGATTAGAAAAATCAGCGGAATTCTGTGTGCCGGAAACATCTCCTGGGACATACTGGTGCGGCCCGTGGACGAGTTTCGATGGGGGTCCAATACCTGGGTCGAGGACTACCTGGAGGACATGGGCGGCAACGGCAGCAATACCTCTTATTGCCTGGGACGGTTTGGGGTTCCTGTCCGGCTGCTCGGCATGGTGGGCCGCGATGAGCGAGGCGACGCGCTGCTTGCCAAACTGCGTTTGGCCGGCGCCGATGTGACCCTGGTGAGCCGGTCCGGGGAGCCGACTACGACCACCATCTGCGTGACCAACTCTCAGGGTGAAAGACTGTTTTTCCAGCGGCTGGGGTCGAGCAAGGAGGCTTTTGCCGAGCCGTCTGATTTCCGCCCGCGGATAGTGGGGCAAGCCAATCATTACCATCAAGCCAATCTTTATTCGCTTCCGAATCTGCGGCGGAACTCGGTGGAACAGATGCGCCGCGCGCGCCAGGCGGGGTTGACCGTTTCCGTGGATACCGGATGGTCGGCCGACGGGAAGTGGATGGAGACGCTGGGGCCTGTATTGCCCTACACCGATCTGTTGTTTGTTAACCAGCAGGAGGCAGAGATGCTCACCGGCGAGCAGGAGCCAGAGGCGATGGCGGCGCGCCTGCGTGAACAGGGCGCGCGCAGCATAGTCCTTAAGCTGGGCGCCGAAGGCTGTGGCGTGTTCTCGGGCAATGAGAGCCGGATGGTCCCTGGATTCCCGGTCGCGGTAGTGGACACTACAGGCGCTGGTGATTGCTTTGCGGCCGGATTCCTGGGGGCTCTCTATCGCGGGGTGGACTATTTTGAGGCGGCGCGGTTTGCCAACGCGGCAGGTGCACTGGCGGTAACGGCGTTGGGCGCGGTGCGGGGAATGGACGGGATCAGTGAGTGGAGGCTGCTGGAGGAGTGGATGGAAGGGGCCCGGCGGGAGAGCCGGGCCTTGTAGCGATTTAGATCAGTTTACCGCTCTGGTCCGTCGACTACTTCACGCCGGTCGCGCCAAGGGCGGCCGAACGGGAAGATCCGTTTTGCGCTTGATCCTCAAAAGGGACCGGGACTCGCGTTCCCTCTACCGGCTGCCTTCGAAGTACCCGGCGGCCAGTTCTGGTTTGCTGGCCAGCGCCTGGGACCAATAGAGGCGCGCTTCATCGGAGTGACCTTGCGCCTTCAGGGCATGTCCAAGGTTGAGGAGAGCCTCCGGGAAATCAGGCCGCTCGCTGAGAGCTTCGCGGTAGAGGCGGACGGCGTCTTCGAGCTGGCCGCCCCGCTGGAGCAGCAGGCCGGTGTTGTAGAAGAGTTCGGGGCTGCGGTCGCCGCGGTCAATCAGTTTGGCCTGGCAATCGAGCGCCTGCTCGAAGTCGTCACGCTCGACGGCCAGCGCGGCCAGTCCGCGCAAGGCGTCTACCGATCCCGGATCGGCCTCCAGCGCTCCCTGGAAGGTGATGCCGGCCGAATCCTGGTCGCCCATCTTCCAGTAGGACAGGCCGAGGTTGACCTGCGCTTCCGGCCAGGAGGTGCGCTTGCGGAGGCAGTTCTCAAATGCCTCGATGCTGCCACGGAAATCGGAACGCTGCAGGCGTAGATAGCCAAGGCGGAACCAGGCGTCTTCCCAATCGGGATTCGTGGTGAGGACGCGCTCGTAAAGCTTTTCCGCTTCATAGGTGCCGTCCTGCTGCTCCTGGAGCAGCGCGAGGTTGTAGAGCACGGCCGGGATGTCGGGAGAAATCTTCAGGGCGCGCTCATAGGCATCCCGGGCAGACTTGGAGTCGCCCAGTTCGTGCTGAACCACGCCGAGATTGACCCAGGCGTTCTTGGCGTCGGAGCGGAACTTGAGCGCTTCCTGATACGCCTTGGCAGCCTGGTCCAGCCGTTCGGTACGCTGGTAGGCCACGCCGAGATTGAACCAACGCTCGAAGCTGTCCGGGGTGAACTCCACCAGTTTGGCGCAGAGCTTGGATGCAGCCTCGTAGTCGCCGGAGGCAAAAGCGCAGGTGGCAAGCCCTTCCACGGCGGCCTGTGAAAAGGGCCGCAGCGTCAGCAGCCGCTCGGAGTAATCCCGCACCATGTCGTGACTCTTCTGCGCGATGCCAATGCTGATGAGGTTGACCAAGGCATCTTCGGACTCGGGGTGTTTTTCGAGGTTGTCCTGATAAACCTTGGAAGCCTCGTCCAGATTGCCGAGCAGTTGCAGCGCTACGCCTTTGCCGAACAGCGCCGTAGCATTGGCCGGATCCTGCGCAAGGACTTTTTCAAAGCAATCGAGGGCGGTCTGGGACCGGTCCAGATGCAGCAGGCACACTCCCATGCCGGCCATGGCGTCCACCCGTTTCGGGTCGCTCTCGGCGGCATGTTGGAAGCTCTCCGCCGCTTGCGCCCAGCGTTGCAGTTTCTCAAGGCAAACCGCCATGTTGAAGGTAGCCGTGGGATGCCTGGGATCCAAGTCGAGGAGCTTGCCATAGCTGATGGCTGCCTCTTCGTACTGTTCCAGCTCAAACTGAATGTGGCCTCTGGCGGAATGAATTTCAGCGCTGGCTTCTCCGCTTTCCAAAGCCAAGTCCAATTCATGCAGGGCTTCTTTGAGTTTTCCCTCCAAATGAAAGGAAACGGCCCGCCCCAGCGCGCCCGGTAATCCAGTACGGTCCGGCTGAGCAGGTTTTGTCTCGGCTGTTTTCTTCTTGGTGTTCATGAACTATTCCTCTCTTTGTTTACCTTGCAGTGCCGGGGGCGCAAGATACGCGCACAGCCTGCCTAACATGTCGTACTGATGCCAAACTCCAATCCAGCGTACCCGGGCGACTTCGCCTTTGTCGCTGAAAAGACCGATTCCGCCCGAGGGCAGGCTAGCATCCGACCACGAATGCACTACCTGATCCTGCACCGACAGAACATAGTTGTTTCCGCGCACCTCCGTGCCGATGCGGTAGACGGTATCATTGCGCACTTCGATGGGGAGTCTCTTCATTCGTACGGGTCCGGCCTTGCCGCCCAGTACGATGTAGCGTTGAATGACTACCTGCGGTACTGGCGCCGGGTCTAAAACGGTTAGTTTGATGGCGCAATAGTTGTCCAAGTCAGCGGCCCGCACCACCCATCCGATGCTCTTTGTCTCGATTTGACCGAGTAGCTCCATCCGGTAGTCGGTCATCCCTTGTGAAGGGTGGAGCAGGGCCAGGGGCCCAGGGCGGACAAAGCCGGCTGCATCGTAGGACCAGTCCTTTGCCCAGTCCTGTTTCCCTTCCCATTCCGATAGGCCGCTACGGAAGTCATCGGTGAGCGCGACGGCGGCTCTGTTCAGGACGTGGGTTTGCACAGCCTCCCATTGATTCCCGATGGAGGCCTGCACAGTTCCCTCCGGCCTGTTACCAGTCAAAGGATTTCGTTCCGGCAATGCTCCCACGAGCAAGGCCAACAGCAACGCGACCCCGGTCCAACGGGGAATCCGGCCCACGTTCCGCCAAGCTGACTTGATCCTATTCAGGTTCTCCTCCCAGAGACTCCCGGCAGGAATCGCGCCAATCACATCGCGCCGGGACCATCGCAAGCCGAATCCGGTGGACAAAGACCGGATGCCGGGGATCTGCAGGTCAGGAATCAAGATGGCCTGCGCGCGCCGGCTGGAGCGAAGGGCAACGATACGATCAATGGACAGGCGCAACTGCTTGGAAGTCTTCGATTTCCAGCGGTTGTCCGGGAGAACGGGAAATGGAGTAGCCGGATGAAGCGCCGTTCGCGGCAACAGGGCAATATGGCTGGGCTCCGGCCGGACTGAGGCCGCCGGAATATCACGGTAATCGATTCGTACCGAAATCGGCAGAAGCGGGCTGGCCACAGGAACCCAGTCGCACAGGGTTCGCACTTGCCGGCCGGAATGTTGCCGCGGCGCAATGGCCGCCGGCAGGCTTTCGGCGGGGAGACGGGAGATCCACTGATCCAAATCACAACGCGGGATGGCGATGTGCGTAGGCCTCTTCCCACACCGCGGCGGGTCAAAGTCGATCATGGTGCTCTTTTTGGATTTGGGCGCTACCAGAAATCGCGCCAGCGCCTCGGCTTCCAGCGGCACTGCAACGCAATGGTGACCCCAGTTGGCGGTTGGTATCGGCACCGGCAGGCGCCCTGCCGGCGGCAACTGTGTCCTACTGCCGGTTCGGACCACCGGCCGCGCACACTTGGGCGTGCGCACAAGCTCGGGCTCTAACCAAACCAGTTGCTGCATGGGCCCAACTACCAACTTCATGGAATCGAGGGTATGGAGTGATCCCAACCGCATGCGGACCGCCGCCTGATCTCCGCCCGAGGGAATCACCGGAGCCGGAGGCGAATGGAACTCATCCATTGGAACCACAGGGGGAACCACAGGGGGAACCACAGGCCATAAAGCGCTTTCGCGGCGAGCTGCTCCGTTTTGCGCGTGTTCCTCAAGAAAAACGGACAAGCCTTGCGGAGCAGGTCCAGATAGAGGGATCTGCTTGGCCCGAAGGAAAGCTGCCTCCAATGCTGAGCCGAGTAACTCGCCGCGCAGTCTCTGCTCCTGCACGCTGACAACGCGCCGCGGGAGCGCACTGGGCCGGGCCGCGGATTCGTGGCTGGCTTGGGCGGGTTCCCGATGGATCTCGTGGCTGGAGACTCCCCCCATCGTAAGGGCCGGTTGGACCAAGCAAAGCTGCTTGTCCGCCACGGGAGGAATGCGATCCGGGGCATGTTTCCGCGATGCGGGCGCAGCGTCCGCAACCGGCGAGCTTGGACGTTTATCCAGAATGTCGATGCTGGGCCAAAGCGCAAAGGGCGGCCGAGGGCCGGCCACCGCGCCGGGACGAGTTTCATTTTGCGGGCTGGTACTCGGAAGTAGCGGGGCCGCTTCCGGTTTTTCTCCCGGAGAGGCGCCTTTTCTCAGTGCGATGGACTTGGGCTCCAAGGCAGCACCAGTACAGTTGCCGGCAATCGCCAGGTGGGTAAGAGATCTAGCCGTCTCTAGCCTGGGAAGCGCCAACGGAAACTCAACCTCAATGGCATAATGGCTGTAAGGCAGTGGTTCCAGGCCTCCGCAATCCACCGCCGGAACATCAGCCGTCAGCAGTTGGAGAGACAACGCAGGGACGGAGTCATCTCCCTTGAGCCGGCGAGACAGGTTCGACGGGTTCGCTTTTCTACTCTTGCCATGGGACTTGTGCTCGTCCATGAGCCGGGACAAGGCGAGGTTCTCTTGCTCTCGAGCGTAAGCCGCCCGGTGCGCCTCCGAGCAGAACCCCTCATTGGAGATCTGTTTCAAAAGCGTTAGCCGATTGCCGCAATGCTGGCAACGCATAGCTTGAGACCTGTTCCCTTCAATTGCAATCTTAAAGAAACTACTTGGCAATAACCACGCGGCAAATGCCCTAGGGTCATTACTCGCGTAAGCTTAGTTCTAGGCCTCGCCCAGTGAAATACCTTAGGAAACTGCGACGCCCGCGCTACGAAGTGGTGGTGTCGAGCGGCTTAGTCGAAAACGGGTCACTGGAGAATACAGGCTCGAAGCGTCCTATGTTGTCAGCCGCGCTGTGTTGGCAAGTTAGGTCAATTCCATAGTAATGGTCTTTGTGATCACGTTTGGCGCAGACAACACGGATGGGGAGAGGTCCACGCCGAGGCCGGGCCCTTGGGGAATGGGTAAACGGCCCTCGACTGGAACTAGTTCTCTGGTTAGAATCCCTTTGTATTCATCGAAATAGTTCCGGCGAACGGTTTCGAGGATCGCCAGGTTGGTGAGGTTGGCCGCCAGATGCGCGGAGGCCCAATGGAGTACGGGACCGCCACAGTTGTGCGGCGCAACCGGCAGGTACCAAGTCTCGGCCATGGTGGCAATCTTTTTCGCCTCCGAGATGCCTCCACACCAGCAGATGTCGGGCATGATGATGCTGGCGGCCCGGTTCTCCATGAGTTCACGGAACCCGTAGCGAGTCATCAGGCGTTCACTGATGGTCAGCGGCAGCCGGGTGCTGCGCGCCAGTTCGGCGTACACTGCGAGGTTATCCTGCGGCAGCATCTCTTCCAGCCACATTGGTTCCAGCGGCTCCAGCGCCTGCGCAATTTTCTTGGCGCACGGCAGGTTCCAGTAGCCGTGGAATTCCATCGCGACGGACATGGAGTCGCCAAACGCCTGGCGGATCTGGCGCAGGGGTTCCATGCCTTGGCGCAGTTGGTCCGCCGAGATCGTCTGGCCGCGGCTCTGTTGGGCGATGGCGTCAAAGGGCCAGATCTTCATGGCCGCGATACCGCTTTGCAGGAGTTCACCAGCCAGGCGCACAGGGTCGGTGAGGAAGTCGACGTGGTCGTAGCAGGTGTTGTAGATGGGGATGGAGTCGCGCGAGGCGCCGCCCAGAAGTTGGTATATGGGGACGCCGGCGGCCTTACCGGTCAGATCAAGAAGAGCGATGTCGATGGCGCTGATGGATCGGATTTCCGCCCCGGCCCAGCCGTGGTAGGAGAC
>JAENWC010000279.1 GCA_016650235.1 Terriglobia bacterium
AAAGGCTATTCAGTCAAGCATGGGATGCTGGAGGCGGCCGGAGACTGGGTGCTGTTCTCGGATGCCGACCTGTCGGCGCCCATTGAAGAACTGGACAAACTGTTCCATGCGGTGGATCGGGAACAGGCCGCTGTGGCGATCGGCTCGCGCGCTTTGGACCGCAAACTGATTCAAGTGCATCAGTCGGTCTTTCGCGAGTATGCCGGCCGGTTCTTCAACCTGATGATGCGGCTGTTGACCGGACTAAGGTTCTGGGACACACAGTGCGGATTTAAGCTGTTCCGCCGGGATGCGGCACAGGCGGTGTTTGAACGATTGCGTTTGGAACGGTTCGGTTTTGACGTCGAGGCGCTCTTCATTGCCCGTCTGCATGGATACAAAACGGTGGAGGTGGCGGTGCGGTGGAGCCATGCGGACGGGACCAAGGTGAGCATGTGGCGCGATAGCGTGGACATGTTTCTGGACCTGTTACGGGTGCGGCTGTTCCAGATGCGCGGCATGTACCGCTGAGTAGGTCGTCTTTGGTGTGGGCGAGCAAATCAAAATTGCTTGGCGATACCGGCTTGTCTCAGCACCGCGTTGGCGGTGTGCCTGGATAGGATTTTTCCGTCTACAGGAAAACGCCGTTGAGTGATCGGACTGTACCAGATTTCATGGTCACCTCGGCCGGTCCGCTCAAAGTGACATCCATGCGCACGAAGAATCTCTTTCACGCTAGGGGTGTAGCTGGCCATCAGAAGGTCAGGACGCCACTATCTTCGTGTTGGTACAGTACGTGGAAGCTCACGGTTCGGTCGCTGAGAACACCGTTCAACTCCAGCAACTCGGGGATAAGGTCTCTCAGTTTCTGAACCAGAACATTAGGCGAATCGGCCTCAGCAACAAGGCCGGGGACATCCTGGCTCTCGGCCACCCAGACGCCTGCCTCGCTGTCCCACTGCGCCAGAATTTCATAAACGCCATGTGGGGTTGAGTTTTCCACTGCATGCATTTTATCACGGCCCGTCATTGAATCTGGCGTTAGTGAATCTGGCGTTAGACTTGGATGCCGGATGTCGGAGTGCAATTGAGAAGACGCTCGAAGTCACTCGCCATCAACACCCTGATCGAGGCCACCAAGCGCTCCAACGAGGACTTTTCCTCCCAACAGGAGACCATCAAATAACGGCCACTCCCATCACCGCTCCCACACCAATGCTCTACGTGTCGCTCCCATTCCCGTTTGCGCCTCACCCTATCCTGACGTTAACCTAGTGATAGCTGCCGCTATATTACAATGCTCAAAGCCAAAAACGAATTGCCGGAAGACCTGGACCAACAAGAGACCCACGAGTGGGTGGAAGCCCTCCAACAAATTATTGAAGAAGCCGGTCCTGACCGCGCCCGCTTCATCCTGAACAAGCTCGCCGACAAGGCCTATCTGATGGGTGTCGGCAACCCGGTGAAGCTCACCACTCCCTACGTTAATACTATCCCGGTGGAGGAGGAGGTCCCCTATCCTGGCGATCGTGAAATTGAGCGCCGCATCAAGAGCCTGTGCCGCTGGAACGCCATGGTGATGGTGGTGCGCGCCAACAAGTACGACGACGGCATTGGCGGCCACATCTCCACCTACGCCTCCCTCGCAAACCTGACCGAGGTCGGTTTCAACCATTTCTTTCATGCCAGCCACGGCGACCAGCCCGGCGACCTCATGTATTTCCAGGGCCACGCCTCACCCGGCGTCTACGCGCGCGCCTATCTGGAAGGCCGCCTGTCGGACAAGCACCTGGAAAATTTCCGGCATGAGTTGCGCGAGGATCCCGGTCTCTCCTCTTACCCCCACCCTTGGCTGATGCCCGGCTTCTGGAACTTTCCCACCGTCAGCATGGGCCTCGGTCCCATCAACTCCATCTACCAGGCCCGCTTCATGCGCTACCTCGAGAACCGCGGCCTCATCCCGGTCACCAACCGCAAGATCTGGACCTTTGTCGGAGACGGGGAATCGGATGAGCCGGAGACGCTCGGGTCCATCACCCTCGCCTCGCGCGAGAAGCTGGACAACCTGATCTGGGTGGTCAACTGCAACCTGCAGCGGCTGGACGGCCCTGTGCGCGGCAACGGCAGCATTATTCAGGAACTCGAAGGCATCTTCCGCGGCGCCGGCTGGAATGTCATCAAAGTCCTGTGGGGCGATGATTGGGATCGCCTGCTCGCCAAGGATGCGAGCGGCAAATTGATGCGGCGCATGAGCGAATGCGTCGACGGCGAATATCAGAACTTCAAGGCCAAGGGCGGCGCTTATGTGCGCAAAGAGTTCTTTGGCAAGTATCCGGAACTGCTCGAGCTGGTGGCCGACATGACCGACCAGCAACTGGCCAAGCTGCGCCGCGGCGGCCACGATCCGTCCAAGGTCTATAACGCCTACAAGCGCGCCACCGAGCACACCGGACAGCCCACCGTCATCCTCGCCAAGACCATCAAAGGCTACGGCCTCGGTGAGGCCGGCGAGGGCCGCAATATCACGCACCAACAGAAGAAGCTCAATGAGCAGGAGACCGAGTCCTTCCGCGCCGCTTCGACATTCCTATTTCGGACGCAACCGCGCAGGCCCTGTCCTTCTACCGCCCGGCCGCCGATAGCATCGAGATGACGTACCTGCATGAGCGGCGTAAGGCCTTGGGCGGCTACATGCCGGTCCGCAATCCCAAACCGATCACCATCAAGGCGCCCTCGCTCGAATCGTTTGCCGATGTCATCGCCGGCTCGCAGGGCCGTCCGTCCATGACCACGGCCGGATTTGTCGCCATCCTCCGCAGCATGCTGAAGCATCCCGCCATTGGCAAGCTCATCGTCCCCATCATTCCCGATGAGGCGCGCACCTTTGGAATGGATTCGCTGTTTCGCCAGTGCGGCATCTACGCCAGCCAGGGCCAGCTCTACAAGCCCGTGGACAGCGAAATGTTCCTTTATTACAAGGAAGCCAAGGATGGACAGATTCTCGAGGAGGGCATCACCGAGGCCGGCTCCATGGCCTCCTTCACCGCCGCCGGCACCGCCTATTCCAACTACGGCGTGCCGATGATCCCGTTCTTCATTTACTATTCGATGTTCGGTTTCCAGCGCATCGGGGACTTGATCTGGGCCTTTGCCGACTCCCGCGGCAAGGGATTCCTGATGGGCGGCACCGCCGGGCGCACCACGCTAGCCGGCGAAGGCCTGCAGCACCAGGACGGCCACTCTCACGTGCTGGCCTCTACCGTGCCCAGTTGTGTCACATTCGATCCGGCCTACGCCTACGAGATTGCCATCATCGTGCAGGACGGCATTCGCCGCATGTACGAACTCAATGAGAGCATCTTCTACTACATCACCATCTACAACGAGTTCTATGAGCAGCCGGCGATGCCGGAAGGCTGCCAGGCCGGCGTCCTGAAAGGACTCTACAAATTCAAGGCGTCCGAAAATGGCCCTGCGGTCGCGCAGCTTTTCGGCAGTGGTCCCATCCTGAATGAGGCCCTAAGCGCGCAAAAGATTTTGGCCGAACGCTATCAGGTCTCCACGGATGTCTGGAGCGTCACCAGCTACAACGAGCTGCGCCGCGATGCTTTGTCCGTGGAGCGGTGGAACCGGCTGCACCCGGCCTCTCCACAGCGCCGTCCCTATTTGTTGGATGCTCTGCACGGCAGCGATGGTCCCATCATCGCCGCCAGCGATTATATGAAAATCGTGCCGGACCAGTTGTCCCCGTGGCTCCAAGGCCGGCTCGTGACGCTGGGCACCGATGGCTTCGGCCGCAGCGAAAATCGCGAGCATCTGCGCCGCTTCTTCGAGATCAACGCCGCAAGCATCGTCTGCGCCACGCTCTCGCGCCTGGCCCGCGACGGCAACTTCGACGTCAAGAGCGCCCAAAAAGCTTTCGTGGATCTGGGCGTGGAAACAGAATCGGCTGACCCTGTCACGCGCTGATTACCATGGCACTCGGACTGGATGCGCGGCCGCATGGAATCCAACTGATATCTACCGGGGCCGTTGAACCGTTCAGATGAAGCGGATGCTGCGAAATTTCCAAATCGTAAAACCAGGAGCAGTCATGACTTGCGGGATCATAGAGGCGGGGAGGAAACTCATCGCTTTGTTGTTAGTGGGTGCTTCACTTTCCGCCTTGCCGGCAAATGCCCAGCCACAGTCTCCGGATTTGAATGCCCTCAAGGCACGTGTGCGCGAACTGCACACACAAACCTCGGAGGTAAAGGTCACGCTGCCGGACGGTGCCCTGCTTCGGGGCCATATCCTCCGGGTCGAAGCGGATTCCTTTACAATCCGGCAAAGGAAAACTGAGCGGGAGATAGCATTGCAATACGCGCAAGTGAAAGAGGTCAAAAAGAGCGGCTTGTCGCGTCGTGCCAAGGCTATTCTGATTCCTATAGCCATAGGCGGAGGCGCGCTTTTGCTGTTGTGCGCCGCACCGTATCCAATCGGTTTTCTCTGCCGGAAGGATCCCTCCTAATGTCAGCTTGACCGGCTTCTCCGCGCCGGGACGATCTCCGTTTTGCGAACGGTCACTGAAAAGGCCCGAGCCAGCCCTTCAGTAGTTCAATATCCAACCACGCACGTACGTGCGCCGCCAGACGGTTGATCCGTGCCTCCTTCTCCGCGCTTGCGTGTACAAACTCCGCGGACGGTGCGAGCCCGCATTCCGCTCGCATCCTCGCAATCCAGCCGTGCCGGAACTCATCCGCATCGAGTAGCCCGTGGATATAGGTTCCCGTGATGCGGCCATCGAGGCTCACCGGGACACCGATGGTTTCGCCCATGTGAATCTCATAGCCTGTGACCGCGCCGGTGCGGACTTGCCGTACTACCTTCTCGCCGCGCATCACCGTGCGAATCTCCAGCTTGCCGAGACCGGGCATTTCCCGCGCATTTCCTTCCACTCCATCCGGGTCCGCCACCGACTCTCCCAGCATCTGCATACCTCCGCAGATACCGAGAACCGGACCGGGAAAGTGATGGATGGGTTCCGCGAACCCGGAGCGCCGCAGCCAATCCAGATCATCCAATGTCTGCTTGGTTCCCGGCAGAATCAGGACGTGGGATTGTGGGACATCCTCTGGCCGCTCCAGGTAGGCCAGCGCCACGGAAGGCTCCATTGACAGAGCGTCGAAGTCGGTGAAGTTGGACATGTGGGGCAGCGCGAGGACGCCCACGCGCAGCCTGTCTCCGGAATGGCTCCAGGTGCGCCGTACCGTGCGCCGGTCCTCCATTGCGACGCCGTCCTCTTCATCGAGCCCGAGGCCGGGCAAATAGGGGATCACGCCGGCGCAGGGACGCTCCATACGCTCCTCGATCATCCGCACGCCGGGAGTGAGCAGGCTCAAGTCGCCGCGGAACTTGTTGATGGCGAAGCCGCGGATCAACTCTCGTTCCTCCTCCTCCAGCAATTGCATGGTTCCATAGAGCGAGGCGAACACGCCGCCGCGGTCGATGTCTCCGACCAACAGGCATGCCGCCTGGGCCGCCTTGGCCATGCG
>JAENWC010000280.1 GCA_016650235.1 Terriglobia bacterium
ATGCGGACGCCGAACGCCTCCTGGCGCTGCTTGCTGGCCGAGGTGGGCGCGACAGCCAGTCCATGAACCGCATCTTTGGCGAGGAACTGCCAAGCGGCCTGATGTTAGGGAATGATGTTAGGGAATGATGTTGGGTGAATGATGTTGGGGAATGACTGAACTGAAAAAGATCGAAATGATACGTCGGCTGGCCGGCCCCGCCAGCCCAATCGGAGATGACTGCGCGGTGCTGGAATGGCCCGGAAGCCGGGAGGATTTTCTGGTAACCACGGACCTGTTCCTCGAGGATGTACACTTTCTCAGGCGGACACACGGACCTGCCGATGCCGGCAGGAAAGCGCTCGCCCGCGGCTTGAGCGACATTGCGGCGATGGGCGGCACGCCGCGTTGGTGCTTTGTGTCGCTTGCCCTGGCCGCGTGGGCCGATGAGAAATGGCTGCGGGGATTTTACGCCGGGCTGCTCGCGCTGGCGCGCCGGAACGGAGTCGAACTGGCGGGCGGCGATCTGGCGCGTGACCGCCGGCTGGCTTGCGACGTAACCGTGATCGGCAGCGTGCCGCGGGGAAAAGCGCTGCGGCGCAGCGGCGCAAAGGCTGGCGATGGGATCTATGTATCGGGAGTATTGGGCGGGTCCTCGCTTGGACTATTGAACCGGCGGGGTAAGGAATGGAAACGGCACCTGCATCCGGAGCCAAGGCTGGAGCTGGGCCGCTATCTGCGCGGCAAGGCCACCGCGTGCATGGACCTGAGCGACGGCCTTTCCATTGACCTGCACCGGCTTTGCGTGGAATCCGGATTGGCGGCGGTGCTCGATCGGCCGTTGCCGGTGTTTCACGGAGCGGGCCTCGATCAGGCTCTCCACGGCGGCGAGGACTACGAGTTGCTCTTCACCGCGCCCTCCGGCAAACGCATCCCAGCGCTGTGGGGCGGCCTTCCGCTGACAAGAATTGGGACAATGGAGTCCGGCAAGGCCGGAGCCATAGACTTCTTTGGACAAAAGTTGAAACCCAAGGGATACGATCACTTTCAACAGTTATGAACCTTCCTGACGCCGCACCCGTTATCGATTTGATTGAAGCCTTCCGCCGCTCCAAAACCATGTTTGCAGCCGTGGATCTGGGCATATTCGACCAGTTGGCTGATGGTGCAAAGGGGGCACTGGCGCTGGCCGGCACCGGCAGTGTGGACACGATGGCGCGGCTCCTGGATGCCTGTGTCTCGCTGGGATTTCTGGAAAAGAACGGCGATCGATACACCAATACGGCGGTGACCTCAGCCTATCTTTGCCGGACCAGCCCCAACACGATGGCCGGCTATATCAGTTACTCCAACCGCGCGTTATACCCGATGTGGGGACATCTGGAGGATGCGGTGCGGGAGGGAACCCATCGTTGGAAGCAGACCTTCGGCTTGGAGGGCGCCTCGCTGTTCTCGCACTTCTACCGGACCGATGAAGACCGCCGTGAATTTTTGTTGGGCATGCACGGGTTCGGCGTCTTGATCAGCCCGGCGGTAGTAGCGGCATTTGACTTGAGCCCCTATAAGAGGATGGTGGACCTGGGCGGGGGCACGGGGCATCTGGCGATGGCCGCCTCCGCCCGGTATCCGGAGATGAGCGTGGCTGTGTTTGACTTGGCCGAGGCGGTTGAGTGTGCGCGGGAGTTCACCGCCGGCTCGAAGGTGGAGTTGCTGGCGGGAGATTTCCTCACCGGCCCGCTTCCGGAGGCCGGCCTGTATGCCGTGGGCCGAATTCTGCATGATTGGAGCGAGGAGAAGATACGGCTTTTGCTGGACCGTATCTATGCGAGCCTGCCCGCCGGTGGTGGGTTGCTGATTGCCGAAAAGCTTCTTCTCGAGGATCTGAGCGGACCGGTGCATGCGCACATGCAGTCCTTGAACATGCTGATTTGCACGGAGGGGCGGGAACGGAGCTTTTCCCAGTACGCAGATCTTCTGCAAGAGGCCGGATTCGCGGAGATCCAAGGCCGCTTGACGGGCGTCGGCTTGGATGCCATTCTGGCTCGCAAATGAATCGCCAGTCCGGTCCGTAGGACTCGGGGAAGGACACTCCTAACAAGATTACGCTGCGGAAACTCCTGAAAAAGCTTGACATACGAGGTCCGGCATGATTGTATAAGACAAACAGATACGATAATCTGAATATAGTAAACCTCGAGCAAACGTGGGAAGAGGCAGGTCATGTGCAAAACCCATCCGGGGAAGGTGTTGTGTTTTTCGACAGTTCTGGCCTTTCTATTGGCCGTCACTGGAGCCGTTCCGCCCGCCCAGAGCCAAGGCGAGGCGCCTCGGCGCGCCAAAACGGCGCCCGAAGAGAGCGGGCAGAAAGACCGTTACGTCCAGGCATGGTCGGACGTTTACGCCTCCGGGATTCGCAAGTTGGAACCCTTCGATTTCCAGGCGCTCCGCCGTGCCGTCCAGGATCTGGCCGCGGCGTTTCCCAAACAATACACGAAGGCAAATGAGTATCTCCGCCTCGCGGATGCCTACGAGAAGCGAAAGCCGGAGATACTGGCAGCGCTCAAGAAGCGGCAGGGGGCCGCGCTCGACGAGCTGGATGCGATCTTCACCTTGCAGCGCGAGGCGCTGCTGGCGAATCCGCTGCTGGATTTCGACGAACTGGTCGTGGTGCGCCGCAAGCCTGTGGGAGATGCGCGCCGCTCCGATACACCCGCGTTTGGGCTGGGGGAATTCCTGGGACTCCCGCGGCAAAGTTCCTGGCAGATTCATTCCATCCCGCAGGTATTCGGCTGGGAAAACGAAATCTCCGTCTTATCTTCTCTCCGCAAGGAACCCAGGCTGAGGACTCTCTTCCGGCCGGACCGGCGGCGGATCGTGAGCGATGTCGATCTGCATTGGGATGCGGACCGGCTGCTGTTCTCGATGCCGGACGACCGGGGCATGTGGCAGGTCTGGGAGATCGGTTCCGGCGGCAAAGGGCTGCGTCTCGTCACGCCCGGCGATCAGCCCGACGTGCACAGCTATGACGCCGTCTATCTGCCCAATGGAAAGATCAGTTTCATCTCCACGGCTGCGTTTCAAGGCGTTCCCTGTAATGCCGGCCTGACCGTCGGAATGATGTACCAGATGGACCCGGATGGCAAGAACATCCGCCAGATCTGTTTCGATCAGGACCACAACTACAACCCGACGGTAATGAACGACGGGCGTGTGCTCTATTTGCGCTGGGAGTACACGGACGTGCCGCACGTCTGGGCGCGTTACCTGTTCAGCATGAATCCGGACGGGACCGACCAGCGGGCCTACTACGGCAGCGGGAGTTATTGGCCCAACTCGATCTTCTATGCACGCCCGGTCCCTGGACATCCGACCAAGGTTGCGGGCATCGTCACGGGACACCACGTGGGCCGGATCGGCGAACTAATCGTATTCGATCCCGCCAAGGCGCGCACGGGAGCCGAAGGGGTGGTGCAGCGGATCCCCGGCTATGGCAAAAAAGTCGAGCCGCTCATCCAGGACCAGTTGACGATGAAGGCGTACCCCAAGTTCCTGCATCCCTACCCGCTCAGCGAGAATTATTTTCTGGTTGCCGCCAAACCCACGCCGGAGAGTTTGTGGGGCATTTACCTGGTCGATATCTTCGACAATATGGTTTTGATCAAAGAAGTAGAGGGAGAGGCGCTTCTGGAGCCGATCCCGCTACGCAAAACGCCAAAGCCGCAGGTGATTCCCGACCGCGTCGATCTCACGCGCAACGACGGGTTGGTCTACATCTCCGACATCTACGCGGGCCCCGGTCTCCAGGGAATCCCACGCGGCGCGGTGAAGAATCTGCGCCTCTTCACCTATCACTTCGGTTACAACAAGCTTGCCGGCATCAACCATCGTGTCGGAGCCGACGGGCCGTGGGAACCGAAACAGGTGCTGGGCACGGTGCCGGTGGAACCGGACGGCTCGGCCTTCTTTCGCATTCCGGCCAGAATGCCGATTTCCATCCAGCCGCTGGACGAGAGCGGCAGCGCGCTTCAGCTTATGCGCAGTTGGCTGACGGCCATGCCGGGAGAGTTCGTCTCGTGCAACGGCTGCCACGAATCGCAAAGTTCGGCGGCGGTCAATCGCAACACGCTCGCCATCAAGCGGCCGGTTTCGGAGATCGCCGCCTGGCGAGGACCCGTGCGGGGTTTTAGTTTCCGGCGCGAAGTGCAGCCGGTGCTGGACCGGTACTGCGTGGGCTGTCACCACCAGGAAGGCGCGGCCAAAGGCATCGCGGATCTGCGCGCGGACCAAGGCAGGATGATCGCCTACAAGAACGGCGAGCCCGTGGCGCAGACCCTAAACACGCCCGTAACGGAAGAAATGCACAAGAAGTATGGCGGCATCTTCGAACCGTCCTACATAGAGCTGCGGAAATATGTGCGCGTTGGGGGCCTGGAAAGTGACCTGAGGGGACTCCACCCCGGTGAGTTTCATGCCAATACTACGGAGCTGATCCAGATGCTGGCGAAAGGACACCACGGGGTTGAACTCGACCGCGAGGCATGGGACCGGTTGATCACATGGATCGATCTGAACGCGCCTTGCCACGGAACCTGGAACGAGACTGTGGGTAACGATCGCGTGGCGCCGTATCATACGCGCCGACGTGATCTCCAGCAGCTTTACACGGGGTTCCTGAAGCCCGATCCCGAGGCCATCTGGGAAGCGCCGCGAATCGCCCTGCAAGCGATTCTGCCCAAGCTTGTACCACCGCCGAGCCCGATCCAGACGGCCGCCTTCACGGGGACCCGTGGTCTGTGGCCCTTGGATACAGCCGAAGCGGCAAGGCGGCAAAAGGCGGCCGGAAAATATACGCGTACGCTCGACCTGGGCGGCGGACTCGAGATGGAAATGGTCCTGATCCCGGCCGGCGAGTTCGTCATGGGAGACGCCGGCGGGAATGACGATGAGAAGCCGCCGACTGCGGTGAAGGTCGACCGGCCGTTCTGGATGGGCAAGGTTGAAGTCACCAACGAGCAGTATGCGAAATTCGACCCGGCGCACGACAGCCGCTACCAGGACAAAGGGTCCTGGATGTTCAACGAGTGGGATCTCGGGTGGGCGCTCAACGAGCCCAAGCAGCCGGTCATCCGCATATCGCAGAAACAAGCGCTCGCCTTCTGCCAGTGGCTGTCCAAGAAGACTGGTGAGAAAGTTGCGCTACCAACGGAGGCGCAATGGGAATACGCCTGCCGCGGCGGAACTGCCTCTCCTCTCTCCTACGGCGATCTGAATGGCGACTTTTCCAGTTACGCCAACCTGGCCGACTGGACCATTCGCGATCTGGTCTACGACGTGCGCGACCAGTATCCGCCGGATCTGGTTCCGCGTGAGGCCCGCTTCAAGGACGGCAAGCTGGTCACGGCCGGCGTGGGCAGCTACAAACCGAACGCGTGGGGCCTCTACGACATGCACGGCAATGCGTGGGAGTGGACGCGTTCCGCTTACAGGGCATATCCCTACAGCGAACTCGATGGCCGCAACCGTCCGGGGGAAAACGAGACCATCGTGATCCGCGGAGGCTCCTGGTACGACCGTCCTAAGCGCAGCCGTTCGGCGTTCCGGCTGAGTTATCCCGCGTGGCAAAAGGTTTTCAACGTTGGCCTGCGTGTGGTGATCGAGGCCGGCGGCGACGTCCGCGTGGCCGCGGCGGAGTCGAAACGAAAGTAGGCGCATGCGAATCCAGCCACGCACGTTTCGCCTGTATGCGCCGCTGGCGCTGTTTCTGTGTGCGCCTGGCGGCAGCGCGCCCGTGACGGAGGAGAGCCAGAATCTTTCACCCCTGGCGCTGGTGGCCGATCCACAAGGCAAGCTGCTGTACATCGCCGAGTTCACCGCCTCGCAGATTGCTGTATTCGAGATCGCGGCCGAGCGCGTGCGCCAGACGATTCCGCTTCCGGACCGCCCCAGCGGCATGGCATTATCCGCCGATGGAAACCGCCTGTACGTGACCGGGGGCGTGGCGGCGGGAAAAGTGTACGTTGTGGATACGCGCCGGGGTGCGATCGTGGAAACGCTCGCGGCGGGGCACATGCCCAACGCGCCCGTCCTCAGCCGGGACGGCAACACGCTTTTCGTCTGCAATCGCTTTAACAACAATGTCTCCGTCCACGATTTGAAGTCGAAGGCCGTAACGGTCAGGATTGCCGTCGGCCGCGAGCCGGTGGCGGCAAAACTCTCGGCCGATGGCAGGCGCCTCTTTGTGGCGAATCAGCTTCCGGCCGGACCGGCCAACAGCGGGGACGTGGCTGCCGCGGTTTCAGTGATTGACACCGCCGCCCTGCGATCCGAGGAAGAAATCCGCCTTCCCGATGGCAGCACCGGGCTGCGCGATCTTAGCCTGTCTCCCGATGGCCGATTCCTCTACGTTACGCACATCCTATCGCGCTACCAGCTCCCCGCCTCGCAGATCGAACGTGGCTGGATCCAGACGAATGCCCTCACGGTGATCGATGCGGGCAGCGGGAAGCGCGCCAATTCCGTCCTGCTGGACGATATCAACCTGGGCGCGGCAAATCCGTGGGGTATCGCGTGCACAGGGGATGGCAAACTCCTGCTGGTTGCGCACGCGGGCACGCACGAGGTGAGCGTGATCGATCGCCAGGCGCTGCACCGGAAGCTCGAGGAAACCGGTCGAGGCGAAAAAGTCTCCGACGTATCCGTGTCCGCCGGCGAGGTGGTCAACGATCTGGCCTTCCTGACCGGCCTCAGGAGGCGCGTGCCGCTCAAGGGCAACGGACCGCGCGGCTTGGCGGTAATCGGATCATCCGTCTATACGGCCGAGTACTTCACCGGCAGTCTCGGCGTGGTGGAACTGGCGGCGGGCGGAAATCCGGAAAGCCGGTCCGTGAAGCTGGGAGAGGATATGCCACTTACCGCCGCGCGCCGCGGCGAGATGCTCTTTCACGACGCGCAATACTGCCTGGAAAAATGGTTGAGTTGTTCCAGTTGCCATCCCAGTGAAGGACGGCCGGACGGTTTGAACTGGGACCTGATGCTCGATGGCGTCGGCAATGCGAAGAACACAAAGAGCCTGCTGTTTTCGCATCGGACCCCGCCCACGACGGTGACCGGCACGCGCCCCAACGCGGAGGTGTCCGTACGCGCGGGCTTCCGCTACATCCAGTTTGCGCAGCGGCCGGAAGAAGATGCCGCCAGCGTGGATGCGTACCTGAAATCGCTCCGGCCCGCGCCGAGCCCTTATCTGGAAGATGGAGAGCTGAGCGCCGCGGCCGGGCGCGGCAAGAGAGTTTTCGAAAAAGCCGGCTGCGGGAGCTGCCATTCCGGACCGTTCTACACCGATATGCGCAAGCACAACGCCGGTACCGGCCGGGGACAAGAGGAAGGGATCGCCTTCGATGTTCCCACACTGTTGGAGATCTGGCGCACCGCGCCATATCTTCACGATGGCCGGGCGCCCACGCTGAAGCATCTCTTCACCGCGCCTGGCTCCGGCAGAGTTCACGTTCTGACGACGCGTGTGAACGAGAGCGACATCGACGATCTGGTCGCCTTTGTTTCTTCACTATGAGAGGAGTTGACGAGGTGGAACCATTGATTGCAGCCGATTGCCCCGTGACCGCCGTGCCGGGAGGGGGTCCGAGGAATTTTTCCATCAGCGCGTGCCCCGGCAACAAAGGCGCATGCCTGCCGGAATGCCAGCAGGTGGCCCGATTCATGCGGGAGGAAAACGCCACGGTAGTTAGCCAGCGTGTCTTTAGCAGCGGTGGCGCCCTATGCGATGGCGCGCGGGCGCCGGAAAACGGCCTCGAACTCGGCTGGCCCGTCACCAGACTTCACGGAAACGGCGCCCGGAACATCGGCTCCCTCAATTGCCAGTTATACGCCGTCTCCGGATCGTTTGTGAAGCGCATCGAAATCGACGGGCAAACCGCCGGCGGCGTTTTCGAGGATGAAGACGTACGGTGCTGTGTCCTGGGCGACTTGCGGCCGCGAGATCTCGCCGCCCCCCGTCCCGTTCAGGCGGAATCTGTATTGCAGCAGATGGAACTGGCGTTGCGGGCGGCGGAAATGGATCTTACCGACATAGTCCGCACGTGGTTCTTCATCGACCGCATTCTCGACTGGTATGGCGGCTTCAATGTGGTGCGAAACCGGTTTTTTCAAGACCGGAATCTCTTCGCCGGGGTGCTGCCGGCCAGCACGGGCGTCGGCACGGCGAATTCGGCCGGAGCGGCGCTGATCGCGGATGTGCTGGCCATGAAGCCGAAACGAGGACGCCTGGATTTCCGCAACGTGGCCTCGCCGCTGCAATGTCCGGCGCCGGATTATAAGAGCTCGTTCAGCCGCGCGGTGGAGGTTTCCATAGCGGGGCGGCGGTCGTTGTTCATTTCCGGCACGGCCAGTATTGCGCCAGATGGCGTTACGGCTCATGTTGGCGCTGTGGAAAAACAGGTCGCCCTGACCATGACCGTGGTAGAGAGGATTTTACAGTCGCGGCGGATGAGCTGGTCCGATGTCACACGGGGCATCGCTTATTTCAAGGATATAGACGAGGCGCCCGCGCTCGAGCGCTACTGCCGGGATAACCACATTCCGGATTTGCCCGTCGTGGTCTCCTCCGCCGACATCTGCCGGGACGATTTGTTGTTCGAGATCGAAGTGGACGCCGCTTCAGTGCGGGGGACCAGTTAAGGCGTGCCGCTTAAAAGCGCAAAGGACGCCGTCCGCGCCCCCAAACTGTTCAGAAACACGCGAGTTGCCGATGCGGGCGGCAGCTCCGTTTTGCGCGTGTTCTTAAAAGCGGCCTGGATTGCGGCCGCAAAGGAGTGTGCCATGAATCGATTTAAATCGGCTCTTCTGTTACTGCCGCTCGTTGTGGCGGCGGGACAGGCGGTCGCCGCGGAGGTTCCTGTCTCCAACGGTGGATTGCTGGAAGAGTTTCTGGCCGGTCCGATGGCCGGTGTTCAGGACGTGGTGTTCGCCGTCCGGTATCCCGGCAGTCCCAGCAAAGACGGCCACTGGTACGCCAATTTCGGGTACTACGGCCCGGATGCGGGGCGCAAGGCTTATGGAGAAGGCGGCAGGCTGGCCAAGCTCAATCTGCGAACCGGAAAGCTCTCCACGCTGCTGGAAGACGCCGCGGGCGGAGTCCGAGATCCACAGGTGCATTATGAGGGAAGCAGAATTCTCTTCTCGTATCGCAAGGGCGGCTCCTCGAACTATCACCTTTACGAGATCAACGCGGACGGGACCGGGCTCAGGCAGCTCACCGACGGCCCGTACGATGACATCGAGCCTGCGTACCTGCCCGGCGGCGGCATCGTTTTCGTTTCCAGCCGCTGCAAGCGTTGGGTCAACTGCTGGCTGACCCAGGTGGCGGTCCTGTACCGGTGCGATGCCGATGGCCGCAATGTCCGCCCGATTTCCAGCAACAACGAACAGGACAACACCCCCTGGCCCCTGCCCGATGGCCGGCTGATGTATACGCGATGGGAATACGTGGACCGCAGCCAGGTGGATTACCACCATCTTTGGAGCTGCAATCCCGATGGCACGGGTCAGAGCATCCTATTTGGGAATCTGCATCCCGGCACTCTGATGATCGATGCCAAGCCGATCGCGGGATCCGAAAAACTGGTGTCCATTTTTTCGCCCGGCCATGGACGCCGCGAGCACGAAGGCGCAATCGCCGTGGTAGATACTCGCGGTGGACCCGACGCGAAGTCTCTTGCGCGCCCGGTGACAACCGGCAAGGACTTTCGTGATCCCTGGGCCTTTTCGGAGAACGCGTTTATGGCGGCTCGAGGAGCTTCGCTCGTGCTGGTGAACGGCGAGGGCGTGGTGCAGGAGATCTTTCGCTTGCCGGCTGCCGATCTCGGCCGCAAGCTCCAGCTTCATGAACCCAGGCCGCTCGTTGTGCACACCCGCGAGCACCTGATTCCCTCCCGCGTGGATCCGGCCCAAGCCACCGGCAGGCTGATTCTTTCCGACGTCTATCGAGGACGAAACATGGCGGGTGTCAATCCCGGCGACATTAAGAAGCTGCTCGTGCTCGAAACCTTGCCGATGCCCGTGCACTTCACCGGCGGCATGGAGCCGATTAGCTTTGGCGGCACTTTTACGCTGGAGCGCGTCGTGGGCACCGTTCCCGTGGAGCCTGACGGCTCGGCGTATTTCGAACTGCCCGCGCTCCGCAGCTTCTTCCTTGTGGCGCTCGATCGAAACGACCTCTCCGTGAAGCGCATGCAGAGCTTTCTTACGGTTCAGCCCGGCGAAACTACGAGCTGCACCGGATGCCACGAAGACCGCGTGCAAGCGCCGCCCAGCCGCGATCTTCTGATGGCTCTCAAGCGCGCGCCAAGCCGGATCGAACCGATAACAGACGTACCCGACGTGCTTGATTTTCCGCGGGACATTCAACCGATTCTGAACCGGAACTGTGTGCGCTGCCACGATTACGACAAGCGCCAGGGCGGTGTGATCCTCTCCGCCGACCGGGGTCCCGTGTATTCTCACAGCTATTTCACGCTCACCATCCGGGGACAGTTGGCGGATGGACGCAACCGTGCCCAGAGCAATTATCCGCCGCGCGCCCTGGGTAGCGCGGCCAGTCTTCTGTTGCGAAAGCTCGGACAGGAGCACTACGGTGTCAATGCGACTCCCACGGAGCGGAAAATCGTGCGCTTGTGGATCGACAGCGGCGCCGCCTACCCGGGAACGTACGCGGCCCTTGGGACAGGCATGATCGGCAGCTACACGGAGAACCAGCTCGAGCGGCAGGACCTTGCCTGGCCCGCCACCAAGGAGTCGATGGCCGCCATCGGACAGCGGTGCGGCGGTTGCCACGGCCCGGAGATGCCGTTGCCTCTCTCGGCCTCCGACGACCTCAAGCTGCCGCCGTGGGATGCGCTGAAAGTGAGCGACCACAGACGCCGATTCTCGCGGCACCTGGTCTACAATCTCACGCGTCCGGAGAAGTCGATGATGCTGCTGGCTCCGCTCTCGCGCGAGAGCGGGGGCTACGGATTGTGCCGCTCCGAGGTTTTCCGGGATACCTCCGACGCCGGCTACCAAACCATTCTGGCCGCCATCCAGAGAGCGAAACAGAGCCTGGACGAGACCAAGCGATTTGATATGCCGAACTTCCGCCCGCGCGCCGACTGGGTTCGCGAGATGAAGCGCTTTGGCATGCTGCCCGAGCGGCTTAACCCCGAGCAGCCGGTCGATTATTACGCCGTCGAACGCGCGTACTGGGAATCACTCTGGCACCTGCCGGTGAGCAACCAGCCATGATGGGAGCTTTCCCGCGGTTGGCTGCTATTGTTCTGGCAGCCGCCATCATGGCACGGGGCGAGACGTCGTGCTCGCCCGGCGCTCTGGCCGTATCCAAAGACGGACGGACGCTCTATGTTGCCTGCTCCGGCTCTAATCGGGTAGAGGTGTTCGAGACCGGGAGCCGGCGCATCCTACGCAACATCCCTGCGCCGGGGCCGGTGAGCGGGCTGGCGCTCGCCTCCGATGGCGCCTCGCTCTACATCACTTCCGCGGCGCCGAACAGTAGCGTCGAAATCATAGATGTCGCGCTCGGCCGGAAAAGGGCTTCCATCGGCGTCGGTCATACGGCAATGGCGCCCGTGCTCAGTCCGGATGGCGCCACGCTGTACGTCTGCAATCGCTTCAATGACAATGTTTCGGTAATCGACACGGCCGCCCGCAAGGAGATTACGCGCATCCGAGTGGTTCGGGAGCCCGCCGGGGCGGCGCTTAGTCCCGACGGCAAGCGGCTGTTCGTGATCAACTCTTTGCCCGCCGGCCGCGCGGATGTGGCGCCCATAGCATCGCAGATCAGCATTATCGACACGGCGGCGCGCAAGCTCTCCGGAAGCGTCCAACTGCCGAATGGGAGCACCTCGCTGCGCGCCATCCGTATCTCGCCCGACGGCAGGTTCGCGTGCGTCACGCACCTGTTGTCGCGTTATTACCTGCCTACGACACAAGTGGACCACGGCTGGATGCATACCAACGCATTCAGCATCATCGATGTGGCGCGCGGTACGCTCGTGGGTACGGTGCTCCTGGACGACATCGATCGCGGCGCCGCGAATCCCTGGGGTGTGGACTGGTCGGCCAACGGCGGATTCCTGTGCATTACACACGCCGGTACGCATGAGCTCAGCATCATCGACGCGGAGCCCCTCCTCGCGAAATTGCGGAAGCCCCCGCAAGATCCCGCCGGCGATCTGTCATTTCTCGTGGGCTTGAGAAAACGCGTAAAACTCGCCGGCAACGGGCCGCGCGCTGTGGTAACCGCCGGCGGCATCGCCTGGGTGGCAAGCTATTTCTCCGACACTCTCGAATCTGTCGATCTGGCCGCCGTCACGCCGTCCGCTACGCTTGCCGCCAGGCTTTCCGTCGTTCCGCCCGATACTTCGCGGAAGGGTGAAATGCTCTTCAACGATGGATCGCTGTCTTTCCAGGGGTGGCTGAGCTGTGTGAGCTGCCACTCCCCCGATGCGCGCGTGGATGCGCTGAATTGGGACCTGTTGAACGACGGCATCGGCAATCCCAAGAACGTGAGAAGTCTCCTGCTCGCTCATCGCACGCCGCCGGCGATGAGTCACGCCGTGCGCGAAAATGCCGAGGCTGCCGTGAGGGCGGGCATCCGGTTCATCTTGTTCGCCGAGCGTCCCAAAGAAGAAGCCGCCGCTATCGATGAATTTCTGAAGTCGTTGCAGCCAATGCCCAGCCCGTTGCTGGTGCACGGCGGACTTTCACCCGCCGCCGCGCGCGGCCGCAAGCTGTTCCTCGACGGGCGCGTCGGATGCGCCAAGTGCCATCCGGCCGGTCTATTCACGAATCTGGCATCGTATGATGTGGGCACGCGGGCGGAGACGGATGCCGGGTCCAAATTCGACACACCCACTCTGATCGAGATATGGCGCACCGCGCCGTATCTGCACGACGGATCGGCGCCAACCGTGCGGGCCGTGCTGACCACTCGCAATCGGGACGACCGGCACGGCAAGACATCGCACCTTACCGAGCGGCAGATCGAGGATCTGGCGGCGTATCTGCTGTCCATGTAACTGCCAATGCCGTGGCCGGTGCTTAGGGTCCCGCAACCTCCAAAGACCTAACCCGGCACAGCCGGAACCAAACAGGCCGGCAAGAATTCTCCCTGCCGAGGTAGAAGTACGAGTGAGCTTCTTGGCGTCCGCCTTGGCGTCGTGGGAATACCAGGCTAAGCCCGGCTGATCTTGTGAACTGAAAGGAATTCACGTTGTAATTGTAAATTGTCGGACCCGCGTACGCGGGTCCATACAGTGGAGGAACTTTGCTGTGGAAGGCGGCTCCAGCTTGGCGTTCTCTGCGTCTTTGCGAGGTAGTTTTTTAACAGCTCGTGCGCGTGTTCCTCAAAACGTCAGGCGGAGGTTGTACTGCATCTCGCGGCCTTGCGTGCCGGACGCCATGGCCGTTACCCGGCCAAACGACGAGCTGGTTACGCTGAGATTCGGATCGGCGCCGGAGAATGTGTTGGCCAGATTGTAGACCTCCATCTTGATCTCCAGCCCGATTCGTTCACTAAGCCGGAAGGACTTGGCGAGGTTGAAGTCGATATTCTTGTATCCCGGTCCTTGCACGCCCGGGTACGACTTCGCATTCTGGCGCACTTCGAAATTCGCATTCGCGTTGAATTTGAAGACGGCCGGGTCAAACATCAAACCCCATTTGTCGGGGTTGTCGATGGCCGGGTTACCGGCAACATCCATTTGGCCAAAGCGGAGGCGGTTGCCGGCGTAGTACCAGAAAATGCCGCTTGACGTCCACCCGCCGAGAATAGCGTCGGTCACAGGATGCATGTGCGAGAGGAACCGCCGGCCCTTGCCGAACGGGAACTCGTAGGTGCTGGCCAGGGTCATCCGGTGCCGCGGCCGCAAGCCGTCTTCCCAGCGAAACTGGTTGGTGAACTCCTCCTCCTTGTTGAAGAACTCCTGCG
The DNA here is from genome assembly GCA_016650235.1 of Terriglobia bacterium. GTDB lineage: Bacteria > Acidobacteriota > Terriglobia > Bryobacterales > Bryobacteraceae > VFZE01. Next base: position 13,976 of record JAENWC010000280.1, read on the forward strand.
CCCGCTCCTGGTTGTAGTTGTAGGCCAGCAGGAAATTGAACCCGTTGGCGAACGGGCGCTGGACGCGGAGTTGCAGTGAACTATACCGCTCCTGGACGCCGTCGGTGTTGAACTGCGTTACCGACGTGTAGTGGGGGTAGGGGCGGAGCAGGCTTTGCAAAGTGACGGTTCTCTGGTTGCGCAGCGCGCCGCGCATCTTGTCGGCGGGCAGCAACTGGTAGAAGGGATTGGCTACCTGCTGGCTCAAGGCGGCCCGTTGCGTGTTGATGGTCTGGGGATTCACCTGATTGAGGTTGAAGTTGTAATTCCGGTCGCGTCCGTGATTGAAGAAATACGTGGCCTCCACCAGCAGGCGGGCCACCGTCTCCCGCTGCACCGTCACGTTGACCCGATCATTGACGCCGGTGACCAGATCCCGGTTGTCCCACACCGCGTCTGCCCCCATCAGCGTATACCGGCCGTCTCCCTTGCCCACCACCGGGATCACGGGATTGGAACTGGCGGGGAAGGGATCACTGAGGCGCTGTTGCGGAACCCCTTCAACGGCCGGCGCCGGCGGAGTGTTGGCTCCGAAGCCGGGAACAGGAGTGCTGCCCAACACATCGCTATTGCGTTGCAGGGTGGCCGGAGTGTTGAAACGCGCAAAGCCGATGCGCAGAGAGGTTCGGTCATTCAGGCGGATGGCGGCTCCGGCCCGCGGCAACAGGATCATCTTTCGCGGATCCCACATGCCCCGGTTGCCTGGTTCCGTAAACATCCAGGCTCCATTCCACTGGTAAGGCCTGTCCATCAAGGCGCGCGCCTGGGCTGGGATGGCGGGCTGGCCGGTTCCCTGGAACTCCGGGATCGGGCTCGCCAGATCCAGGCCGCGCGAGTACCGGTCCGGCTGGAACGTGGAAGCGCCGAACGAGCCGCCGCGATCGTACAGGGCGGTCTCATACTCATACCGCAACCCCAGGTTGAGCGTGATGTTCTTACTGAGCTTGAAGTCATCCTGAACAAAGGTGGAATAGTAGCGCGAGGTGTCCTTCTTGAAGGGCACATGACGTCCCCAGGAATCGGCAGGATTCAAGGATCCCAACAGAAAACTCGCCCAGGCGTCTCCGCTCAATCGCGTGTTCGGGTTGATGAATGTGTCGGCCGTCTCGTTGTCCCGGAACGAGAACCGGAAGGTTTCCGGCCGTATGGCGTCCACCCGCAGGATCCGGAACTCGAAGCCCGCTTTCAGGAAGTGGCGTCCTTTGTTGTGGGAGATCTTGACGGCATCATAGAATGCCTGGGGGTGTTGAAACCACCAGCTCGGCTTGCCGTAGGAGCCGCCCGGACTGCCTCCGTTGATGAGAATCCCGGGATAGTAGAACGGTGCCCCGAAGTCGAGATAGCGGGTGTAGAAGTCGGTCGCGTTGGGGAAGAACTCCTTGTAGTTGGCGAGCGTGGCGTACTGCTCCGGCGCATTATAGTCGTCGTTGTTGGAAACGTAGTTGCCCCGGAAATTGAGCACGGTTCGCGCATTGATCGTCCACACCAGATCGCCGGATAGGTTCAGAGCGTGCATGGATCCGCCGTTGGGGTTGGGGAACAGGCGGGAGTGGTTCGGCGTGAAGTCCTGGTCTTCCAGAATTGTGCGGAACCGGCTGAAGCGGAAGAACGACCGCACATTGTCGCTGATATTGAAATCGGTGCGATTGCTGATGTTGTGATAGGCCAACTGCCGCACGTAGGAAGCGCCAAAATTGTTCAGCCCGGTGATGTCCGTTCCAGCCCGGTTGGGATTCCACATCTCGCCCAGGAACTTGAGCGCAGAAGGGTCCTGGCGTGACCGTGGAATCAGGTTACCGGCGAATGGCTGGCGTGAGGCCTGGGTCCCCTGCAATCGGGAGGTCCAGGGGTCATAGATGGTGCGTAGCCCGCCGCTGCTGTTCAGCGACTGGGAGAAGTCGCCCTGCTGCTCGGTCGGTGTCATCATCCGGCGCTGCTCGAACAGGGGATCCCGCTGGCGCCACTGCTCATAGGCGAAGAAGTTGAAGATACGGTTCTTCTTCCACGGATTGCCCACCGTGCCGCCCCAAATGTGATTGCGCACGCGGTTCGGGGACCGCGTGAGCGGGTTGGATACCGCGTTGAACATCGGGTTGCGCCCGAAGTAATACGCCGTTCCGTGTACTTCGTTGGTGCCCGATTTGGCGGATACGTTCAGGACACCGCCGGAGCTGTGGCCGTATTCGGAATCCACGCTGTTCTGCTGAACGGTGACCTCCGTGGTGTTGTCCATGGTGGGCGCATAGGAACTCTTGGGCCCCAGCATCACCGGCATTCCGTCCACCAGCACGTCGCCGCTGGTGTTCTGTGCTCCGCCCACCTCCACCGAACTGGCCGCCCACATGAAGAACGGATTCTTCTGCGCCGTGTAGCGGCTGACGACGGCCGGATTCAGCAGCGCGAGTGTGAACGGGTTGCGCGCCACGATCGGCAGGTTCCTCACCATCGTGTTGTCCACGGTGAGTTCCATCGTGGTCGTATTGAACTTCACCGCGACAGGCGACGTGGAAACGGTGACCGTTTCGGCCACCCCGCCCAGCCGGAGCGTGGCATTCACGGTGATGTCCCCGCGGTTCTGCACCAGGATGTTCTCCTGAAGAAACCGGTTGAAGCCCTCGATCTCAAAGGTCAGGGAGTAGGTTCCTGGTTCCACCAGATCGTACAGGTAGTGGCCTGTCTCGTCCGTCGATCGCGTGGAGGCAACCCCGGTGTTGTTATTTCGCAGCGTGACTGCCGCTCCTACGATGACCGCCTGCGATGGGTCGCCGACAACTCCCTGTATCCGGCCCCGATACTCCTGTGCATTCGCGTTGCCGGCGCAAGCCAGCAGCGTGATCGGCAACAACGCCCACATGGATGGACATGCTCGCCTTGTCATAGTCTTACC
>JAENWC010000281.1 GCA_016650235.1 Terriglobia bacterium
GTTCCCATGCTGGAGGCCGAGGTGTGCGAGATGGCGATTCCCTTGTACTTTTTCAAGTACTCGTAGAGGGGCTTCGCGCCGATCCTGGCCTTTTGCTCCTCGACAGGGATGGGCAAGGTTGGGTTGCCGCGTGTTGCAAAAATGACGTTGCGGTGGCCGTTGGGGTAGCTGAGGCTGCGCTCGTACCCATAGAGCGGCAGGAACGTTCCCTGCACGGTTAGGACGTCGGCCATCTGCTGCAACAGCCAGTTGATGTAGTCCTCATCCGGCCCGGCCGCGCCATTATGCTCGCTCACCATCAGAAAGTCGAGCGAGGCCGCATCCATGGCGTAGCGGTAAGTGTCGAGCAGCGATCCGTCGTTGTTGCCATCCATGGAAAACTCGGTGTGCCGGTGCGTATCGCCGCGATAGATCTTAAGCGAACGCCCGGCGCTTTGAAACACCGCGCTTCGGATGCGCTTGAGATCCGCCGCCTCATCGGCGTGGATCAGCGGAGTGGTGAGCGTCACCGGCGGACGTGCATTGAGCTTGAGCTCGGCGGGGGCAGGACCGGGAGAGGGAATCCGCGCCGCCATCACTTCGGCGCGCTTATAGAGGAAGTCTTCGAAATTGCGGTTGTCGGTCGGGTAGACGGCGTAGAGCGCCCCGGGAGCACCGGCGGCGAAACCAGTGCGCATGTCCTGGCGGCCGTTGCTGAACGGCATGGTGACCGGAGCCGACCACCGGTCGCCTTCATAAGAGACGCCGTAAATTTCCCAAGCCGCGCGATGCGCGGGAGTATCCGGGGGAACGTCCTGTATGCGCAAGAGGCGGTGGCGGAAAAAGAGCCATACGCGGCCCGCGCCGTCGTGCTGCAGCACCGGCAGATCGTTGTAGTTGCGCAGATGCGGCGGGAGCGAATCCTCGAAGTGTGCCACCGGTTCGCGCCATTGCCCGTTGTCGTAGACGGCCACTTTCACTCTCCGCCAGGAATAGAGCGGCGTGCCCTGCTGGCGCGGCAGAAACCCGGTATCCTTGCCCCACTGATGACCGGACTCATTCCACGCGGTCCAGAGGCGGTTGCTCTTGTCGCAGGCAAGCGTCAGGTAGGCTTCATACTTCGGCGTGTTGGCGACCGGGACAGGAGCGCCCCATGCGTTGCTCGCGAACTTGCGGAGGAAGACGTCGTAGTTGTCCTGATCATAGGTGTCCCATCCCACATACACGCCGCCAACGCCGTCCGCCGCGATCACCGGATTCCAATCATTTGCTGCGGAGATAGATACCTTTTCTTCCGCCGACCAGTTGGCCCCGTCGTAGCGGCGCGCGAAAATGTCGGACTGGCCGCCCCGGAAGCCCTGCCAGACAACCCAAAGATTCCCGGACGAATCCGTGGCTGCATTGTGATAGATGTCGGGCTGGCTGGCTTCGGTAAGCCGGACAATGCCCGCGCCCGGGGTGCGCGCATACAGGTCCCAATTGCCATTCACCTGCGCCGACCATATGAACCACGGCTTACCCGACTTGTCCCGCGCCGCCTTCACCAGAAAAATGTCGGAGTGATCTTCCGAGATTTTCTGCGAGGGCTGCCAGGCACGCCCGTCAAATCGGCGCGCCACCACTTCATTCCGGTTATTCTGAAAGGAAACCCAGGCGCTCCAGAGCTCGCCCGCGGGCGAGGCGGTCAAGGTTGCGAAATCTCCTTGCGCTTGCGGGTTCGAAATCGCTTGCGCCGCCGGTACGCGCTCCACGGTCACCTTTCCGCCCAGAAGCTGTTGGGGTTTACCGAATGAAACCGTGGAGGCGGAAAAGGCGAGCCTGCCGTCTTTCGTTTCCATCTGCACGCGCGCATTGGGTCCGGTGACATCGATGATGAGACCAGGCGTAAGCAGATAGGGCTTCGGCATCTCCACATGCGGCGTCTCCCAAGCGCGCCTGGTAAATAGAACTCCCTGATGAGATGCGATGTGGAAACTAGCGCCATCAATCTTGTCTCCGGGCCGGGGCCGCCAGTGGCGCAGTCCGGCCAGCGTTCCACCGGTCACCGACACTTTCCCGTCCCATACGTTGGGTGCTGTGTCCGCCACGGCGAACTCCACGCGGAAACTGACGGCGGAACTATCCATCGGGGCCGATTGCGAATAGACCACGCCGCGCTGCGAGAAAAAGAATGCGGCGGCGGCAAACGTGGCGGCAACAATAACAACGGGTTTGATTGTCATGGTTTGATCTCCATTACGGCACCTTGCTTGCGCAGTCTTTGTACGAGCGCTTTGGTGTCGATCTCCTGCACCGGGATTCCGGCATCAATGGCCATCTTAGCGGCCACACCCGCGGCATGGCCAAGAATCATATAGACAGGCTCCATGCGGAGCGTCGAGTAAGTGACATGGGAGGAGGAGACGCAGACGGGAACCAGAAGATTTTCCACCTGCTTCTTCTTGGGAAGGAGAACGCGATAGGGAATCTGGTACGGCTCAACGCGCACCTCCATGTTGCCCTCGTTCTGAACCGTGCCATCCGGCTGTATGTACCGCTGCACGTTGTGTGAGTCGGAATTGTAGGAGCCCATTCCGATAGCGTCTGGTTTGGTAAGTTCCGCCTGGATATCCTTCTGGGTCATGACAAAGTCGCCGGTAAGGCGGAGCGCTTCCCTCACATATAACTGGTGCGGCCAATGATTGGTGGACGCGAACTCATCGGCGCATAGCCCCCATTGACTGATCTCCTGGCGGATGGATTCCGGCACGCGCGTATCATTTGCCAGAAAATAGAAAAGGCCGGCCGTATAGTCGATGTGATCCTGCCACATCTGAGCGCGCAGCGCATAGGTGGCCGACGGATAACTCCAGCTTGCCCCGATGTAATCGGTGGAGACGGGACCGCGGTTGTTGATGTCAGTCTTGTGATTGGGCATCAGCGACCAGATGAAGAGCTCGCCTTTCAGTTTGGGCAGACGGCCATTGTGCTTCTGGAAAGCGTCCAGGTAATTAAGCAGCAGTTGCCAGCGGGCGGGATTGTAGTTGGCGGGTTTGGGATAGGCGATCTGATTCTTCGGATCGTCCGAAAGGCACATGCGAAAGTTATAGGCTTGCACCTTCTTGTCGCCTGCTCCGATCTCGCCGCGGGGAGTGAGTCCAATGTCGGCCAGCGGCTGCTTGTTTGCGTCGAGGGCGGCCACGGGAAAGTCGAACTGATGGCTGCGGTCCTTGGGGCGGACACCGGCGAGCGATTCACCGTATTGCGTAGTGCCTTCGCGCCCAATGGTGAAGGAGGCCCCGGCTTGGGCCAGAAGATCGCCTTCATAAGTGGCATCCAGAAAAACTTTGGCCTCAAAGGCTGTGCCGTTCTCCAGTGAGATTTCAGTGATGCGGCGCTTCTTCTTTTTGACGGCACGCTCCTGGTGGAGGCGGTGTTCGAAGAAGACGGAGACACCTCCCTCTTTAAGCATCTGTTGGAAGGTGACCTCGGCCACGTGGGGCTCAAAGTACCAGGTGACGGGTTCGCCATAGTGCTTGCCGAGACGTTGGTAGAACTCGAGCGAGTAGCCTCCAATGGTCTCCTTCTTACCATGATCGGTTCTGCCGAGCCCGCCCGAGGACATTCCCCCAAGATGTCTTCCGGGTTCCAGCAGTGCTGTCTTGAGTCCTTCGCGCCCAGCCGCAACCGCGGCGATGACGCCGCCTGAGGTTGCGCCGTAGACCACTACGTCAAAGGAATGCGTAGCGGCCACTGCCGGAATCGCCATTAGTAACGGAAGCAAATGTCTCATGGCCGCATGTCCTCGCTCCACTTGTGAATCAGGCTGCTCAACTCGTCTACGAGCGCGGCGTTGGCATGCCGCAGGTTCCTGGTCTCGCCGGGGTCCGCCGGCAGGTTCGAAAGAAACACGGCATCGTCGCCCGTGAGCGGCTTCTTCTCCTCCGGCGTCCTTCCATAAGTGATGCCATTGAGCACCAGCTTCCAATCGCCGCGGCGCACCGCAAGCTGATTCCCGTTCTTCCAAAAGATGGCATCATGCGGAGACTTTGCCCCGGCGTGCGCGACGGGCAAAATGTCCTTCCCGTCCACGGTGTGCGAAATTGTGCCGCCGGCGGCCTTGGTGATGGTAGGGAGAATGTCCATCGTCATCGCCAGTTCCGAATTCACTTGCCCGCCCGGAATCACACCGGGCCAGCTCATAATGCCGGGAACGTGCATGCCGCCGTCAAAGAGGCTGAACTTGAAGCCCCGGAACGGAGAGTTGTCCCCGGCTGTGGCCGGTTGCTGCCCGATCCCGGCCCGATTTTCAGTCGTGGCGCCGTTGTCGGCGACATAGAAAATGAGCGTGTCGTTGGTGAGCCCGTGTTGCGAGATCGCCGCGCGAATCTGCCCTACTCCATCATCGACCGCCGCCAGCATGGCAGCGTAGGTCTGGCGTTCCTGCCGGAGCATCGGAAAGCGGCGCTTGTATTTTTCCGGCGCATGCATGGGGTAGTGCGGCGCGTTATAGGTGACCGTGAGAAAGAAAGGATCGGCGTGATGGCGGCCAATGAACGACGCCGCCTCCGTGGTGATACGTTCAGTGAGATACTCGCCGTCCTCAAAGATCTCCTGGCGGTTGCGGAAGAGGGAATGGAAGTTGACTTGCGGATTATTGCCGCGGTCGCCCCAATAGTAAATGTGCGAGTAGAAATCCACGCAGCCGGGATGGAAGCCGTAAAAGTAGTCGAACCCGTGCGCGTTGGGCACGGTATCCGGTGTATCGCCGAGGTGCCATTTGCCGACGAGCCCCGTCCTGTAGTTCAGCGGCTTCAGCAGCGATGCGGTAGTGCGCTGTTGCGCGGTGAGCGGTTGCCCGTTGGTGGGAACGCCGGCACGAATAGGATAGCGCCCGGTCATCAGAGCGGCGCGCGACGGCGCGCAAACGGGGGCATTCGAGTACCAGTTGGTGAAGCGAGCGCCGGATGCGGCAAGCGCATCGATGTGCGGCGTCTTGAGATCGGTTGCTCCCAGGCATCCGAGGTCGTGCAGCCCCTGATCGTCGGTCATGATGACGATGAAGTTTGGCCGCCGTGACTGCGCGGCGGCGAGTGCCGGAGCAGCCGCGGCGCTGGAAATGAATTGGCGACGGTTCATTGTGTCTGAGCAACAATGTATCACGCTGGTAGGCTGAGTATGGAGGTCCACCGATGGCGACGTTCCAAATACTGCTGGATGAGGTGCGCGGCTGCAGCCTCTGTTCGGAGCATCTGCCACTCGGTCCGAAGCCAATTTTTCAATTTCATCCGCGCGCCCGTATTCTGGTGGTGGCACAGGCGCCGGGCCGCAAGGCCCACGAAGCCGGCCTCCCCTTCTCGGATGTAAGTGGAGATCGTTTGCGCGAATGGATGGGCATCACACCGGAAGTCTTCTACAACCCCGAGCGCATAGCGCTGCTTCCCATGGGGTTCTGTTACCCGGGCACCGGCAAGGGTGGCGATCTTCCGCCGCGTCCCGAATGCGCGCCGGCGTGGCGCGAACAGTTGATCGGACAACTCAAGCAATTGCGGCTCACGCTGGTGATCGGCCGGTACGCGCTAAGCTACCATCTTCCGGAAGCTCGCGGCCCGGTTACCAGCACGGTCCAGTCCTGGCGCGAGCATTGGCCGAGCTTAGTCCCATTGCCACATCCAAGCCCGCGCAACAACATGTGGCTTCGTCGAAACCCATGGTTGGAGAAAGATCTACTTCCGCTTCTGCGCGCCCGAGTCGCAGAGGTGCTCGAGGGTGACGCGTACTCATCGCCCGGCCCCCGCCGCCAATTGCGGTGAGACCGCTTTCCGTACCAGTCCCGCCAGCGCGGCGATGAAGGGAGGCGCATCGTTCAACCCGGGCGCCATACGGTACTGGCTGATTCCGCATTGATGGGCGATCTCCCTGTGCTCGATGTCAATCTCATACAAGGTCTCCAGATGATCCGAGACAAACGAAATCGGGATCATGAGAACGGCCTCAACTTTCTCGTGGCCCAACTTCTCCAGTGTTTCCCGCATCATCGGACGCAGCCATTGCATCGGACCCACCTTACTTTGATAGCAAAGACTGCTCCGGTTGGGCCATTTACCAGTGGTCAGGACCAGCTCCACCGTGCGTTCGATCTGTTTCTGGTAAGGGTCTCCCGCCTTGATGACGGAGACGGGCACGCTGTGGGCGCAGAACACCAGGTGCACCGCATCCGGCCGGGGGAACCGGGCCAGTTGTTCCGCCACGGCGCCGGCCACGGAGGCGATGTAGGCTGGATCATCGTGGTAATCATGGACCACTTGAGCAGGAGGATCCCAGCGGGCTAGCTGCAACTGCCGTTTCCATTCTGCCAGGCTGCTGCCGGTGGTGGTCCGGGAGTACTGCGGATAGA
>JAENWC010000282.1 GCA_016650235.1 Terriglobia bacterium
GCGCCTGCTGGTCTCCTACGTTCACCGGCCGTTCTCTTATCTGCACCCCATCTTCGCTTTTCCGCGCGAGGTGGAAGTGTGGGACTCCTCCGGGATCATGGTTCGCAAGATAGCAAGCCTGCCGCTGCGCGACCGCGTACCAATTGAAGGCGTGCCCACCGGTCCGCGTAACATCGCCTGGCGTCCCACCGAACCGGCCACGCTGGTCTGGCTGGAGGCTCTCGATGAAGGTAATCCCCGCAAAAAAGTGCCGCATCGAGACCGTCTCCTTTCGTCAAAAGCGCCCTTTGCCGCTGAACCAAGCGAACTACACCGCACCGAGCATCGCACGACGGCCACACTCTGGCTTGCCGGCGGCGGCGCGCTCATTTCTGACACGGACCGCAATCGGCGCTGGCTCCGCACCGTCCTTCTGCAAGGGACAAGCGCCCCCAAACAACTCTGGAGCCGCAGCACCCAGGATGGCTACGGCGATCCAGGCACACCGCAATCCACCACCACCCCCTCCGGCCACCGCGTCATCCTGCAGTCCGGCAATCACATCTTTCTCGAGGGCAACGGGGCTTCTCCTCAGGGTGATCGCCCGTTCCTCGACCGTTACGATCTCACCACCGGCAAGACCGAACGCCTGTTCCACTGCGACACCGAAGGCTACGAGTCTGTCGTTGAGGTGCTCGACACTTCCGGTACGCGCCTCCTCACGCGCCGCGAAACTCCGGCTGAACCGCCCAACTATCTCATCCGCACCACCGGCGCAAACGCCAAACCTGTTGTCCTCACCCATCTGCAGGACCCCGCGCCGCAATTGCGCAAGATCACCAAACAACTGGTCACCTACAATCGTGACGACGGCGTGCCGCTCTCTTTCACGCTCTATTTGCCGCCGGACTATCAGCCCGGCAAGCGGCTCCCCACCGTCATCTGGGCCTATCCGCGTGAGTTCAATGATCCGGAAACCGCCGGGCAGGTCTCAGGCTCCACCAAACGTTTCACCACAATCGCCGGCCCCTCGCACCTGTTCTTTCTTCTCTCCGGCTATGCCATTCTCGACGGCGCTTCCATGCCGGTAGTGGGTGATCCCGAGACGGTCAACAACACCTACATTGAACAAATCGTGCAGTCGGCCAAGGCCGCCATCGATAAGGCCGCCGCGATGGGCGTTACCGATCCGGCCCGCGTCGGTGTCGGCGGACACTCCTACGGCGCGTTCATGACCGCCAACCTGCTGGCGCACTCCGATCTGTTCCGCGCCGGCATCGCCCGCAGCGGAGCCTACAACCGCACACTCACCCCGTTCGGCTTTCAATCCGAGCGCCGCACCTTTTGGGAGGCCCCGGACACTTATCTGAAAATGTCTCCCTTCGCGCATGCCAACAAGCTCAACGAACCCATCCTCTTCATTCATGGTGAAGCCGACAACAACGCCGGCACGTTCCCCATTCAATCGGACCGCATGTATCAGGCCGTGAGCGGCAACGGCGGCACGGCGCGGCTGGTGCTGCTGCCTCACGAATCGCACGGCTATGAGGGCCGTGAATCAGTGGAGCATGTTCTGGCGGAGATGCTCGGCTGGTTCGACAAGTACCTACGGTGACCTTACTTGAACAGATCGATCAGGCGCCCGCCGCCGCGCCTACGCTCTGGTGGTTGGGACGCAGCGGCTTTGTCCTCAAGTACCACTCGATGATCTTCTACATCGATCCGTACCTGACGGGCTCCCCGCTCATCCCGCCTACGCACATTCATCATGCTTCGATGGTGCTTTCTACGCATGCGCACGCGGGACACATGGACGCAGCGACGCTACTCCCGCTACTGGACGGCTCGCCAAACGCCAAACTGCTGCTGCCCAAAAGCGCGGCTGGACATGCCCATTCGCTCGGTATCAGCTACCAGCGCATGACCACCACCGACGCCGGTCTCCGCGTGGAGTATTTCCAAACGGGCGACTACATTCGCATCTATTCGGTCCCATCCGCGCACCCGGAGCTTGAGTGGACCGCCATCGGCGGCTACCCCTATCTCGGCTACCTCATCCGCTGCGGCGGCTGTACCATCTACCATGCCGGCGATGGCGTGCCGTATCCTGATTTGGCAATGCACCTCCGCCCTTACAACGTAGACGTGGCGTTGCTACCCGTCTCGGGCAGCGCCAACTTCCACGCGGACCAGGCCGCGCAATTGGCCGAAGACATCGAGGCGTCCTGGATTGTTCCCATGCACTACGACTCGCCAGATGCTTTTCTGGACCACATGCTTTTCCATCGCCCCTCGCAGCGCTTCAAGATTTTTACGGCCGGGGAGGGTTGGCAGGTGCCGTAAGAGCCTGCTGAACGCCGCCGCCGGCAATGGCAACTGCGGCTCGTTTGCCTCGGGGACGCCGGCGCCACGAGCGTTCCTGTACCGCCCTTGAGGGGATCATGCTGTTGCTTGGCCGAGGCCGGATGGGGGCCGACACCAGGAGCGGCCTGCCCTTCCCCTCCTCTGTGACCGGGGACTCCGCCAACACCGCGTGGCCGCAGCGGCCCAACAGTGGTTCGACCCGGTAGCATTCGCGGTGGCCTCGGCCTTCACTTACGGGAATTCGAGAAGAAATATCCTCGACAACCTGGGGCTGAAGAACCAGATTTCAGCGTCTACAAAGACGCCCGGATCCGCCAGCGGTACGAGGCGCAGTTCCGCCGGATAAGAACTGGCTGGCGCGGGAGCGCCGATACCAAAAGAATTCTGCGATACTGAAACGTGCCCGCTTCCGGCAATACCCGGCGCGGCAATCATTTCTTGGTTTGAGAGGATAAGCAGATGAAGACGAACCTCGTATTTCTGTCCTTGGGGCTGCTCACGTTTGGGACAGCCGTCGCCGCCGATGTTGCCTCCAATGAGGACCAGATCGCATCCGCCGTTCTCGCGGCTCCCAAGGAGCGGCGCGCGGCCGCCACCGTGCTTGGCTACAACGGCAAGGGTGAAGTGGTGACGCTACGCAAAGGCTCGGGCGATATGGTTTGTCTTGCCGATGACCCCGCCGCCAAGGGGCTCAGCGTCGCTTGCTATCACAAGGATCTGGAACCGTTCATGGCCCGCGGCCGCGAACTGGCGGTACAGTTCAAGGGCAAGGATCGTCACGAGAACCGCTGGAAAGAAGTGGACGAGGGCAAACTCAAAATGCCGCGCGAGCCGCGCATGCTCTACGTGCTCACCGGCGCCAGCTTTGACTCCGCCAAAGGGGAGATAGTGGATGCCTATCTGCGCTGGGTGATCTACACGCCTTATGCCACTCCTGAGTCCACCGGACTTTCCATCACCCCTGGAACCGCCCCGTGGCTGATGTATCCCGGAACTGCCGGAGCACACATCATGATCAGCCCGGCGAAGGTCAAGCAGTAACTACTTTGCGGAGCGAAATTATGAGAATCGCAGTGTTTCTTGCGGCCGCGACCGCGTTAGCGGCGGGAGAGCAGAAGCTTGGTAAACCGTTGCAACTCGCGCAGCCGAGTTCCGTGGAAGCGGTGACCGGCAATCCCGCACCGCTGTTGGGAAAGACTGTGCAAGTGAAGGGAAAGATCACCGAGGTCTGCCAGATGATGGGCTGTTGGATCGCGCTTGTGGAACCCGGCAAGCAGGCCAATCTGCGCGTGAAAGTGGCCGACGGTGAGATTGTGTTCCCGAAGGATAGCGTCGGGAAGATGGCCATTGCCGAGGGCAAGCTCACGAAATTGGAATTGACCAAGGAGCAGGTGATCGCCCGCGCCAGGCATGAAGCTGAGGAGCAAGGGCGCAAGTTCGACGCATCCTCCGTGAAGCGATCAGCGGCCATATATGAGTTGCAGGGCACCGGCGCTGTGATCCTCGACTAAGACAATTTCTAAAGGCTTACCAGTCATGATCCGGAAACTCATCAGTTCCCTTTGTCTATTCACTTTGTCTGTAACTGGCGCGCAAAACGCGGCGCCGAAGGCAGCCGCCGCGCGGCCAAGATTGGTCCTGGCGATTATGGTGGATCAGTTCCGCTACGACTACCTGACGCGGTTCCGCGAGCAATACAACAGCGGCCTCGATCGCCTCTTGCGGCAGGGTGCGGTGTTCACCAACGCGCATTATGAACATTTTCCTACGGTCACCGCCATTGGCCACTCGACATTCCTGAGCGGGGCCACGCCTTCCATCAGCGGCATTGTGGGCAACGAGTGGTACGACCGGCAGTTGCACAAGCAGGTGACCAGCGTATGGGATCCGAATTACCAGTTGCTGGGGGCCAAAGGGGAAGCCGCCTCCCCGCGCAATCTGCTGGTCAGCACCATTGGCGATGAGTTGAAGATGTCCGGCCGGGACAAACCTAAGGTGGTGGGCATTTCGATTAAGGATCGAAGCGCGATTCTCCCGGTGGGGCGCATGGCGGACGGCGCATTCTGGTTTGACAACAAGACCGGCAACTTCGTGTCCAGCACCTATTACTTCCCGGCGCTGCCGGCCTGGGTGGAGGAGTTCAACCGCTCCCGGATTGCCGACAAGTTTGTGGGCGCGGCGTGGGTTCCGGTGGACGACCCCAAGGCGAAGCCGTTTCTCACCATGACTCCGGCGCTCGACGAGAAGCATTGGGCGGCCATGCAGCGAACTCCATTTGGGAATGAACTGCTGGAGCTGCTAGCCGAGAAGGCTGTAGTGGCGGAGAAACTGGGCCAAGGTCCGGCCACTGACCTGCTGTCAGTGAGTTTTTCCTCCAACGACTACATTGGTCACGATGTGGGTCCCGACTCTCCCCGTGTGCGCGACATTTCCATCCGCACGGACCGCCTTCTGGGCAAACTGTTCCAGTTCCTGGATACCAGGATCGGCATGCAGAACATTCTAGTGGTGATGACCGCCGACCACGGTGTGGCGCCGCTGCCAGAGCTGATGCGGGAGCGCAAGATGCCGGGCGGAAGAATATCGGAGAAGACCGTACACGCAAAGGTGGAGGAGCGCCTGACACATCTATACGGGGCGGGCAAATGGGTGGCGGGCAAGTCCGGTCCGGCGCCCTATTTGGATCATGAGTTGATTGCCGGCAAGAAGCTGGACGCGGTCGAGGTGCGGCGGCAGGCGGCAGAGGCGGTGCGCCTGATTCCGCACATTCTCCGTGTATATACGCGGGATCAGTTGGCGGCTGGGATGGCGGGGCAGGATCAGGTGGATATGCGTGTGCGCGCCGGTTTCCAAGCGCAGCGCGCCGGGGATCTCTTCATCGTGAGTGAACCATATTGGTTTTTTGAGGAGAAGGGGACCTCGCATGGGACCCCGTTCAACTACGACTCGCATGTGCCGGTGATCTTCATGGGCTGGGGAATCAAAGCCGGGCGGTTCCATGACCGGGCCGCGGTGAACGACATCGCTCCCACGCTCGCCACTCTTTTGGGAGTGGAGACGCCGAGCGGTTCGGTGGGCCGGGTGCTGGTAGAGGCCATGGCGGCCGGCCGGTAACTGGCATAGTGCCGGGGCGGTCTCCGTTTTGCGCGCTGTTACACTGAGGAGTCCTATGCTGGCTGCATTTTTCCTGGCGGCCTTGCTGCCTGTTTTCGAAGACGCGACAGCCGCGAGCGGTGTTGCGTTCCGTCACGAGAAGAGCGGCACTTCGAGGAAATATCTGATCGAATCGGTGAGCGGCGGCGTCGGCATGATCGACTACGACGGCGACGGCCTGCTCGATCTCTATTTCGTCAACGGCGCGGAATTGAAGGACCCGATGAAGGCGGGCCAGATGCCCGGCAAGACGCAGCCCAAATACTGGAATCGTCTATACCGGAACCGTGGCAGCTTCCGGTTTGAGGATGTGACGGAAGTGGCGGGCGTGCGCGGGCATGGCTACGGGATGGGCGTTGCCGTGGGAGACTATGACGGCGATGGCCGCCCCGACTTGTATGTGACGGGCGCTGGAGCAAACATTCTCTACCGCAATCGCGGCAACGGGACGTTTGAGGACGTTACCGGCAAGGCTGGTGTGACCGGCGGCGGCTGGTCCACCAGCGCGGCCTGGGTGGATTACGACAGCGACGGGCGGCTGGATCTCATTGTGGCGCGCTATGTGAAATGGGATTTCGAGCCCGACATATGGTGCGGCAGCCGCCAGCAGGGCTACCGTTCCTACTGTCATCCGGATCAATTTCAACCGGTGACGCATCTGGTTTACCGCAATCGCGGTGACGGCACTTTTGAGGATGCAACCAAAAAGTCGGGATGGGGCGAGGCGGCGGGTAAGGGGCTCGGGATCGCCATCGGCGATTTCGATCGTGACGCCAGGATCGATGTTGTCATCGCCAACGACAGCTTCCCGCAGCAGCTTTTTCATAATCAGGGCGGAGGAGTTTTCCGTGAGATCGGGCTGGAGGCGGGAATTGCCTACGATGACGATGGACATACCTTCGGCGGCATGGGAGTGGACTTTGCGGATTACGATAACGACCTGTGGCCGGATATTTTCATCAATGCGCTGGCCATGCAGCGCTACGCCTTGTTCCGCAATCTGAAAGGAAGGTTCGAATACGCCTCTTCCAACACCGGGGTGGGGCGCATCACGAAGCTGAGATCGGGCTGGGGAGCGAAATTTGTGGACTACGACAACGACGGATCGCGCGATCTGTTTGTCGCGCAAGGTCACGTGATGGACAACATTCAACTGACGCAACCTTCGCTACAGTATCTGGAACCTCCTCTGCTGATGCGCAACGTGGGGGGCAAATTTGAAGACGTGTCCGCGGTAAGCGGGACTGTGTTTGGAAAGAAGTTTGGGGCGCGGGGCGCGGCGTTTGGGGATTTGGACAACGACGGTTGGGTGGATGTGGTGATGAATTGTAACGATGGAGCCGCCGTAGTACTGAAAAATCGCGGCAACGGGAATCACTGGCTGGCCGTGGACACGAGCGGCGCAATCGGAGCGCAGGTGCGTGTGGTAACCGAAGACGGGGCGGAGCAGCAGGCGATGGTTAGCTCTTCCGGGAGCTATTTGTCATCAGGGGATGCGCGCGTCTATTTCGGATTGGGCGCGGCCAGGCAGGCCAAGCTCCTGGAGGTGAGGTGGCCCAGCGGCGCGGTGACCAAGCTGGAGAATGTTGCGGGCGACCGCATTGTTCGAGTGTCCCGCCGGGACTTTGACAGCCGCTGATTTAACTCAACACTTGCTTGACTACCTTGCCATGCACGTCCGTCAACCGGAAATGCCGCCCCAGATACTTGAACGTCAACTTAGTGTGATCCACGCCCAGGCAATGCAAAATCGTCGCGTGCAGATCATGCACATGCACCGGATCCGCGGCGATGTTGTAACAGTATTCGTCCGTCTCCCCGAAGCTCATGCCCGCCTTCACCCCGCCCCCCGCCATCCACACCGTGAAGCAGCGCGGATGATGGTCGCGGCCGTAATCGTCCTTGGTCAGCTTGCCCTGGCAGTACACCGTTCTCCCGAACTCGCCTCCCCACACCACCAGCGTGTCCTCCAGCAACCCGCGCTCCTTCAGATCCGCCACCAGCGCTGCCGCCCCTTGATCGGTATCCTTGCACTGCTCCACTATCTGCTCGGGCAAATGATTGTGCTGATCCCAGCCGCGATGGAACAGTTGTATGAACCGCACCCCGCGCTCGGCCAGCCGCCGCGCCAGCAGGCAATTCGCGGCAAACGTCCCGGGCTTGCGTGAATCCGCCCCGTACCGCTCAAACGTGCTCGCCGGCTCCTTCGACAAATCGGTCAGATCGGGCACCGACGTCTGCATCCGGTAAGCCATCTCATATTGCGAGATGCGCGTCGCGATCTCGGGATCTCCAAAATCGTCCAGCTTCATCTGGTTCAATTTCCCCAGATCGTCGACGAAACGCCGCCGGTCGCCTGCGGTGAATCCGGGCGGATTCGACAAGTGCAACACCGGATCGCCGATCGAGCGGAACTTCACGCCCTGATAGCGGCTCGGTAGAAACCCGCTCCCCCACAACCGGTCATACAGCGGCTGATCGCCGCGCCCGCCCGTGGGCTGCGACGTCATCACTACAAACGCCGGCAGATCTTTGTTGTCGCTGCCAAGTCCGTAGCTCAACCAGGAGCCTATGCTCGGACGCCCCGCCAGTTGGAAGCCCGTCTGGAAAAATGTGATCGCCGGATCGTGATTGATCGCCTCGGTGTGCAGCGTTTTCACAAAGCAGATCTCGTCCACCACCTTCGCCGTGTGCGGCAGCAACTCGCTCACCCACGCGCCCGACTTGCCGTGCTGCGCAAACGCGAACTTCGAGGGAGCCACCGGAAAGCTGCTCTGCGTCGAGGTCATCCCCGTCAGCCGCTGCCCCTTCCGGATCGCATCTGGAAGCTCCGTCCCTTGCAGGTCCATCAGCTTTGGCTTGTAGTCGAACGTCTCCATCTGCGACGGCGCACCGGACTGGAACAGGTAGATGACGCGCTTGGCCTTCGGAGCAAAATGCGGCAGTCCTGGCATGCCTTCTCCGGCCGCCGCCAGATCCCGCTCCAGCAGCCCTGATAGTGCCGCAATCCCAATGCCTGTCGAGGCGCGTGAAAAAAAGTGCCGTCGCGTGAAATCCATCTTTGACTTACTCCTTGGTCACCGTCTCATCCAGGTTCATGATCAAACTCGCCACGCCCGTATATGCCGCCAGTTCCCTGGCATCCAACCCGGCATCGCGCGGGGAATCGCCCTCGCTCAGAAGCTTCTCCGCCGCCCCCGGATCGGTTTGGAACTTGTCGCGATAGCTGCGCAGGCTCGCCAACAGAACCTCCATCTCGCCGGCTCCCGGCCGCCGCGCCGTCGCCAGCAGGAAACCGTACCCGATGCGGTCATCGGCGCTGTTGCCGCCCTCCCGCATCATTCGTTCCGCCATCTTGCGCGATGCCTCCACATAGGTGACGTCGTTCATCAGCGTCAGCGCCTGCAACGGCGTGTTCGTCCGGCCCTGCCGTACCACGCACGCCTCGCGTCCGGCCGAATCGAACGTCATCATCCCCGGCGGCGGCACTGCCCGCTTCCAGAACGTGTACATGCTCCGCCGGTAAAGCCCCTCGCCCTTGTCGCGCTGGTAGTCAGCGCCGCCGGAAAGCTCCTTCCATAGCCCGGCCGGCTGGTACGGCTTCACCGATGGCCCGCCCAACTTCCCCACCATCAAACCCGACACCGCCAACGCTTGATCGCGCAGCATCTCCGGCGGCAGACGGAATCGCGGCCCGCGCGCCAGCAGCCGGTTGTCCGGATCGGCCGCTGCCAATTTCTCAGACACGCGGGAACTCTGCCAGTAAGTGGCGCTCATCACGATCGTCTTCTGTAGCGCCTTTACATCCCAACCCGTACGAACGAATTCAGCCGCCAGCCAATCCAGCAACGCCGGGTGTGATGGAAGCTCGCCTTGCGATCCGAAATCCTCCACCGTCCTCACAATCCCCGTTCCAAAATACATCTGCCAGAACCGGTTCACAGTCACCCGCGCCGTAAGCGGATGCGATGGATCCACCAGCCACCGCGCCAGCCCCAGCCGGTTATTCGGCGCGCCCGGCGGCATCGGCGGCAACAGCGCTGGAAGCCCCCTCTGCACGACATCGCCCGGACGGTCATAGGCGCCGCGAACCAGAAACCGCGTTTCCGCGGGCTTTGGGTTTTCCTGCATCACCATCACCGTCGGCAGGCTGTCGCGGAACTGGTCGTGCTCCCTTTGCGCGGCGAGCACCTGTTTCCACGCCTCACGCACCGGCTCCGTTGCGTACTCGTGCAGATAGGCCCGCCGCAGCTTGTCCTTTTGCGCCGCGCTGCGCTGCTCCGCCGGAATCCGCGCGATCTCCCCGAGCGATGCACTCTCGGCCAGCATCGCCGCTTCCCTTGCGTCCAGCGCCACCGAATACACCCTCACCTCGTCCAGCAGCCCTTGAAAATGATACCCGCCGCCGAAGCCCACCCGCAGCGGCTTCTTCGACGCGAACCCCTGGTTCAACTCGTCCACCAGGATCTTCAGCTTCACCGGCCGTCCGTCGATAAAAACGCTGATGCCGCTCGCCTCTCTCGTCCCGTCATAGGTGGCCAACACGTGCGACCACCGGTTCAGTTGCACCCGATCTTCCGTCTCCACTCGCGCGCAGTCATCCAGCCACCGCGTCACCATGTTCACTTGCAGCTTGCCGTCTTTCAGATACAGTCCGTATCCCTCGGCCTCCAACTCATCGTCGGCCCGCGTCACAATGGCCCCGTCCTGCGCCGTGGGATGGATCCAGGCCGCCAGCGTGAACCTGTCGTAGAAGCCGAACTTCCCTATGTCGCCCCCATCCACGGAACGCTTGCCGTCAAACGATCCCGCTGCCCCGCCCCTGCCGAATGCGAACTTCTTCACCAGATCCCGTTCCCGCGCCCATTGCAGCGGCTCGGAAGTTCCCAATCCCTTCTCCCATTCCTGCTCCCCGCGCTTCACTTCCTCCTTCAATGTTTCGAACTTTCCTTCCGCAACCCTCAGCTTGCTCCGCAACGCTTCCAGCTTGCCGCGTTGCTCGGGCGTCGGCGCCGGAATCACCGGTGGCGTGTTTCCGTACTTGAAGTACTTGCCGCGCTCGGGAATGTTATTGAAGTAGCCGAAGAACTGATAGAACTCCTTCTGCTTGATCGGATCGTACTTGTGATCATGGCAGCGCGCGCAGCCCACCGTTAGTCCCAGCCAAACCGTGGAGGTGGTCTCGACGCGATCCACTACGTACTCCACCGCGTACTCTTCCGGAATGATCCCGCCCTCCCCGTTCCCGCGATGGTTGCGATTGAAACCGGTGGCTACCAACTGGTCCTGTGTCGGGTTCGGCAGCAGGTCCCCGGCCAACTGTTCCACGGTAAACCGGTCGAACGGCATGTTCGAGTTGAACGCATCGATCACCCAGTCGCGCCAGCGCCACATGTACCGCTCCGCATCGGTCTGGTAGCCGTTGGTGTCCGCATAGCGGGCCGCGTCCAGCCAGCGTATGGCCATGCGCTCTCCGTACCGCGGCGAAGCAAGCAGACGGTCCACCACCTTTTCATAGGCGTTGGGAGTGGTGTCTTTTACGAACGCCTCCACCTCGCCCGGCGTAGGCGGCAACCCGGTCAGGTCCAGCGTTACCCGCCGGATCAGCGTGTGCATGGCCGCCTCCGGGGACGGCTTTAACCCTTTCTGCTCAAGCCGTTGCAAAACGAACTGGTCAATCCCGTTGTGCCCCCAATTGGCCCCGCTTGGCTTGGGTAACTCGACGCGCCGCGGAGCCTTCAACGACCAATGTCCCTGCCACTCGGCCCCTTGTTCCACCCATCGCCGGATCAGGTCGATCTCCTGAGCGGAAAGCTTTGGCGCGCCGGAATAAACCGGCGGCATGCGCCGGGCCTTGTCGTCGGTGCTCACTCGCTCCAGCAACTGGCTGCTGCCCTGTTTGACCCCAGCCTCGGTATCCCACCGCAGTGGTGTCTTCCGGTTGGCCGCATCCGGCCCATGGCAGGTGTAACACCGGTCGCTCAGAATGGGCTGTATGTCCCGATTGAACTCCACGGTCTGCGCCTGTAGCACAATCGAGGCGGCGAGCAGCTTGAACAGGATTCTTATCATTAATTGGCTTCAGTTGCATTTTATCCCACATACCACCCAGACTGTAGGGTTGTGAGTAGCAACACCCCACTCCGTGGCGCAATCATAGGCGCCGGCTTCTTCGCCGCCTTTCAAGCCGATGCCTGGCGTCGCATGGACTCGGCCCGGATCGTCGCCGTCGCCGACGGCCTGCCCGGACGCGCCCAGGAGTTCGCCGCTCAATGGGATATCCCGCGTGCCTACCGGAACGCCGAAGAGATGCTGGACAAAGAGAAGCTCGACTTTGTCGATATCGTCACACGGCCTTCCACGCATCTTGCGCTCACCCGTTTGGGCGCCGCGCACAAGCTGCACGTGATCTGCCAGAAACCGATGGCGCCCACCATCGAGGAGTGCATGCTCATGTTGGCCGCTTGCGAATCCGCCGGCGTGCGCCTGTTGATCCACGAGAACTGGCGCTGGCAGCCCTGGTATCGCGAAGCGCGCCGGATACTTGATTCCGGGAGCCTCGGCAATCTCTTCTACGCCGGCTTCCACCTTCGCTCCGGCGATGGCCTCGGACCGGAACCTTACAAGGCACAGCCTTACTTCCGCGAGATGCCCATGCTGCTGATGTACGAAATGGGCATTCACTTCATCGACACGTTCCGCTATCTGGTGGACGAGATCGCCGCCCTTCGCTGCCGTATGCGGAAGGTGAACCCCATCATCGCGGGCGAAGACTGTGCCGTGATCGAACTCTCCTTCCGCAACGGAGTGCAGGGCGCTTTTGACGCGAACCGCATCAGTGGCCCTGCTCCGCCTCCGGTAGCCTTCGGTCATATGCGCCTGGAAGGGGACCGCGGCATGCTGCGCATGACCCCGTATGGAAAGCTGTTTCTCACAGAGTACGGTCAGCCGGAACAGGAGCACATGTTCCACGCGCCAGCCGTCGACAACAAGGGCGGCTACAAGGGAGACAGCATTCTCGCCCTGCAAACGCATTTGATAGAGGGCCTGCGTACCGGCGCTGCCTGCGAGAGCGATGCCGCCGCTTACCTGCCCTCGGTCCGCGCCGTTTTTGCATGCTATGATTCAAGCCGTACCGGACAGGTGGTTTATCTCGATTGAAACCAGTCTTGCTCGTCCACTGGAACCTGCCTGAGGCGCAGGAGCGCTTGCTGAAGCTGCGCCAGGCCGGCTTCGAGGCAAAGCTTTTTGACGGCCCAACGCCGGAAAGCCTTCGCTCGATTCGGGACGATCTGCCCGCCGCCGTTGTCATCGATCTGGGTCGCCTGCCTTCGCACGGGCGTGCTGTTGGAGTCGCCCTCCGCCAAAGCATCAAAACCCGCCTGGTGCCATTGGTGTTTGTGGACGGACCTCCGGACAAAGTAAGCCGCGTGCGTGAACTGCTGCCCGATGCCGCCTATACCGGCTGGAGCGGGATCAAAAAGGTGTTACTGGCCGCAATTCAGAAACCAGTGGAACAGGTGGCGGTCCCTCCGCGGATGAGTGAGTCCAGAAATACACCTCTTCCCAGGAAGCTGGGTATTCGCAAGGACACAAACGTTGTCTTGCTCGGGGCTCCCTCTGCGTTTGAGCGCAAGCTGAAACCGCTGCCCGCCTACGTCCACCTGCAACGCAAGCCCGATGGCGGCAATGCACACCGCGTGCTCTTGTTTGTGAAATCGCGCATGGAACTCGAGCGCGGATTCGACCAGGCCCTCCGCGCCATGGGTCCCAAAGGCGGTCTCTGGATTCTCTGGCCCAAGAGATCTTCCAACGTACGCACTGACATTTCACAAAACGACATACGAGCTTTCTGTCTGGAGGCCGGTCTGGTGGACTACAAGGTGTGCGCTGTGGATGAGATCTGGGCCGGCCTGCTGTTTTCCCAAAAGAAGCGGCCAAAAGAAGCGGTAGGATAGGCCTCCGGCCTGTCCTCCGCGCCCTACACCTTGCGAGCCTTGCGCGCGCGCCAACCTTCCAGCAGGGCCGTGGCCACCTCGCGTCCCCGTTCCACCGCTTCCCCATATGCCAGACGGCGCTCGGCCCGCGTGAGTCCGTAGCCTACCCGGTACAATCTTTCCAGCGAAAGCCCCGCTACGTAGGTTCCGGCGAACGCGATTCCGGCTTTCGGAATCAAGCCGCCTCCGAACGGGATCTTGCCGGCCAACTCGCGAGCCAGCGTGCGCCATCCGAGTGCTCCGGCGATGAGGGCGCCCACTTCGGCTTTCTGTTCCCTGTACCCCACGGGGCGGTCACTGGCGGCTGCCAGCATGAAGGCCATTCGAATCTGATTGATGGTCAGCACTGTGGCGTCAGAGACGGCTTCCGGCACCGCCCACGGCAATTGCAGTCCGGGAAAAAGGTTTGGCGCAGCGGTCATCAGGCTGAACAGCGCGTTCTCGCGCGAGACGTTGTTGATGATACGGTCCGTCACCGGTTTGCGAAACGGAGAGAAGCAGCGGGCAAGCGGCAGTCCGAGGTCCTGCTTGGCGGCGAGTACCTCGGACACGAGCTCTGTTGGGCGATCCGGATGAAACACAAATGCGCCTTCCGGCGGCTCGATTCCTTCCATTACTATGTCGAGATCGCTCTGCTTCGGCATCTGCTCGTCATCGGACCGGAAAATGTAGGAGGCTTGTTCCATCCGCTTCTTGCGCGAGACAGGCCTGGCGCTCAGAAAGGCCTCCATCATCTCGTAATCGGGAATCGATTCCGCGGCCAGTCGTATGACCAACGGACGCTCGGCGGCCTGGCGCACTTCGTTGGGATTCAACTGTTCCACGGCTTGCCGGATTTTCCGGAGGATTTGAGTTTGCAACGGGCCTCCCTGCTTAGCTAATAGGGAGCCTGCGCGCCGCGAAGCCGGAACACAACAGAGATCTCCCTCTGCCATTCTACCGCCAGCCCGATTCTTTCCACTGCGATCTCCGGCGAAAAATAGCGGAGAATGGTCTCCGTGGTCGGATGGAATTCGAGTGACGGCGCGATCAACAACAGGCGCGGCGGGGCCGGCTGCAGGATGATTCCGGGAAAGTATCCGTGCGCCTGGAAGTCGCCCTTCTGATTGTGCCACTGCACCCGCATCCAATAATCGAGGGCCTGCAGCGGCAGGTGAAGATCCATGGAAGCCTTCAGCTCCAAAACGGCGAGGCGGCCGGTGTGGTCCACTGCCAGCAGGTCGATCACGCCGCGTTCCATCCCCGCGATGGCCGGCACCTGGCCGTACACCGGAGCCGGCAGGAGAAGCCCGTCGATCGCGGGCAAGTTCCGCCGGAGTATCCGCTCCAGTTCGGCTTCCGGCGGCAGCGGCAGTACGCGCGGGTTGGCGATGGACGGCGCGGTGACAGATCTGAGAGTGGTGTCGAGGTTGCCGTGCCGCGTCGGATCCACCTGTTGTTCCCAGTTGCCGGCTCCGTACAAGAAGACGGCGCATTGAGCCGCGCGCGGATTGAGGAAGCGCAGCCGGAGACACGTGATCAACTCGCGTCCCTCGGGAAGAAAAAGGACCAAACCTTGCACCAGCAGCTTTATTTCACGGCGGCGCAGGTAGTCCAGCCAAATAAGACCATAGCTAAGCGCGCCGGCGGCGGCGCATGGTTCATCCGGCGCGCCCAGCGCAGCCCACCCCATCTTGCCCTGCCGCAGCAGCGCGCGGGCAAATGGCGGCGGAAGGCTGTTATGCAGGTCCGGTTCCGAACTGATGGATGCGATCTTCCATCCCGGGAAGTTCCGCGTCAACATCTTGCGGAAGTGTTCGCGGAACACCTGCCGCCCGGCGCGGCGGTGCAAGGAATGGTTGGAGGCGCGGGCGCGGTCCACCATCAGCAGAGAGCCCTTACGATTGCCGAAGCGGCGGATCTCGAGTTCGAGCCGGGCCGGCTCTGACCGACGAATTCCCTGGATGACTCGCACCAGGTGCCGCGCCTCATCCCAGGCTTCCAGCACCAGACGTCCGCCGGACTCATCCAGTTCATAGCAACCAGACTGCAAGGCAAGCGGAAGCTCACCCTCCTCCATTAGGGCTGGATCGCGCGCCGAGGCCAGGAATTCTTCAATGGCAGCGGTCTGAGGGTTGGTCAACTTATGATAAGAGTGCGTGCTGCAGGAAAACTTAGCCCGGGTGGAAGAAAGAATTGTGCAGGCTTGCCGGAAGGCGGGCCGTTCGCGGCGGGAGATCATCCTGGTGGCGGTGACGAAGGTCTTTCCCGCCAGTGCAATACGGGACGCTTACGCGCTCGGCCTGCGCGAGTTCGGAGAAAACTATGTGCAGGAGTTTGAAGGCAAACACCCGGAGGTTGCTGATCTGGAAGGGGCCAGGTTTCACCTCATCGGCCATCTACAGTCCAACAAGAGCCGCCGGGCCGCGGAGTTGTTTTCAGTCATACAGACCGTGGACTCGGCCAAGCTGGCTCGCAAGCTGGATGAGACCGGGGCGCCACTGGAGATCATGCTGGAGGTGAAGCTGAGCGAGGAAGAAAGTAAGTATGGGGCGGCTCCGGAAACAGTGGCTGCTCTGGCGGCGGCAGTGCGGCAGTGCTCCCATTTGCGTCTCAGTGGTTTGATGACCATGCCGCCCTGGTGCGAAGACGCCGAGCAATCGCGGCCCTACTTCCGGCGCCTGCGCCAATTAGCCGAAGCGGTGCAACTTCCGGGCGAATCGATGGCGCTCTCAATGGGCATGTCCCATGATTTCGAGGCCGCCATCGAGGAAGGCGCAACGCACATCCGCGTCGGCACGGCTTTGTTCGGGAAGCGAAAGCTGCCACAGGGCGAGGCTCCGTAGGGGCCTATCATGCGCATCGGGTTTCATTCACCGCTGCCCCCTGCGCGGACCGGCGTGGCCGGCTACAGCGCGGCGCTCTTGCGAGCACTGGCGCGGCGCGCGGACGTCCGGGCGAATCCCGCCCAATCCTGCGATGTCGAGCTCTATCACACCGGCAACAACCAGCTTCACCACAGCATCTACCATCGGGCCCTGGCGCGGCCCGGTGTCGTTGTGCTGCATGATGCCGTGCTGCAGCACTTTTTCCTCGGCAGTTGCGATGAGAAAGCCTACGTGGAGGAGTTCGTCCATAACTACGGCGAATGGAACCGCGAGCTTGCGGGCCGCCTATGGCGCGATCGCGCGCGTTCGGCGCAGGCGGAAGAGTATTTCCGCTATCCCATGCTCCGGAGGCTGGCCGAGAATGCCCTGGCTGTGGTGGTGCACAATCCAGCGGCGGCGGCGCTTGTGAAGGCCCACGCCAACCGGACGCCTGTGGTGGAGATTCCCCACCTGTTTGAAGAGCCCGGACTTGCCCGCGCGGCCGATGTGGAGAACTGGCGGCGGCCGCTGGGGCCCGATGCCTTTGTATTCGGCGTATTTGGACACCTGCGGGAATCCAAACGAATCTCCAATATCCTCCGCGTCTTTGCCGGACTGCGCAGCCAACACCCCTGGGTCTGGCTGCTGGTTGCCGGCCCGATGGCCTCCTCCGACCTGCGGCGGACGGTGGAACCAATGCTCCGCCAGCCGGGTATTCTACGCGTGGACTATCTTCCGGAAGAACAATTCTGGCTGCACGCGGCCGCTGTGGATGTCTGCATCAACCTGCGGTACCCGCCGGCGGGGGAGACCTCCGGCATCGCCATACGCCTCATGGGCATCGGCAAACCTGTTGTTCTGACTGCGGGCCAGGAGACTGTACGCTTGCCGGAAACCAGTTGCATCCGGGTGGAAGCGGGGTTGGCGGAAGAGGAAATGCTGGCCGCCTACATGCTTTGGCTCAGCCACAATCGAGTCGCCGCGCGGCAGATCGGGCAGGCTGGGCGGGCTCATATTCTGCGGCATCACAATCTGGAATCGGTGGCATCCCGGTACCTGGACCTGTTAGGTGAGTACCCGGATCGGAACCGGGTGGCTTGACTCCGTGGAAAGCGGGTACCTACAATGGTAGCGATAGACAAGGAGGCCGCATGAGATCTCTCGGCGTGCCTGAGTTGATTGTCATTCTTGGGATTGCTGTTCTGCTGTTTGGCGGAAAGAAGATCCCCGAGGTGGCCAAAGGCTTGGGCGAAGGCATCAAGAACTTCAAGAACGCTCTCAAGGGCGAAGACAAACCGGAAGAAAAGAAGCAGGCGTAAGCGGCCTCGCTATGTCCCCGCGCCGCACCTTAGGCACGGAGCGACGATATCAACTACTTCAGTAACACAAGAAAACCCCGCGCGTGTTGCCACCGCGGGGTTCTCAGTTTCCGGAATCGGGTCCGGCGTCCAGCTACTTCTTCTTCGGCGGGACGATTGCGTCTTTGACGGCCTTGGCCACGCGGAACTTGACCACCTTCTTAGCCGCGATCTTGATCGCCTCACCAGTGGCGGGGTTACGGCCCATGCGAGCCTTGCGGTCCACCTTCACCAAGCGGCCCAACCCGGGCAGCACGAACACACCATTCTTCTTGGTTTCAGCAACTGCCGTGGCGGCGAAGGCTTCCAACAGGCCCTTGGCGACCTTATTGGAAACTTCACACGATTCAGCGAGCTTCTTGACCAGTTGCGATTGCGTCATTCTCTTGTCGGCCATTGATACTCCTTTTCTCTCTTACCCAATGAACCTTACCGGAGCCTGCTCGGGCCGATTGAGAGTCCTCAACCCGCGGAAACAAGACCGTAAGGAAATGTTTTGCTGATTCATCATAGCCAAAGCGTTGCTGGGCTGTAAAGAGAAATGATCGCGAAAAGCCCATTTTGTGGGCTTTTTTTCCGTGCGAGGCCAAAAAAGTGTCGAAAACAGCCAGTTTAGGCGGTTTGGGAGCGGCGCGAGGTGGAAATCGGCTCCGCGCTGGCAGCCGGTTTCAGCGGCAAGGCGGAGGGGGAAGGATCGACGGCGATGCCGAGAGCTTGGCGGATCTGCGTTTCCAAACGGTCCCGCATCGCGGCATTTTCCTTAAGAAACTGCCGCGAGGCTTCGCGTCCCTGTCCCAGGCGTTCTCCATCATAGGCATACCAGGCGCCGCTCTTGTCCACTATCTTCTGCTCCACACCCCGGTCTAACAACTCGGCCTCCAGCGAGACGCCCTCGCCGTGGATCAGGTCCACTTCCACTTCCCGGAATGGCGGCGCCATCTTGTTCTTGACCACCTTGATCTTAGTACGGCTGCCGATGATCTTTTCACCTTCCTTGATGGCGCCGATGCGCCGCACGTCCAGCCGTAGCGAGGAAAAGAATTTGAGCGCCCGCCCTCCGGTAGTGGTTTCCGGATTGCCGAACACCACGCCGATCTTTTCGCGGATCTGATTAATGAAGATCAAACAGGTTTGGGTCCGGGAGACATTGCCGGTCAATTTACGCATCGCCTGAGACATGAGGCGGGCGTGGAGGCCCATGAAGCTGTCGCCCATTTCACCTTCGAGCTCGGCTTTGGGGACCAGAGCAGCCACCGAGTCCACCACAACGATGTCGACGGCGAAACTACCAGCCAGGGTGGAGGTGATTTCGAGAGCCTGCTCGCCATAGTCGGGCTGGGATATGAGTAGATCATCCATATTGACGCCCAGGTTCCGGGCGTAGGTGGGGTCGAGCGCGTGTTCAGCGTCGATGAAGGCTGCGGTTCCGCCCCGCTTCTGGGCCTGGGCCACCACCTGGAGGGCGATGGTAGTCTTGCCGGAGGATTCCGGACCAAAGACCTCAATCACGCGGCCGCGCGGGAATCCTCCCACGCCGACAGCCGCATCCAGGGACAGGCAGCCGGACGGGATGACGGCCACCTGCTGCACACTACCGGAACCCATTCGCAGAACGGCGCCTTTGCCGTACTGTTTCTCCAATTGTTGCAGGGCCGTGGCGAGAGCCTGGTCCCGTTCTTTCTGTAGCAAGGTAGCCTCCCATTCAAATAACAGCCCGCAAAACGGAGCGCGTCCCAGCACGGTGGCCGGCGGTTGCTCGGGTGTATCAGGGCCGGGCAGGCCCCTTGCGGGCTTACTGCGAAGTTCGTCTTAGCAAGCGTGCCTGTAAGGGGGGCTGTTTCTCAATGAATCTTGGATTTGCGCTATCTGGACTTGCCGGCTGGGGCGGCCTTTAACGAAATCACGTCGGGGGCGGGGGCTGAAGCGGAGGCGGCTTCGCCCCGCAGCAAGCCGAGGCGCGCGCGCACTTCCTTGTCGAGCTTGGCGTAAATGTCGGCGTTGTCGCGCAGGAAGTTGCGGGAGTTTTCGCGGCCCTGGCCGA
>JAENWC010000283.1 GCA_016650235.1 Terriglobia bacterium
CGGCGGTGCATCCAGAGCCATTGATCCGGATACTCCCGGATCACTTTCTCGAGTTCCGCATGGACTCGCCCGGTGTCATGCCGCACATCGCCGGATGCGTAAAGCGGCGGATAGAATTTCAGCACATACCGTTGCTCGGCCTCGGACCACAGGGCAAATCCCGGAATAATTGCCGCGCCGGAATGGGCGGCAATCTTGGCGAACCCCGTGCCGACACAGGCAGGCACACCGAAGAAATCCACAAATGCACCCTCGTCAAGACTCGTGTTTTGATCGATCAGGATGCCGACGGCCTCATTGCGCCCGAGGGCGCGCAGAATGGCCCTGGCATAATCCTTCTTCTCGATCACGCGGTTGCCCGACCCGGTGCGGAGTACGGTGACCAAATCATCGACACGGGGGTTGTCGAGCGGCCGCACCACGATGTGCATCGGTTCGGTCATAAGGGCGTGCGCAAACGCGCTCAGTTCCCAATTGCCCAAGTGGGCGGTGGCAAACAAAACGCCCTTGCCCCGAAGCTTTGCCTCGTGGAAGTGCTCCAGTCCGTCATAACGAATCCATTGGCCGATGTTGACGGAGTTAAGTTTGGAGAAACGGGAAAGGCTCACCAGAATGCGGGCGATGGAGAGAAAGCTCCCGGCGGCCACCCTCTCCCGCTCCGCGACGCTTATCTCCGGCAGCGCCATGGCCAGATTGCGCAGCGCTGTGCGCCGGAGCTTCGGGACCAGAACATCGAGAAGGCGCACATAGAACCGGGCCGCACGGTGCGCCAAGCGTAGGGGCAAGGCCGACAGCGAGGCCAGCATTAACCGCGCGGCCAGAAACTGGAGAAGTGGGGCCAAACAGAGTCTCAGAACTCCAGGCGCAGCGCAAATTGCATTTGGCGCGGTGTGGAAACCGTGCCGCGCACCGTACCGAAGTCGGGACTCTCAATGTTGACGTTCGGCGTGCCGAGCGTGGGTGTGTTGGTTATGTTGAAGGTTTCCCAACGGACCTGGATGCGGCGCGATTCGCCGAGCGGAAACGACTTTTTCAAGCCGAAGTCGAGGTTGAGGAGGCCGTCCTCATTGAGAATGGCGCGCCCGGCGTTGCCGAGATACCAGACGCCGGCGGGCGTCTGGGGCAGCAAGAAGGCGGAGGTATCGAACCAGCGATTGGAGGTGCGATTGTCGAGGCGGGGATCGCGGATACGGTCGGGCCACCAGTTGCCGATGCCGGAGGCGCCGAGGCGGTTGATGGCGTTCGGCACGGTGATGGTGAAGTAGTTGCCGGTTTGCAGGGAGAGCAGGTTAGAGATCTCCCATCCGCCGAACATGCCATTGAGAATGCCGCCTGTGTTCAACCACCGCTTGCCTTTGCCGATGGGGAGTTCGTAGGCAAGCGAGCTGATGGAGCGGTGCCGGACGTCGAAATTGGAGTTGCCGCGATTGGCGTCGATGTTGCGGAAGTCCATGAGGCCGCCGCCGCCAGGCCCGAACTGTTCGGGGATGTTGTCGATGGAGTGGCTCCAGGTATAGGCGGTGGAAAAATAGAGGCCGCTTGCGTAGCGGCGCTCCAATTGAAGGTCGAGTCCGTGGTAGTTGCCCTGCCCGAAGGGTGCGCGGAAATTGATGTTGTTCCAGGTGGGAATGCGGCGGCGCTGGCGCTCGGTGGCGAACGGGCCGATATCGGAGCCGTTCCAGTTGTAGCTCTCCAGGAGGAAGTTGGAACTGGAGCCGACGTAGGCGATGGTGAGGGCAAGGTTGGCGTAGATCTCGCGCTGTATGGCGGCGTTCCATTGGTAGATGGTGGGAGCCTTGTAGCCGTTGTCCCATACGTTCCAGTTCAGGTTTTGCGGTGGTGCGGTAGTGGTGCCAAGGAAGCCCGCCGGATAGCCGGAGCTGAGTTGGAGTGCCGGCGCTGTGGGCGTGGACTGGGCGGTGACGCTGCGGTTGTAGGGCCAGTTATTGATGCCGCGGGCGTCCGCGCCGAGCGAACCTTGGCCGCCGTAAAAAATCCCGCTGGAGAGACGGAAGATGGTGCGGTTGGTGAGTTGATAGGCGAGGCCGATGCGCGGGGCCCAGTTGTTGGTGTCAGTCTGCACGAGACCGCGGCAGGACCAACTGGAGCAGGCATTGGCATACACGATGGAGCCGAAGTTCGGGCCCGCGCCGAGATCGAGGCGGTTCGTGTTGTCGTACTTTTCCACCCACGGCGAGATGAGCTCATAGCGCATGCCCAGGTTGAGGGTGAGGCGCGGGGTGAGCTTCCAGTCATCGAGGGCATAGAACATGTAGTTTTGGAAGCGCATGGCGCCCTGGAGGAATGTGGTGAGGGCGGCGGAGTTGGGCCAACCGAGCAGGAAGTCGCCGAAGCTGATGCGGGTGGCGTTGCCGTTGAAGGTAAGGTTTCCGTGGCCGGTGGCGCCACCGAAGATGTCGGAGCGGTTCCAACGAACGTCGGCGCCGAACTTGAAATTGTGATTGCCTCGATTATAGGAAACGTTGTCGAGATACTGGTGGACCTGGTGGATTTTGAAATTCGGCATGGAACCGGGCTCGCCGAGTCCGGTGAAGCCGAGCGCACCGGTGAGGTTGAAGTTGGGGAGGCCGAAGAGGCGGTCATTGGCGGGAATGCCATTAATGCCGTACTTGGCGTTGATCTCACTGGCGCGCACGGTGGAGAGTTCGCGTTTGTCCACCTTCTGCCGGCTGAAACCGTAGCGGAACTCGTTGATGAGAGTGGGCCGCAGAATTTTTGTGTAGGAGAAGGCAACGCTGCGCGCGTCGTTGTCGTCAAAGGCGCGGTCATTGCCCTGGCCGCCGCGGGCGGGGGCTTCGAAGACGGAGCCGCGGAGGTTGTCAAAGCGATTGAGGCTGAAGCGGCCGAAGATCTTGTCGTTTTCGCCGAGGTTGTGATCGACGCGGAAGTCGTACTGATCGCGGGTGGTGTTCCAGGGGGGATTGCGGACGAAATTCTGGCGTGTTCCGAAGCCGCTGAAATTGGGCTGCGGCCAGAGCTCGATCATTTTAGCGGCCGTGGAATCGAAGCGGGCGCGGGGGATGGCGTTGCCGGGGAAGTTCTGGTTGTTGAGCGGGTCGCGGACCATAACCTGTGCCGGGTTGAAGACGCCGGTGCGTTCGGCGGCGGTGGGGACAGTGGCGGTGTCGGTTTGGGAGCGGCGTTCGCGCCGGCCTTCATAACTGCCGAAGAAAAAGGTCTTGTCGCGAACAATGGGGCCGCCAAAGGTGGCGCCGAACTGATTCTGCTTGAGGACTTCGGGGTCGGCGCGGCCGTCGCCGGTGCGGTCGACGTAGGTGAAGACGTCGCGGGCATCGGTGGCGTCGTTGCGGAGGTAGTTGTAGGCGGTGCCGCGGAACTGGTTGGCGCCGCTCTTGATGCTGACGATCATGACGGCTCCGGAGTTGCGGCCGAACTCGGCGGAAAAGTTGGAGGTCTGCACCTTGAACTCGGCCACGGCGTCGAGCGAGGGCGCGACCACCTGCATTTTGCGGTCCTGCATGCCCATCACGTTGTTGTTGTTGTCAATGCCGTCGATGAGGAAAGTGTTCTGCGTCATTGGCTGGCCGTGGGCGTTGAAGCCGGATTCCCGGTCGCGGCTGCGGGTGGAGGGAATGACGCCGGAGGCAAGCCAGGCGAGTTGCTGGAAGTTACGGCCATTGAGGGGGAGTTCGCGCATCTCTTTTTGCCCCACAACATGATCGAGTGAACTTGTTTCGGAGCGCAGCAGCGGGGTTTCGGCGGTAACGGAGACGCTTTCGGAAACCTGGCCGACGGTGAGCTCGGCGTCGGCGCGGACGCGGTCCTGGGCGCTGACGCGGAGGCCGGTGACGACGGCGCGCTTGAAGCCTTCATGCTCGACGGCCACTTGGTAGAGGCCGATGCGGAGCGGGCCGACGGTGTAGCTGCCGGTGGCTGCGGTTGCAACCGAGCGAGTCTCGTTGGTTTCGATGTTGGTCACGGTAACGCGGGCGTTGGGAATGGCTGCGCCCGAAGTGTCGGTGACAAGGCCGGTGATTACACCCATGTCCTGCTGCGCGAGCAGGGCGCACGAGGCAAGGAGAAGGGCTGCAAGATTACGACGAAGCGACGGGGCGGCGAACCTGTTTGGCATGAAACACTCCTAATGGCAGCGAGTATTTATCTTATTCTATCCAGCCGCCGCCCAGCACCCGGTCCTCGTCATAGAAGACGGCGCCCTGCCCGGGGGTGACGGCGCGCTGCGGCACGTCGAAAGAAATCGCAGCCCGTCCGTCTGGAAGGGCCTGAATAGTGGCCGGCGCGGGGATGTGCTTGTTGCGGATACGAACATGGGCGCGCACCGGCTCCTCCGGGGTGTCAATCGAGATCCAGTTTACCTGCGCCACCTGGAACCGGTCCCGCAGCAGGTGGTCGTCACGCCCCACGATGACGCGCTGCGAGTCAGCTTCAGTGGAGATCACGTAGAGCGGCTCCCCGGTGGCGATGCCCAGCCCCTTCCTCTGTCCCACCGTGAAGCGATGTACGCCCGCGTGCCGGCCAAGGACCTGGCCTTCGGAGTCCACGATTTCCCCACCCCCCGCGGATGGATGTATGCCCTGCTCCCGAAAATAGGCGTCGATGAACCCTGCGTAATCGCCGTTCGGGACAAAGCAGATCTCCTGGCTATCGGCCTTTTCCGCCACTGGAACCGCCAAGCGCCGTGCCATCTCGCGCACCTCCGATTTCGGAAATCCGCCGAGAGGAAACAGGCTCCGGGACAACTGTTCCTGTGTCAGGCCGAACAGGAAATAGGTTTGATCTTTCGAGGCATCCACGGCCCGCAACAGTTGATGGCGGCCTGTGACCGCATCGCGCCCAACGCGGGCGTAATGGCCGGTGGCGATGCGATCCGCGCCAACGCCGGAGGCCATCTCGAGGAACTGATCAAACTTGATGAAGTTATTACACAACGTGCAGGGTATGGGAGTGCGGCCGGCCAGATAGTCGTCGATGAACGGCTTGACCACCTGTTGCTCAAAGCGCTGCTCAAAGTTCACCACGTAATAAGGGATGCCGATTTTTGCGGCCACGTGCCGCGCGTCGTAAACATCGTCGAGCGAGCAACAGCGGCCGGTGGCGCCCTCGGTAACCAATTCCGGCAAACGCCGCTGGTTCCAGAGTTGCATGGTCAACCCGACTACGGGCTGCCCCTGACTATGCAGTAGTGCGGCGACCACGGAGCTATCCACCCCGCCCGACATGGCAACGGCAATTAAGGAATCAGACATGGGCGTAAGTGGGCGAAAGTCGCCGTAGATGCGCGGCGGAAGCGATTACCGCTGAGATCAATGCGTCCACCTGGCTCTCATCGTTGCCGCGGCCAAGGGAAAAACGCAGGCTGGCCTTTGCCTGCTCGCGAGGCAAGCCCATGGCGAGCAGGACATGCGATGGTTCCAGCGCTCCGGAGGAACAGGCCGCACCAGTGGAGACCGCAAAACCGCGCAGGTCCAAGGCGATCACCAGCGATTCGCCTTCCACTCCCTGGAAGGAAATATTGGTGGTGTTGGAAATCCTGGGGGCTCCCGATCCGTTAATTCGCGTGCCGGGAACCTGGGCGATAATGGCGCTCTCGAGCCGGTCCCGTAACGCCGGCAAGCGATCGTTGTCCTGGGCCAATCCGGCGGCCGCGCCAAAGGCCACCGCCCCGGCAACGTTTTCGGTGCCTGGGCGCCGCGATCTCTCGTGACGTCCCCCGTACAACATGGTTTGCAGTTCGATGCCGGAGCGAACATAAAGTGCGCCACAGCCTTTGGGAGCGTACATTTTGTGGGCGCTCACCGAGTAAAGATCCACCTGGGGCATTTGCAGGCGGCCGGCCGCCTGCACTCCATCGGAGTGCATAAGGACGCCGGCTTCCCGCGCCAATGCGGCGATCTGCTCCACCGGCTGCACAACGCCGGTCTCGTTGTTGGCGTGCATGAGGGAAATCAGCACTGTCTCGGGGCGCAAGCTGCGCTTCACATAATCGGGATTCACCAGCCCGCTCGCGTCAACGCCAACATAGGTGACAGCAACCCCTTCCCGCTCCAGTTGCGCACAGGCGGCCAGCACGGCCGGATGCTCGATGGTGGAAGTGACGACGTGCTTACGGCTACCCGGATGCGCGCGGACAGCGCCGAGGATGGCGAGATTGTCCGATTCGGTGCCGCCGCTGGTGAAGACGATCTGTGCCGGCTGGCAATGGAGCAGAGCGGCCACCTGCGCTCGCGCCGATTCGAGTGCGTTGCGAGCCGCCTGACCGTCGCGATGGATGCTGGACGGGTTGGCCCAGGCATCGGTCAAGCTACAAGACCAGGCTTGGGCTGCCTCGGGGCAGACCGGCGTGGTCGCGTTATGATCGAAGTAGAAACGATTCACGGGAAAGCGTAGCTCTCTATCATTTTACAGCCATATGCCGGCCATCCTGACGCTCACAACTGATTTCGGCTTGGAAGATCACTTTGTCGGCGTGATGAAAGGCGTCATCCTGCGCATTGCACCCGCTACGCGGATCGTCGACATCAGCCACCAGATCAAACCATTCGCCGTCCATGAGGCTGCATTTGTGATTGCCGAAGCTTACCGTTGGTTTCCCAAGAAGACGGTGCATGTGGTGGTTGTGGATCCGGGCGTAGGCAGCGCGCGCCGGCCGATTCTGGTGGAGGCCGCGGGACAATATTTCCTGGGTCCGGATAATGGCGTGTTCGGGATGCTGTACTCACGCAACCTGCACACGGTCCGCCATGTGACCAACAAGAGGTTTTTCCTGCACAGCCTCAGCCAGACTTTTCAGGGACGGGATCTGTTCGCCCCCGCGGCGGCGCACCTGGCCAAGGGCGTGCGCCCGGCGCAGATGGGTAAACGCGTGGACGATTATCTGCGGCCGCGGATCGAACATCCCACCCGGACCGGAACGCGGTGTTGGTCCGGGACCATACTGAAAGTGGACCGCTTCGGCAACCTCATCACCAACTTTCATATTGAGGAGTTTCCGGCCGTGTTGACGCGGCCTTTTGTCATGATGCCCGGCGTGCGCACGATTGAGAAACTCATGACCAGCTACGCCGATGCCCCGGCCGGGGAACCAGTGGTGATCGCCGGCAGTTCCGGATACTTTGAAGTAGCCGTAAACCAGGGATCAGCCGCGGAGATGCTGGGCTGCGGGCCGGGCTCACCGGTGGAGTTGAGTATCTATTGATGAAGGCGCAAAACGGAGCCTCCGCACCTGCCATGTTGAAGTTTGCCCATCCGTTTGGAGCCGCGCTCCGCGGCCCTTGGCACTTGTAATGCCGGAAATGCCGGAGGTGGAGGCGGTCTGCCGGAGGTTGCGCGGCCAGTTGGTAGGGCTTCGCATCCGGTCGGCCCGTGTTCTCCGGTGCGCTGACAAGGCACTGGAGCAGGCCGTGATCCGGCGCACGGTCACCGCGGTGGACCGGCGCGGCAAACATATACTCATCCGCCTCTCGGGCGGCATCACTGTGCATGTTCATTTGCGCATGTCAGGCAACCTGTTTATGATCCCGGATCACCGGCTTTCGGGCGCATCAGCCAGAATCATCGTAGCGCTGGCAGGTGGAACTGGCCTTGTATTGGAAGATCCCCGCGCGCTGGCCCGAGCCGAGGCCGTCGGGACAAGACTCATCAACGGAGAGATGGAGAAACTTGGACCCGAACCCTTGTCACCCGTTTTTACGCCGGATTGGCTGCTTGAGAAAGCGCGGGGCTGCCGCCAACCGGCCAAACTTTTTTTGATGGACCAGACCAAAGTGGCCGGATTGGGCAACATCTATGCCGCCGAGGCGCTGTTCCAGGCCCGGATCAACCCGCGTAAACCAATGCAAACTCTAGCCCGTATGCGAGTAGAACGGTTGTACTCCGCTATTGTCGGGATTCTCAAGGATGCGGTACAATCTGCCTATCTAGCCTACTCCGGGCCGGGTGATTTTCAAGAAGCAGAGAGCTTTCCTCTGGCCGTCTATGGCCGCCAGGGTGAACCATGCCACGCTTGCGGTGCAACAATCCGTAGGCTGATGCAGGGTGGGCGTTCGACTTACTACTGCCCTGGCTGTCAGAAATAGTCGTCAGAAATAACCATGGCTACCGATCTGATTGAAGTCGATTTTGATCAACCCGCCCCACAAGCACTGGCCCGCGCCGGAGCTGTGATCCGCAGCGGGGGCATTGTCGCCATTCCCACAGACGCGCTTTATGTGCTGGTGGCTGATCCGTTCAACCTGCACGCCGTCGCCAAGGTATATCAGGCCAAAGGCCGCGAGAACCAGCGATCCTTGCCGCTCCTGGTGAGCGACATGATGATGGCGGAGGAGTTTGCGGTGGAACTTACCACCCGCTTCTACCTGTTGGCACGCAAATTCTGGCCTGGTCCGCTCACCTTGATCATCCAAGCTTCGGCGCGGGTCCCGCTGAAGGTAACTGGGAACACGGGCCGTCTGGCGCTCCGACAACCCCGATCCGGGGTACCCAAAGGGTTACTGGACTGGCTCGGCCAGCCGCTGATTGCCACCAGCGCCAATCTGAGCGGTCTGCCCACCTGCCGGACCGGGATTGAAGTCTTCGGCACGATGGACGGGCGTATTGATCTGGTGCTGGACGGAGGGGGCTGCACGGAAATCGGCTCGACAACCCTGGATATCACTGAGCCAAACTGGCGTGTGATCAAGCAAGGCGCAATCGACGAGAAAGAGATCGCTGAATGCCTCCAAGGTTCCTGAGGAAACACGCGCAAACAAGACAATGAACATTCTTTTCATAGGTGACATTTTCGCCTCGGCCGGCCGCGGCATCGTGGCCGAGCAGTTGTCCCATATGATCGCCGCCGAGCGGATAGATCTGGCCATCGCCAACGCCGAAAATTCGGCAGGGGGCTTCGGCATTACCCCGCAAATTGCCGACGACCTGTTCGACCTTGGATTGGACGTGCTCACCACTGGCAACCATGTTTGGGACAAACGGGAAATCTACACCTATTTTGAGCGCCAACCGAGGCTGCTGCGTCCGGCCAACTATAGCCAGGATTGTCCCGGACGGGGTGTGGTGGTGGTGCAGGCGCGCAACGGGGTTCGGTGCGCGGTGATCAACCTCCAGGGACGCACCTACATGCCCGTCACCGATTGCCCATTCCGCAAAGCCGATGAGATCATTCAGGAACTGGACCCTTCCATCCGGGTCCGGTTTGTAGACTTCCATGCCGAAGTCACCAGCGAGAAAATGGCCCTGGGCTGGCATTTGGACGGCAGAGTTTCCGCCGTAATCGGAACCCATACTCATATTCCGACAGCGGATAGCCGGATCCTGCCGAACGGCACCGCCTACCAGACCGATGCGGGCATGACCGGGCCCTACGACTCCATTATTGGCGTCCAAAAGGACGCGATCCTACAGAAATTCAAGACCTCTTTGCCAGCCAAAATGGAAGCGGCACGGGGTTGGGTGGAACTGCATGGAGTGGTGATCGAGGTGGAGGAGAGCAGCGGGCGGGCGCGGGCGATCCGCCGAATCGAAACCACACATAACCATTATCCAGGCTAGAAATACTCTCAACTTTTTCCGGAAGTATGCCGATAGTCTGGAGGGAGGAAGTGTACCTGCCTTAGGAATGCCTGCCAAACCGGGCTATCCCGGCAGGACTCCCCTCGGACTCGCATGCGTCTCAAGGTCATATCACGACTTTGGGCTTGGACCAGCATCGCCCTGGCGGCCGGGTGTTTGATGCTGGCTTTGTCCATCATCCATTACTTTGCAAAGAGCAAAAGCAGTGCCGCGGGCTGGGCTGCGCAAGTGGACCGGCTGGGGATCGCCTCTTCCGCGGCCACCAAGGTACTCGGAAGCGTTGGCAATGGGACAGTCGTCGATTGGCAGCAGCCGGAGCTGGAGTTGCGCAAGGCCGAAGTAGCGCTGCAAAACAGCGATGCTACGAAGAACCCTGGGCTCGAAGACCTATTGAAGAGAACCAAGGATTGGTTTCTCCTGACCCGATTGGAGTCATTGGAGCACCGTCTGAATCCTGGGGTTGCCAGCGGGCAGGCGAAGGCTTTGCAACGTGAGTGGCAAACTCAGTTAGCATGGGCCAATCTCTGTTACGCTCTGGCCCTGTCCGGCCCGATGGAACAGTGGAGAAACGTGAGTCTTCTAGCGGTCTTAGGCGCCCTGGCGGCGCTATTCCTGGTCTTTTTGCAACGAACTTACCGCCGGGAGGTTCACGAGCACATAAACATGGAGAAGGTGCTTCGAGACTCGGAAAGGTTCCGGGACCTGTTCGAGAATGTGCAGGAAGGCGTATATCGAAGCAGCCCGGAAGGCAAGATCATTGTGGCCAATCGGGCCCTGTTCGCCCTGTTCGGACTGGAGTCTCAACAGGAGCTGGCCGACTTGGAGGTTGCGCGCGACCTATACGTCGATCCCGGCCAGCGAACCAAGCTCACCCAAAAGCTGGAAGACCATGGCCATCTAACCAACGAGGAACTACAACTGAGGCGCCGCAATGGTGAAGAGATCACCGTACTGGAGAATGCGAGAGCGGTCAAGGACGATCATGGCAAAGTGCTGTATTACGAAGGTACTCTGGTTGACATCACCGAGCGTAAAACGGCCGAGCAGGCGGCGGCGGAGCATACCAGACAGGTGGAGGAAGCCAACGAAAAGTTGGAAGAACAAGCCGCTCAATTGCTGGAGCAATCCTTCGAGCTGGCCTCGGCAAGAGATAAGTCAGAGAAAATCTCACGCCTCAAATCTGAGTTCCTCGCCCATCTCAGCCACGAGATCCGGACGCCGATGAACGGAGTCATTGGCATGTCGGGTCTGCTACTGGACACCGAACTAACGCGGCAGCAACGGGAATTTGCGGAAACCGTGACTCGCTCCGCATCTTATCTTCTGGGCACCCTGAACGACATTCTGGATTACTCAAAAATTGATGCTGGGCAGGTGGTGCTGGCGCATGAGCCGTTCTCTTTGCGGGAAGTTGTGAGCCAGACGGTCGAAGCATTCGCACCGGAGGCTGAAGTGAAGGGATTGGAATTGGTTCTGCGCGTCCGGTCCGGAGTCGAGGATTGCGTGGTGGGAGATAAAGCGCGGCTGGCTCAGGTACTAAAGAACCTGGTAAAAAATTCCGTCTACTCAACGGACTCAGGCGAAGTGGTTGTGACTGTGGGAGCGGTTCGGGAAACGGATCAAGACGTGATACTCCGGTTTCAAGTGGAAGACAGCGGTCAGGGAATTGCCCAAGAATCTCTGGACAGCCTTTTTGAGCCGTTCGCCAAGCTGCGGCCATTCTCTTCCGGTCTCCCGAGCACAAGCGGACTCGGATTGGCGATCTCGAAAAAACTGGTGGAATCCATGGGCGGCCAGATTGGAGTGCACAGCGAACACGGGCAGGGATCGCTATTCTGGTTTCTGGTGCGTTTATCCAAACAATCCAGTGCATGGGCAGACCAAGGCGTTAGTCACGCCAGTCTGGCTGGGAAATCGATCCTGGTGGTGGATGACGTCGCCAGCGCGCGTGGAGCAGTTGCCGAACTGGTGTCCAGTTGGGGAATGCACCCCACCACGGCCGACGATGGCACACGAGCCTTACAGTTGTTGGCAATGTTTTCCGGCCGTGACACTCCTTTCGATTTTGTTCTCCTCGACTATGAGATGCCTGGAACCAGCGGCATGGATCTGGCAGCCAGCATGCTTCAGAATCTTCCGGGCGTGAAACCGGCTGTCATCGTGCTGACACCCCACAGCCAGCAGGATCACTCATTGGCGTCGATTGCTCATGGCGTCTGCGGCCTGCTTTCCAAACCAGTCAACGAATTCCGTCTGCGCGACTGCTTGCTGCACGCCGTAGAGCAGGGGCGGGCCGTCACCGACCTGCAATCCATTGAGAGAAATCTTTCTCCGCGAACTCCTTCTCCACGAACAATGAAGCCGCGGGGACAGGAGTTCGCTGTGGCCAACATACTCATTGCCGAAGACAATCTGGTGAACCAAAAAGTTGCAGTACGGCTGGTGGAAAAAATGGGCCACAAGGCGCGGGTAGCAAAGAACGGGGAAGAGGTTCTCCAGGCTTTGCACAGCAGCCGTTTCGATCTGATCCTGATGGATTGTGAAATGCCCGTCGTGGACGGATTCGAAGCCACCGCGCGGATCCGCGGCCTGGGCGCGGACTTGGGCCAGGTTCCCATTATCGCCATGACCGCAAACGCCATGTACGGAGATCGGGAACGTTGTCTGGCAGCGGGAATGGATGATTACATCAGCAAACCGGTGTCCTATGAAGCACTGCGAGATCTCATTGTGCGGTGGTTGGAAAAGTCCAACGTGACCAGGTAGTGTCCTAAATCTGCGTTGATTATATTTTGGGGCCGGACAGCGCCGGAATGTCCCGTTCGAGCCGTGAAGGTGTAAACTGTTCGTAGGAGACTGACATGGAAGCGGCCATATTTGTAGCCATATTTGTAGCCATTTTTGTATCCATTTTCTGTTCGATAATCGCTGCCTTTGATCTGTCGGGAAAGCGAAGGAGCGCAGCGCAGGATAGGCGTATCGCTGAGCATAGGATGAATGCAAGACTCCTAAGACTCAACATTTGATACGTTCCTAAAGGCTCTCCCACTTCTTAGAGAAGCCGTTCGTCAACACACTTTTAGGACACTACCCGCAGCCAAGCCGGGTTGAGTTGCTATCATGGTGATGTAGGATGGGTTTCCTGGCCCTGTCCAATTTGAATGGAGAATCCCGACTACGGCATTATGCGGCGGATCCACAAGTGGCAGGCGCCACAGTGGGTGCGGTGGTGGATGGTCTACGCAACCCGCTGCGGAGACGGCTGGATCTGGGCCGGCATCGGCTTGGCCGTTCTCTTGCTCGGAGGGGAGCACCGGCTGGCGGCGGCATCCTCGGCAACCCTGGCCGCATTGCTCAGCATCGGGGCATTTCTTGGGCTCAAGCGGGTCACCTTGAGAACGCGCCCATGTTACCTAACCCCCCATTGCTGGTCCACTGTCACGCCGCCGGATCAGTTTTCCTTCCCGTCGGGGCACGCAATGGCAGCCTTCGCCGTCACAGTCCCGCTGAGCTTGCATTTTCCCGACCTTTGGATCGGTCTCTTTTTTTGCGCGGTCAGTGTGGCCGCCTCACGCATTATTCTTGGCATGCATTTTCTCAGCGATGTATTGGCTGGGTCGTTGGCCGGCGCCGCTCTTGGTTACTGGTGCTTCCATCTATTCACCTCCTAACACGACGGAACCGGAACCAAACAGGCCGGCAAGAATTCTCCGTGCTGAATGCTGAGGTAGAACTACGAGGGAGCTTCTTGGCGTCCGCCTTTGCGTCCTGGCGGCTTTGCGTGAAAGCCTTGCGCAGCTCCATCTCCCCAATACGCCGTGGTTCGGAGGCCTGTGTATATTGGTCGCAATGCAGGGCGCCCGGCGCGGAGGCCGGCTGTTGCTGGTGTGAGGCTGGGGCCGGGACGGACCTTTGCGGGCTAACCGACCAAGCCGGCATGCAAACATGATTCTGCGAAAAGCCCTTCTGTTCCTGGCCCGCCAGCAG
The DNA here is from genome assembly GCA_016650235.1 of Terriglobia bacterium. Lineage (GTDB taxonomy): Bacteria > Acidobacteriota > Terriglobia > Bryobacterales > Bryobacteraceae > VFZE01. The sequence continues at coordinate 13,558 of JAENWC010000283.1, forward strand.
TGGCTGCGAGGCTGGATCCAGAACTCCAGACTTACCAGGCCCCTGGTGCGCCGTTTTGTCGCTGGCACGACGCTGGATGAGGCGATGCAGGTGTGCCTGCGTCTGGAACGGGAAGGCACTTTCTGCACCTTGGACCACCTGGGAGAGAACGTCAGTTCCAGCAAGGAGGCCGAGTCGTCCTTACAATTCGCCCTGAATGCGATTGCGCGCTTTCCCTGCGGCCGCGCGCCGGCCACTGTCTCGATCAAACTTACGCAGTTCGGATTGGACATATCGGAATCGCTCTGCCGGCAACTGATGATAGAGGTTGCCGCGGCGGCCGAGGCGGCGGGCACCGGCATTGAAATCGACATGGAGTCGAGCGCCTATGTGGATCGCACGCTCGCTATGGTCCGGCACCTCCATGGAAAAACAGGGAACGTTCGAGCCGTCATACAGGCCTATCTTTACCGCAGCCAGAGCGATATCAAGGCGCTTTGTAGCGAGGCGATTCCGGTGCGCCTGTGCAAGGGAGCCTATCTGGAGCCACCCTCGATTGCGTTCCAGGAGAAATCGAAGGTAGACCGGAACTATTGCCTCCTCATGAACTTCCTGTTGGAGCATGGGCGCGTCCCGGCGCTGGCTACGCACGACGACGCCATCCTGAAACAGGCGGTCTTGCGGATCAGGCAATTGGACCTGGACAGGCATAGTTACGAATTTCAAATGCTGTACGGGGTAAGGCGCCGGCTGCAGAATATGCTCGTGAGCGGGGGGCATCCTCTGCGCCTCTATGTCCCGTACGGCGTTGCCTGGTATCCCTATTTCATGCGCCGGTTGGCCGAGCGCCCGGC
>JAENWC010000284.1 GCA_016650235.1 Terriglobia bacterium
ACCAATAACCGGATGGAGTTGACTGCCGCGGTGCGCGGGCTGGCGGAATTGAAAGAGCCGTGCCAGGTGGAGATCACCACCGACTCTGAGTATGTTAAGAACGGCATCACCTCCTGGATCAAGGCTTGGAAGCGAAACGGATGGATGAACTCGCAGAAGAAACCGGTGGCCAACCGCGACCTTTGGGAGGATCTGGACGAGCAGACGGCGCGGCACGATGTGCGTTGGTTATGGACCAAGGGCCACGCCGATCATCCGGACAACAACCGGTGCGATGCATTGGCCAACCGTGCGGCGCGGGAGCAGATCAGTGCGGGGTGAGTTCCGTGGAACTGAGGTGGATTGACCGGTGAGAATCGCGATTTTTGGCGGAACCTTTGATCCGATACACGCGGCTCATATCGCCATTGCAATAGAGGCGCGGAGGCACTTTTCGCTCGATGAGGTGTGGTTTGTCCCCGCGGCGCAACCCCCGCACAAGGCCGGAGTTACGCGCGCGCCATATCAGGATCGTTTCCGGATGGTGGAACTGGCCTGCGCGGGGCATGAGGGTTTGCATGCTTCCCGTTTGGAGGAGGGGTCCGAGCGCAGCTACTCGATCGATACGATCACGCGTGTGAAGGCGGCGCGCCCGGGCGATGAGATTTTCTTTCTTATCGGTTCGGACGCCTTTGCGGAAATCACGACTTGGCGCCGCTGGACCGAGGTAATTCAGATGGTGGAGTTTCTAGTAGTGGTGAGGCCGGGACACGAGTACACGGTTCCCGAGGGAGCGCGTGTGCGCCGGCTGGAGAGCCTGGCTCTGCCGGTCTCCTCTTCCGAGATCCGGCGTAATCTGTCAACCGGTGGCTCCTCTGGCGACCTGCCTGTGGCGGTGCTGGAGCATATCCGCGCACAACACCTTTACCAACCGGCTCCTTAAAAGAGAATGATGGGCCGTTTCAACGAACCAGTGGAGTGACTTCGATTTTTCGAAACGCGACTGGGCCGTGATCGCCTTGCAGGCTGATGGGGCCGGGTTGATCTTCATTGGGGTCATGCGCCATTGCCGTCAGACCTTCGATCTCCTTTCTGTCGACGAGGGTCTTTCCATTGAGCACTACAGTGACCTGTCTGCCAATGAGTGTAATCTCAAACACCTGCCACTGATCCTGCGGCAGCGTTGCGTTGACCGCCGGCACGATGCGGCTGTAGACTGCGCCGTTGCCGTGGCCATCGGGAGCTCTGCCATGATCGCCGTAGATCTGAACTTCATAGCGGCCGCGTAGTCCGATGCCGCTGTTGCTCCGGTCGGCCACTTTGAATTCCACGCGCATCTTGAAATTCCAGAACTTGGCCTCGGACACAATGTCCACAGCTTTCTCGCCATTCTTCATAACACCGTCTTGAACAAACCAGGTCACGGACTGGCCGGGAACGCGGGAATACCAGCCGCCCATGTCTTTCCCGTTGAGCAGGGAGACCGGTTTGCCCGCTTTCCACTTTCCGTCATCGGTTTCCCGCAACACCGGAGCGCGCTTTCCGGTGAAGGATAATCGGGGGTTCGCCGGGCCGGTGTCGCGCGTTCCCACCAGTTGTCCACCCTCGATCCGGGCGCGGTAGATTCCTTTGCTCTGGACGCCCGGACGCTGGTAGGCGCGTTCAAACACCCACACGAGTTCATTGCCCTCCGTGCGGATTTGAGGAATGACGTCCAACTGGCCACCGGGTGCGCCGACGAACTTGCCGGAGATTCCCGCACTGCCGGCGCCGTTCACCTCGAGCCACCAGGCTCGCGCCTTGGGCTCATTCTTGACGGTAATGTTCCAGCGGCCGTTAAAGTCTTCTACTCCGGCGGAGGCACCGGCGCCCGTAAATAGAACGATGCTGAATAGAGAGATGCTGGTGAGTCGAGTCATGCGTAGTAGTATACTGCGGCCATGGCTGCCGGGAATGATCCATTGGAGTTAAAAGAGCTGCGAGCGTTCGCTTTGCGTGAACCGGTTTCGGGCCGGCGCTACACGTTGTTACGGTTGGAAACGCGCGGCGGGTTGAAGGGTTGGGGTGAATGCCCGGAGACCACCGAGCGTGAACTGGGGCAGGCGAGGCAGTTGCTGGCGGGCATACCAGCCACGGCCTACGAGATCACCTGGCGCAAGCTCAGTCCTGTTCCACGGCTGCGCGCGGCCATCAACATGGCGCAGCTCGACATCGTGGGACAACTTGCCAAAGCTCCGGTCTATCAGCTTCTGGGCGGGCCCACGCGGACCAAAGCCCGCGCGATGGCAGCGATCACCGGCATCGCGCCCGCGGAATTGCTCACCTCGATGGATAAGGCGCGCCAGGCCGGCCACGCGGCATTCTCAGTTCCCGTACCGCCTACGGAATGGCGCAATCAAGGCCAAGCCTACATTTTCAACGTTCGCGGGCGCATGGAGATTCTGCGCAAGAACGCTGGTCCGGACGCCGATTTTGTTCTGGACGGCGCGGGCCAACTGGTTGCCGGGGATGCGGCCAGCGTGAGCGCGGAGCTGGAACGCTTCCACCTGCTCTGGTTTGACGAACCGTGCGCGGTGTCGAACTTTGGGGCGGTGCGTAAGATCTCCTCGGAGAACGTCACGCCGCTTGGATTTGGGCGGTGGCTGGGCCAGAGCGGGGATTTCCAGGATCTGCTTCGCGAAGAGGTCGCCGATATTGTGCGGCCGGCCATCGCGCTGCATGGCATCTCGCAAATCCGGCGCATCGCGGCCCTGGCGGAAAGCTACTATGTCGCGGTGGCCCCGTATCACGACGGAGGGCCCGTGGCGACGGCGGCGGCATTGCATCTGGCTGCCAGTATTCCAAACTTCTTCATACAGCAGATCCCCGCGGTGGCCGAGCAGGACAAGCAGATGCGCAACACGATTGCGGGCGAGGTCGAGCGGATCAAAGAGGGGTATGCGGAACTCAATCCCGCGCCCGGGCTGGGGGTTCAGATCAACGAGAAAGCATTGGACAAGTTTCGAGACCGAGGTTGATGAACATGCGCAGAAGACAATTTCTCGGCGGTATGGCCGGCGGGCTAGCGGTGGCGCCCTCGAGGGCGGCTGTGGATTGCGGATGCGCGCCGTTGCTGGGGCAGGCGCTGGGGCAGGCGCCCGCGGCAGGCGTGTTTGATCGTGTGGGAACCAAGGTGCGTGTCACCAAGATGAAGGTGTTCGGCGTGTCGCTGACTCCGGATTCAGACCGGCCCTATGTTTTTGTGAAACTGGAAACCAATCAAGGCGTGGTGGGTTGGGGCGAGGCGACGCTGGAGGGCAAGGCGGGCGCGGTGATGGCGTGCGTGAACGACTTCAGCGAATTCATAGTGGGCGCCGATCCGATGCAGGTGGAGCATCACTGGCAGTCGATGTACGTGCATAGCTTTTACCGCGCGGGCCCGGTGATGGGTTCGGCGATTTCCGGCATTGATCAGGCGCTGTGGGACATTCGCGGCAAGATCCTGGGCATGCCTGTGTATAAGCTGCTCGGAGGACCTGTGGATCCGGCCGGAGTCCGCGGATATTATCATGCGCGGGCGGGCAGCGCGGAGCAGTTGCAGGCGTTGCGGCAGGTGGCTAAACTCCAGGGCATCACCGCATTTAAGAGCGGAATCCCGGGTTATTACGAATGGATTGAAACCAACGCGAAGATCACGCGCGCGGTCAAGGCGATGCAGATGCTGCGCGAGAACCTGGGGCCTGAGATCGACATCGGCATTGATTTTCACGCCAAGACCAGTCCGAGCGTGGCGGCCATTCTGGTGAAGGAAGTGGAAGCGCTCAATCTGATGTTCATCGAGGAGCCCTGTCCGCCGGAGAACGTGAAGGCGATGGCGCGCATTGCGCGGCGTTCCACCACTCCGATTGCAACCGGTGAACGGCTGGTCGCGTCCTACTCGTGCAGGGAACTGATTGAGATGGGTGTGGTGGACATCCTGCAGCCCGATATTAACCATGTGGGAGGCATTACTGCGTTGTGGAAGGTGGGCGCGATGGCCGAGCCAAGCGGCATCTCGATGGCTCCGCATGCCTGCGAGGGCCCGATTGGCGGACTGGCCACCGTACACGTGGATGCCGCGATGCCAAATTTTCTGGTGCAGGAGATCTGCAGTGGTATTCAGCCGGAGACGAAGGAAAAAGTGTGGGAAGAGTGGCTGGGATTTCCGGCGATGCGGATGGTCAACGGCCGCTTTCCCCTGCCAGAGAAACCGGGCCTCGGATTTGAATTGCGGGAAGAGGCGCTGGCGAAGTATCCATTTGGGGGAACCAGGCCGATGGCGCGGGTGTTTCACGCCGATGGCTCCGTCGCAGAGTGGTAATTGGAGCCGCGATCCGCGGTCCGGTACGCTAATGTGACGCGCGAACAGATTCTCACCACGCTGCGTGAAAGGATTCTCGCTTACGCGACATCTCGTATAGGGAGGGACCCGGCTGAGGATCTTACCCAGGAGACTCTGCTCGTGATCGAGGAAAAATACTCGCATCTAGACGCGGTTGCGGATCTTGTGCCGCTGAGTTTTCAGATTCTGCGGTTCAAGATCGCGGATTATCAGCGGCGCGGAGTGCGGCGGGGCGAGTTCCGAACGGTTTCCCCGGACGGGCTTGACCTGGCCGACGGGTCCGAGGATGCGCAGACCCTGCTGGAGCGTAAAGAGTTGGAAGAGCGGCTGCACAAGGCCATGGGGAAGCTGGAGGGGCGATGCCGGGAGCTTTTCCGGCTCAAACTGGAAGGTATGAGCTTTCGCGAGATTCAGACCGAGTTGGGCGCTGAGTCTATCAATACGGTTTACACTTGGGATTTACGGTGCCGGAAGCGATTGCTCGATCTTATGGGAGGAAGTTGGGAGAGCCGCCGATGAACATTCCGGAAGCGGAGAAATTGTTGGGCGGATACGCCACCGGCACGCTTACGCCGGCCGAGCGAGAGAGTTTGCTTGAGGCATCCCTGCACAACCAGGCGTTGTTTGAAGCTCTGGCCGATGAAGAGGTATTGCGGGAATTGCTGGCTGATCCCGCCGCGCGGCGGAGGCTTTCCGCGACGCTTGCACCGGTATCAGAGACGCTTCCCGGCCGGGTGGTGGCGGCACTTTGGCGGCCGTTTCCGATGGCTGCCGCGGCTGGTTTTGCCGCCGTAGCTATCGCAGTGGTTCTGATGCAAAGACCGAGTCCGGTGGAGGTGGCGCAGGTGTTCGCTCCGCCTCCGGCAGTGGCGGTAGAGACACCGCCCCCTCCGGCTGTTGCGCCGCGGAAGGCAAGGTCCGTAATTTCCAGGGATTCGCGTGTGCTGCGGGATGCCAAAGAGCTCGATCAGCCCGCACCTTTGCCGCCTCCGCCGCCTACTGCCGGGAAGCCGGCCAGTCCCGTTGTAGTGGGAGCATTGGAGCGGCAAGATACCGGCAAAGCTGTATTCGCGGAATCTCTGAGCAAAGAGAAGCGGCAGGCAGCGGCGGACGAAGCGCCGAAGGTGCGGGAGGAGGCAATCGCTCCCTTCCATTGGGAGATCCAACGACAGGATGGCGCTGGCGTCTATCGCGGAGTTTCCAATCCGGCATCCGATACAACAGTAGCGATGCGCGTGGGCGAATCGGTCCGGCTTTTTCTTGAGGCCAGACAAGCGGGTCATCTTGTTGTGGCCTTGCTGCAGGCGGGGCGTCCATCGCAGGAGATTTTCACGCGGCAGGTGCAACCCGGCGACCGGGTGCTGGCGCCTGCAACAGGCAGTCTGAATTCGGCCGCGGGGGAACGGGAACTGGTGGTGACGCTTGAAACCGCGGAGCAGTTGCGTGCCCGGGCCAACAGTTCGCTGCGGAGTCAAGCCCCTCCCGCTGGACAGGTTTCCCGCGAAACTTCGAACCCCATACGTATCCGCCTGAAATTTGTAGACTGACTCTCCTGTAGAATGATTCCGAACTTGAGGGCCGGCGCCCCTGCGTCCCTTTAATGCCAACCGGTTCAAGTACAACTGGCACTGGTTCTGGGACACCGGCAACGGCGACATCGGCAATCAGGGTGTGCACGAGATGGACGTGGCGCTGTGGGAGTTGGGCAAGACAACCATTCCGAAGAGCGCCGCCTGCACCGGCGGCAAGTTTGCCAACGATGACGATCAGGAAACGCCCAACACGCAACTGGCTAGTTTTGATTTTGGCGATACGCAGTTGGTGTTTGAAGTGCGCGGATTGCTCACCATGGATGAGGGTGGATTGAAGCGTCGCGGCGGCCACACCATCGGCGACATCTCTTACGGTAGCGACGGAGTGCTGGCGATGGAGGAGAAATCAGCGCGCGGGGAAAGCGAAACCGGGCGGCATATGACCAACTTCCTGAACGCGGTGAAGAGCCGCAAGCATCAGGATCTGGCCTGCGACGTGGAAACCGGGGCATTGTCGGCTTCGCTTTGTCACTTGGCGAACATCAGCTACCGGCTGGGCCGCAAGCTGAATTTCGACGCTGCCAGCGGCAAATTCACCGATGCGGAGGCGAACAAGATGATCACGCGCAACTACCGCGCTCCGTACGTGGTGCCGGAAAAAGTGCAAGTTTTTTTGAAAGGCCTTCCCCGCCGCGGCGATATTCCCGGCGAGGAGGCTTTTCATGAACTCGAACAAAGCTCAATTGCAGCGGTACATTTTTGGTGTAACGGCCCTCACCATATTCGGTGCGGGCCTTTCTTGTCTATTGGGTTACAGCCCGCAAAACGGAGCTCGTCCCGGCGCGGCGGCCGGCTGTAGCTCGGATGCATCGAGGGCCGGGACGGCCCTTTGCGGGCAGCAGGCTGATCGCTCCATGGCGAAAGCGGCTTCCACCACGGAAGGCTCGCTCTACGTTGTGGACGATCAGGGACAACCGGGCACGGTTTGTCCACTGAAACACACCGACGTCAAAGCGGACATCTCCGGCTTTCTGGCGCGGGTCACCGTCACGCAGGAGTTTGAGAACCCGCTGGCGGAAAACATCGAGGCGGTTTACGTCTTTCCACTGCCGCAACGCTCGGCCGTGGATGACATGACGATGATGGTGGGAGACCGGCAAGTGCGCGGCAAGATCAAACCGAGGGAGGAAGCACGGCGGATCTTCGAGCAGGCTCGCGCTCAGGGCCGCCTGGCAAGTCTGCTCGATCAGGAGCGGCCCAACATCTTCACGCAATCGGTGACCAACATCGGGGCGGGGAAGAAGGTGAAGGTGGTGATCAGCTACGTGGAGACCTTGCAGTATGAGGCCGGAGCGTATGAGTTTTCCTTCCCCATGGTGGTGGGGCCGCGTTACATACCGGCCCATGTTCGCGATGCCGCACGGATCGCGCCTCCGGTGACAAGGCCGGGAACGCGGGCCGGGCATGACATCTCGATCCAGGTGGACCTGGATGCCGGAGTACCGGTGGATACCATCGAATGCGGGACGCATGAAGTGGATCTGCAGCGCCGGTCCAGCCAGCGCGCGGTGGTGCAGCTCCGCAAGAAAGCGGTTCTTCCGAACAAGGATTTTGTTCTCCGTTATGACGTGGCCGGACGGAAGATTGCCGACGCACTGCTCACCCATCGGGGAGAGCGCGGGGGCTTCTTCACCTTTCTCTTGCAGCCGCCGGAGCGGATTGCGCCCTCTGAGATTACGCCGAAGGAGATGGTGTTTGTGGTGGACACTTCGGGATCGATGTCGGGTTTTCCGATCGAGAAATCCAAGGAGTTGATGAAGCTGGCGCTCGATGGTCTGCATGAGCGCGACACTTTCAACCTCATAACCTTTTCCGGCGATACGCATGTTCTGTTTCCGCAGCCAGTGGCGGCCACGCCGGAGAACGTAAGGAAGGCCCAGCAGTTTATGCTTTCCCGCAGCGGCAGCGGAGGCACCGAGATGATGAAGGCCATCCGCACGGCGCTGCAGCCATCCCCGAAACTGGCCCTGAAACTGGCGGATGATCCCGGCCATGTGCGTGTGGTGTGCTTCCTGACCGATGGCTACGTCGGCAACGACATGGAGATCATCGGCGAGGTGAAGCGGTACCCCAACGCGCGCGTGTTTTCTTTCGGCATCGGCAATTCCGTGAACCGGTTCCTGCTGGACAAGATGGCCGAGGAAGGGCGCGGGGAAGTGGAGTATGTGGCGCTCAATGAAGATGGGTCGGCTGCGGCCAAGCGATTGTATGAAAGAGTTCGCACGCCTTTGTTGACTGACATCTCGATCGACTGGAACGGGCTTCCCGTGACGGATGTGTATCCGCTTCGGGTTCCTGATTTGTTCAGCGCAAAGCCGCTCGTGCTTACCGGCCGCTACACGGGGCCTGCCCAGGGAACCCTGCGTTTGAAAGGAAGAATGGCCGGTCGTGAAATAGTGCGCGACATTGTGGTGAATCTACCCGGCACGCAGCCGGAGCGTGATGTGCTGGCCACGCTATGGGCCAGGACGCGCGTGGATCATCTGATGAGCCAGGACTGGAACGGCATGCAGTCTGGCAATCCGCGCGCGGAGCTGCAACAGGAGATCACACGGCTGGGGATCAAGTTCCGGCTGATGACGCAGTTCACCTCGTTTGTTGCGATGGAGGAGTCGACAGTGATGGAAGGCGGACGCCCGCGGCGGATCGAGGTTCCGGTGGAGATGCCGCATGGAGTCAGCTACGAAGGAGTATTCGGTGAGGCCCGGCAAATGGCAAAGATGCACATGGCTACGGGTACAACAGTCTCCAATCTGGCCGCTGCTCCACCAATGGCGCAGTACTCGGCGCGGGAGGAGAAGGTCAAGCGGCCATTATCCCGGGACGAAGGGGATGCCAGTGCGGCCCGTCTGGATAGCAGGCTGCGGGACGCAAGAGTTGTAGAGAACGGGAAAGTGCTGGTAAAGATCTGGCTGGTGAGTGATTCGGCTGACCTGCTGAAGCAGCTCAAACAGATGGGGGTGGAGATCACCGCGCAACGTCCGGGCAAACTAATACTGGCCCGGGTGGCGCCGGAGAAGTTGGAAGAGCTGGCCAGGATGAAGGAGATCCTTTTTATAGGACCCGATCTGGGAGAACCGAAGTAGGGTTCTGCCTCTCGTTCCAGGAGGCGGAGCGCACGCTGTGAAGGGTAGTGTCTGAAATGACTTTTCAGACACTACCCTGTACTACCCTATGAAGAGGCCAGCGCCGGCGGCACGCGCCGTTGTAGAATAGCGGGGGAACGGCGATGGGGTTCGCCACAACCGCCCTCGGGCTGATGACTCCTAACAAACCTGTCAACGTTTGGAGTGTGTCTTGCAAACGATATTGTTGATTTCACTGGGCGCGGCTTTCGGAGCGAACCTGCGGTACTTCGTCGCTCAACAGGTGGCCAAACTCACGACGGCGTTTCCTCATGGGACTTTGATCATCAACGTCACTGGCAGTTTCGTCCTTGGGTTTTTCCTGATCTGGACAACGGATCGTGTGCTTGTTGACCCGCGCTGGCGTTTGCTTGTGGCCATCGGCTTCTGCGGGGGGTACACCACGTTTTCGAGCTATGCGTTTGAAACGTTCGCGCTATTTGAGCAGGGGCAGTGGCTGTCCGCGGTGCTCAACATCCTTTTTTCAAATGCGCTGTGTTTAATAGGCGTCGTTCTGGGCGCTATCCTGGCGCGCAGCCTGTAGGGGGAGAAATGAAGACCGCAGTCCAAGTGACGATGTATTTGCACGAGTCCGACAAGTGGCACCAGATCCTCCAGACCCTGAGAAACGAGAACGTTGCCGGTGCCAGCGCCTTCCACGCTGTCGCGGGGTTCACCGGCAGGAACGGCGTTCATACCGCGGGACTCGTGGAAGCTGGCGGCAATTTGCCGGTAGTCATTATCTTCGTCGATTTTGAGGAACACGTGCGGCGCGTCCTTCCGAAGATTAAACATCTGGCCCCGCACCGGCTCATCGTTCGAGAGAATGTCGTGATTGAGCAAGGCAATCTCGACTGAACCGTTCGCGAGAGCCCGCATCCGACGGGCGAGGGACGTGAGGGCCGTCCCCGCAAGCCGTTCACAAGCGCAAAGGGGGCTCGACGCGCCACCAAACCCCGGAGGAACACGAGACTTAGGTTCGCGGCGGGCAGCTCCGTTTTGCGCGTGCTTCTTATAGAATCTCGCATAATACAGTGACAAGTAGTTCAAAATGAATGACCTGTGTGCCGCAGGAAGGAATACGCCAGATCGCCTGACTTGCGAACACGTGCCATTCCGTCGTGAACTGCCGTGTCCAGCTCGGCAAGGTC
>JAENWC010000285.1 GCA_016650235.1 Terriglobia bacterium
CGAGGGCGCCGGCTTCGAGGTGATCGACGTGGAGAACCTGCGCAGACATTATGCGCTCACCTGCCGGGCATGGGTGGAGCGCCTTCGCGCCAACCGGGACGCCTGTCTCAGGGTTGTCGGCGAGGAAACGTGGCGGACCTGGCAACTTTTTTTGGCCGGCTCGGCCGTCGCTTTTGAAGAAGGGACTTTGGGCCTGCATCAGGTGCTCTTGGCTAAACGAGGAGCGCGGTGCGCCGCGCCGATGACGCGCGAATATATGTACGCCCGCTGAGATTCGCCGCCACGATCAATGATCTCTCTCTTCGGGTTGAGCCATTTCACCCTCGGCGCGTTCGAATTCCGCTATCGGCATCTCGAACGTCCCGCAGTCGGCGCACACCACCTCCACACGATCTTTCGTTTCATCGGGAAACGAACACGCTGCCTCCGCCCCGCAACGAGGGCAAGGGGCCTCCAGCAACTCCCAATCCTCTTTCATAGGGAACCTCCATTCTTGACGGTGAATAGGTTGTCGTGGCGCTGGCTACGCGGCCGCATCCACGGTAATCTGCTTGCTCTTGACCGCGGCCGCAAGCGGCGCGCCGATGCGCAAAACTCCATTCCCGATCCTCGCCTTAACCATTTCAATCTCGATTGGCTTGGGCAATTCGAAGCGCCGGCATACGTCATTGGGGCCATACTCGATCACCTCCAAGTCCTTGGACTCGAATCCCGGCAATGTGACGTGTAACTCATAGGCTCCATCTTTCTCCGCCAGTTCCGCCGCGGGCCAACCCATGACTTCCCGCTCCGCTCTCAGCCAGTCTTCGAGCGCGTGCCACAGTTCGCGGCCTCTCTTCTCAAAGAGATCGAAGGCACGCTGGCGAACCAATGCAATCTGTTTCGCAATCTCTTCAAAGACGGGCGCAGACTTGGAACCCGGACCCTCAACTTTGTGCACTGCGATTATTGAACATACCCCCTCGACTTTCACCGTGCATTTCGGTTGCCAACCAGCGGCCGTTACCCCTGCGCTTTTCTCCTTCGCCACGAGCAAAAGGATCGCCGAAGCCTACGCGAGCAGGAGTTGGCGATCCGATGGCCGGCGATAACCAGGCACACAGCCAAAACTTGTTGATTTTAATGGTGCGGATGAGAGGACTTGAACCTCCACACCCTTGCGGGTACATGGACCTGAACCATGCGCGTCTGCCAATTCCGCCACATCCGCACAGTTGTGGGGGTAAAACAAGAAGCAGCGAGTGACAGCTGCTTCCTTTCTATTGTCGATCAGGAACGGGCGGGTGTCAAATTTTGCCGCCTGTTTCGCGGAATAGACGGGAACGCCGCGGCGATGGAGTGTTGGCGGTGGGCGGCGTTGTTGGAGTGTTGTTGTGGGCGCGCAGGGCGAGCACGAGTTGCATCACCAGATCCTCGAGTTGAGTGGCCACTTGGGAGTAGACTTCATCGGTGAGTCCGATGGGATCACGCACCTGCCATTCGAGCAGTGTGCCGCCCGGGGCCAGCGGAATCTGCTTGGGCATCGGATGGCCGCTGATGTTGACAATCACATCGAAGGGTCCGCCGGCCACCTCGTACATTGACTTGGGCCATTGCTGGCTGATGTCGACTTTGTGATCGAGCATGGTCTTGGTGGTGAGCGGGGCAATATAGGTTGCCGGGGCCAGGCCGGCGCTGGAGGCGATCATGACGTCATGACCGTAGCCGCGGGCGAACCCCTCGGCCATCTGGCTGCGGCAACTGTTGCCGATGCATACGAAGAGCACCTTTACTGGTTGTTGCATGATCGCACCATATCGAGAAAAAGCGACTGCACGCGACGGCTCGCGCCGAGTTCGGGATGGAACGTAGCCACCAGATGGCGGCCCTGTTGAACCAGCACCGGCGAGTCCTTCCAGCGGGCGCGTACAACAACATCGGGACCGGCGCGGCGAATGATGGGAGCGCGAATGAAGACGGCTTCGATGGGCGGCTGCTCGTGGTCCAGTTGCAGGTTGGCGACCTGGCTGTGAACTTGCCGTCCATACGCGTTTCGCTCGACGGTGATATCGACAAGGCCGAGGGAATCCTGCGGCGGATTCACCACGTCTTTGGCCAGCAGGATGGCTCCGGCACACGTGCCAAAGACGGGCTTGCGTAACCCGAATTCCCGAAGTGGGGCCATGAGAGATTCGATTTCGAGCAACTTCAGCATGGTGGTGCTCTCACCGCCAGGGATGACCAGTGCATCGATCCGCGCCAGATCCGCAGCCGCGCGCACTTGTATGGTTTGCGCGCCGGCTTCCTGGAAAGCCTTTTCATGGGCTTCAAAATCGCCCTGCAAAGCAAGTACGCCGATCAGGGGCAAGCGCTACCAGCCTCGCGTCTGCATCAGTTCCGACTCGGGGAGCTTGGAGATGTCGAGGCCCGCCATGCCGATGCCGAGTTCATTGCTCGCCTCAAGCAACTTGACCGGATCCTGGTAATAGGTGGCGGCCTTCACGATGGCGCGTGCGCGGGCTTCCGGATCGTCGGACTTAAAGATGCCGGATCCGACAAAGACGGCTTCGGCGCCCAGTTGCATGACGAGGGCGGCGTCGGCGGGGGTGGCAATGCCGCCGGCGGAGAAATTAGGCACCGGGAGCTTACCGTTCTTGGCGACATATTGGATCAGTTCGAGCGGGGCCTGGTGCTTCTTGGATTCATGCACCAGTTCCTCTTCGCCGAGCACGGTGAGCTGCTTGATCTCCTTGACGATGGTGCGGATGTGGCGGACCGCTTCCACGATGTTGCCGGAACCGGCTTCGCCTTTGGTGCGGATCATGGCCGCGCCTTCGGCAATGCGGCGCAGCGCCTCACCCAGATTGCGTGCGCCGCAGACAAAGGGGACTTTGAAGCTGCGCTTGGAGATGTGGTGCTCTTCGTCGGCGGGCGTGAGCACTTCGCTTTCGTCAATGTAGTCCACCTCGAGGGCTTCGAGAACGCGCGCCTCCATGAAGTGGCCGATGCGCGCCTTGGCCATGACGGGGATGCTGACGGTGGCCATGATCTCGCGGATCCTGCTGATGGGGGCCATGCGGGCTACGCCGCCGTCCTTGCGGATATCGGAGGGGACGCGCTCGAGCGCCATGACAGCGCATGCGCCCGCCTTCTCGGCGATCTCCGCCTGCTGGGCGTTGGTGACGTCCATAATGACGCCGCCTTTGAGCATCTCAGCCAATCCAACCTTCAAACGAAAAGCATCATCGAGAAACATAAGTGACTCCTTAGAATTTTAGACCATTGCTAATGCGGGTTGCGAGTGATGGGCGAGGCGTGCTCGCGCCAATTCCTCTTTAAAGAGAGTGCCGAGGAGGGAGACTCCGCGGTGGATCTTGCCGGGGTTGAGTCCGGCAAAGCTTAAGCGAAGGCATCCCGGTTCCGCAGTGGCGGAGAAGAAGCGGCCGGGAAGGTAAGATACGCCAACGGCTTCGGCGCGGTGCAGGAGTTCGGCTGCATCGAGCGGCGCGGGCAGGGTGACCCAGAGATTCATGCCGCCTTGGGGACGGGTGAAGCGGGCGGTCTTGGGGAGATGCCGCGCGCATGCTTCCAGACACGCAGCGAGGCGCAGGGCTCCTGTCTCGATCATGCGCTTGCGGTGCTGCTCGAGCAGTCCGGACTCGGCAAAACGCACCAGGACTGCTTGCGAGAGCTGGTCCGAGTGAAGATCGCACCATTGTTTGGTCTCAGCCAAGGCAGCGGCAATGCGTGTGGGAGCAAGCACCCATCCGACGCGGAGCCCGGGAAAGGCGATTTTGGAAAAGCTGCCCAGTTGCACGGTTTCACCGGTCTCATCCATAGCCTTGAGCGAGGGCAGCGGCGCGCCCTCGTAGCGCAGGCCGGCATAGATTGCGTTCTCCACAAGCAACGCTCCGGCGTCCCGGACGATGGCAATGAGACGGTGACGGGCATCGAGTGGCAAGGATGCGCCGGTGGGATTCTGGAAGCTGGGCGTGACCAGGACCAGTTTCGGGCGGTCGCGACGCAGGGCGTGTTCGAGCAGGTCCAGGCGGTAGCCATCCTCGCCGACCTGGACGCCGATAACGCGCGCGCCGGAGCGGGAGAAGGCTTCGCGCAGACCGGGATAAACGGGGTCCTCCACCAGGACGGCGTCGCCGGGCTGAATGAGTGCTCTAGCGATGAGGTCGAGGGCCTGCTGGCATCCATTGGTGATCACAACTTTGTCAGACCCGCGGGAGATGCCGGAGGTGAACGCATCCTCGATCAGCCAACGGCGCAAAGGCTCGTAGCCGAACGGGGATCCTAATTGAAGAATCGCGCCAAGATCTTGTCCATCCAGCACTTGCCGGCAAACCGTGCGGAAGTGATCGAGGGGAAAAAGCTCTTCGGAAGGCCTGGACGAGGCAAAACTGATGGGGGTGAGTTCGTTTTGCCACGGCTGCACGAAGCTGCCGCGACCGACATGGCCTTTGATCCAGCCCTCCGATTCCAGCAGTTCATAGGCAGCGGCAATGGTGGCTCGATTGAGTCCAAGTTGGCCAGCCAATTCCCTGGTTGGTGGGATACGATCTCCTGGGTTAAGATTGCCGGAACGAATAGATTCCCGGATGTGATCCGACAACTGCCTATAAATTGGTGTATGGGAGGCGGTGTCGAGATGGACCGCGGTCAACATGAATAGAACAG
Organism: Terriglobia bacterium; assembly: GCA_016650235.1. Classification (GTDB taxonomy): domain Bacteria; phylum Acidobacteriota; class Terriglobia; order Bryobacterales; family Bryobacteraceae; genus VFZE01. Next base: position 4,666 of record JAENWC010000285.1, read on the forward strand.
TGTACCATATTGGCTCACTAGCCAGGTAGTCCAATTTAGCCTAGACTGGTTTATTGGACTACTAGGAGGAAGGTCCTTGATCAGACCCAGCACGTTGCCAACAGGATCACGAAACCTGGCCGTAATATCGGGAGCATCGGCACCAATGGGAGGCGCGGCCGTGGCCGGGCCGTGCTCCGCTCCGCCAGTCGAACACCTGTTTGTAAAATTCAGATGAGCGTTGGATGTTCGTAGCGGGAATCTCGATGTAACAAATTTTCCTCATTTGCTAAAGTTGGAGGCAGAGGGAACATTGTAGAATGACCTGGGAGAGGGGATTTGGTGGATGCATCCAAACGTCGCAGTGGTAGAGGCATTCCTGGAATGCTTGCGGAAGAGAGACTTGTCGGGGGCTCCGTTTGCGGACCGGATCCTATTTGAGGATCCCTTGACTGGGGATCCCTTAGAGGGCAAACACAACGTGATGCGGTTCATACAGGCCTACCTGCCTGCGTTGGCGGAAGTGCGGATCATGACTGAGGTATCCACAGACAATCACGTTGCTTGCGAATGGGAGGCGGTGACACCATTTGGACGCTTGACGTTGTTCCAACTGTTCGAAATCGAGCACGGGCTGATTGTGAAATTGAAGTCCTACTATGATCCGCGCGCCATACTTGCTAGCCTGGGTACGCACGGAGGGAACTGAAGGTCATGATGCGTTTATTGTTTATCGTTGTGCTCGCCAACGCGCTTTGCGCCGGTGAAGAGCAGTGGCGCCAGTCGGCCTTTTCTGAAGGAAGCGAGGGATGGTCGGTATGGGCGGCGCGTCCCGAGATTGCTCCGCGCACTTTTGTGGAGAAGATGGTGAACCGGGGCGAGCCGGGATCGCTGGCCATTTCCGGCAACTCGAATGTTGCGGCCTATGGTGGGTGGGAGCGCAAGCTGACGGTGAGTCCGGGCTCCTGGTACCGGCTTACGGCGTACTATCGCGTTGTCGGCATGACGCACGAGAATCTCCAGGTTCTTGCTCGATTGGATTGGCGCACCAGCCAGGGCAAGCGCGCTGGACAGCCCGATTATGCATGGCGTGTCCGGCCGGCGGATGGCGGATGGAACCGCGTGGAGATGGAAGCGCCGGCGCCTGAGAATGCGGCGACGGCGCAGTTGCAGCTCTATCTGCAGAATGCCCCGCTGGCCACGGTCTACTGGGACGAGATCGCGCTGGAGCCGGTGGCGCGGCCCGGCGCGCGGAAGGTTACCGTGGCAGCGGTGAACCTGCGGCCGCGATCCACAGGCGGGGCCGAGGCAAGCGTGCAGAAGTTTCTGGACCTGGTGGAGCGCCAAGTCAGGCCAGGAACGGATGTGATTCTGCTGCCGGAGGGAATCACTGTTGTCGGGACGGGGAAGACGTATGCGGAAGTGGCGGAAACGATCCCTGGGCCCACGACGGGGAAACTCGGCGCAATGGCGAAACGCAAGAATGCTTACATAGCGGGTGGAATCCTGGAAAGGGAAGGCATTGCCATCTATAACACGGCGGTGCTGCTGGACCGTCAAGGGCAACTGGTGGGCAAGTACCGGAAGGTTTATTTGCCGCGGGAAGAGATTGAGGGAGGTCTTACTCCCGGCAACGACTATCCTGTATTCGATACCGACTTCGGCAGGGTGGGGATGATGATCTGTTGGGACCTGCAATACGCCGATCCGGCGCGCGCCCTGGCCAGGCGTGGCGCTGAACTGTTGCTGGTGCCCATCTGGGGCGGCGACGAAACTTTGGGCAAAGCGCGGGCGCTTGAGAATCGTGTTTTCGTGGCCTCGTCCGGCTATGACTATCCGACTTATGTGATGGACCCGGATGGGGAGATTCTCGCCATCACCCGTGAAGACGGGGCGACGGCGGTGGCCACCATCGACCTCAACCGGCGCTATGCGGACAAGTGGCTGGGGGACATGCGCGGGCGTTTCATGAAAGAGTTGCGCACCGACATTAAGGCCGAGCCATAATTGAGAAATCTAAAGTTATAGTTTAGAATACTCGCTTTTCACTGGTTCCCAGGAAGCTCCTCTTATGCAAGGGGTCACCGAGTCCATGGCTGGCCGCGCCGCGATCCTGCAATTGTTACCTTTCAGTCTGCTGGAAACGGACCGTGCGGGCCTCCTGCTGGGCGGCTACCCGGAGGTTCTGGCGCAACCCAAGGGACGCGCGTTGTGGTTCAGTTCTTACCTCCAAACCTACCTTGAGCGGGACGTTCGCGCGGTAACCAATGTTAAGCAATCTATCCACCTTTCGGCGATTTCTCGCTCTGCTGGCGAGCCGGCACGGGCAGGTGTTGAACAAAACCGATCTGGCGGCTCCGCTCGGAATCTCGGTACCTATTTCGCGACCAGCATGGCCACCTGGAAGTGGATTTTCTCTACCCGGACGGTCATGGCGGCGTGTGGTTGGTGGAATGCAAAGCGTCCAAGACGGTCCATCCAGCCATGGCGCGACCGATGCAGTCGTTGCGGCATTCGATGGGAGAACAAGCGCCGAGGCGGGTAATGATTGTGCATCGAGCCTCGGCAACAGCGCCCCGCAGCCGGGCGGTGGCGCCCGGGGCAGAGGCACTGGATGGGGGCGATTTCGTCAAGGAACTGGCTGGCCCCGGAGCAGTAAAGCGCCGGGCCCGAAGAGGGGGAGGCCGGCAAAGGCGGCCGCGCAAGGACATCAAGGTAGAGCCTTAACCCAACTTGCGCAGTTAAAAACCCCGGCAAACCGAGGACCTTTCGGTCGAGGGCTGGGCAGGCTCACAGCCTGTTGCCTTACACTTATCAGGCTGTTGCAGGGGCCTGTTCCATGTGGCGTGCATATGGCGCTCCGGGGGGACTCGTTCAGACTCGAGTGGAGCGCAACTAGGCCTGCTGGAGCGTCGCGAGCCGCCCGCGCAGCGAGGCGCACGCGCGAAACATCAGCGCTTTCACCGACGAGACCGTCGTCCCGAGCGCTTCGGCGATCTGGCGGTAGTCCATCTCCTGGTACTTATGCATGAGGACAACAGCCCGCTGCCGGTCCGGCAGTTCCGCAATGGCTTGCCGCAGCCGCACGATCATCTCCTGGTGCATCAGATCCTGGTCCACGCTCAAGTTCCGGTCCGCGATCTCGCGGCGGAGACTGCCGCTCGAGACATCGTCAAGACGTTCATCGTTCTTCTCGCGCCTTGAGTCGCGCAAATAGTTGAGCGCCAGGTGAGCGGCGATGCGGTAGAGCCATGTGGAAAACTTCGCGGTGGGTTCATAGCGGGCGCGGGATTGGTAGACCCGCACAAAGGCATCCTGAGCCAACTCCTCCGCGATTGCCTCGTTTTGAACCATGCGGTAAAGGAAGTTGACCACTGGCACCCGATGGCGGTGCAGCAGATCGCCGAGGCAATCATGCTCGCCGGCCTTGACCCGTAACATGAGATCGGTATCGAGCGCAAAGGGCGGCGGAACTGGCTCCGTCTTGCTCGCGTCCAGTAATAGCGTTGCAGTCATCACAGCGTTATGACGCCAATATATCGGAGGCCGTTGTTAATTGATAGGCAGCAATGTAAAGACGAGGTAAAATCACCGCGTCCTGGGTTACTTAACCGTATCCAGGCCGGTGATGATCTCCTTGGCCCGGTCATAGAGCATCGCAACGTCGGAGGAGCAGCCCAGGAACCGCATCCCCCGCTCTCTCCAGAACTTGGCAAGCGCCGGCGTTCGGGTCTGCGTTCCCGGCGCAATGCCGCGCCGGTTGCACGATTCCACTATGGCCTCCATCGCTTCCACCACTTTCGGGTGTTGAAATTCACCGGGAACGCCAAGCGAGATAGACAGATCGGCCGGCCCCACCATCACCGCGTCGATGTGCGGAACCGAGAGCAGTTCCTCGCGCATCTCAAAAGCCCGTTTGGTTTCGATCTGCATCACCACCATCGAGTTGTCGTTGCTCTCTTCAATCATCTGCGGCATGGTGAGCGGCCGCTGGTCAAAATGAAACGCGGCAAGCCCGAAGCCCCGCACGCCTTGCGGTGGGAACTTGACCCAACTCACGGCCTGCTGGAGCAATTCCACCGATTCCACCCGCGGAAAAATGATCCCGGCCGCGCCGCAATCCAGAGACCGCGCCACCAGCGAGTACTGCAAATCGGCAACGCGCACGATAGGCGTAAAGTTCACAGAGGAGGCGATGCGGCATAGATCCTGCACAGTTTCCAAATCAAAGCCGCCGTGCTCGCAATCGATGAAGGCCCAATGGAAGCCGGCCGCGGAGAGGATCTTCAGCGCATCCTGCGAGCGCAACTGGCCGAAATTGGTGCCGTATTGGACCTTGCCTTCACGGAGGGCTTTTTTTACCGGGTTAAAGGGCATTTCAATGCAGAGTAACAGATCCAGCGCAAAGGGCGCTCGCCCCGCCCCGCCACCGAATTCCAAAGGAACGCTGGCTTTAAGTAACAGCACGCAAAACGGCCGGAACGGCCCTTTGCGGGCTAGACAGCGAGCATCATGTGGTCCGGACAATCCAGGTGAACCGATTCCCGGATGCGATGGACCAGATCCGGGCCATGCTGCGCCAGGAACGGAAGCATCGCATAAATGCGCTCCTGCAAATGGTTATTGGGGTAAATCAGGTGGTGCAGATAGTCCGCCTCGGCGGAGGCGCGCTCATCACGGCGGAGGCACTCCCGCGCCGTCTTCGCCTCTATCTTCGCGAGTTGGTGCAAGATCTTCGAGCGGCTCTTTGCCGTGGCTTCTCCCAGTGTGGCATCGAATGCGGCCAGTTCCGTTTGCATGGAATCGAGCAGCGTGGAGGTTTGCTCCTTCGCCGATTGCAGGGACTGGCGCAACGGCGGCGGCACCAAGTGCTCTGAGATTTGCGAACGCAGCAGGTTCAGGCCACCGAAAAAATCCTTCGCCGTGAGATGATAACGCTCCATGAGCTTCACGGCGCGCCCGTCCAGCAAAGTGAAACCGTTGCGCGGCACCACAACAGGCGCCCTCTGCCCCAATTCGTGATAGATCACCTGCGTTTGGGCCAGGTAGGCCAACTCGGCCGGTCCGCCAATCATGGCGACAGTGGGCAGCAGATAATCCTGTACCACGGGCCGCAGCACGGCGTTGGGAGAAATATGATCGGCCCGCGAAGCCAGTTCGCCTGAAGTGAAACGGATGCGTCCATTGGCGTACATATCGCCGTCGCGCCGCAGTGTGTGACGCTGGCCGTTTTCCAGCAGGAAGAATAGCGAAGTCTTCGCTTCGATGTGTACCTGCGCGTGATAGCCGGCCTCCTGCAACTGCTGGTTCCGATGAAGCAGTTTTTCGCCCAACAATGGACCCGCATGCACCGCCTCTCGCAAAAGCGGCGCTGCCAGGCTGCGGATGGATGGCTGCATCGGGTCCAGATACAGCAGACCCAGATCGGGCAGCAGGCTTCGCAGCAGGTGCGCAAATGCCTGGCCCATTGTGCTACCCGGTTGGTAGGCCTCTTCCACCATTGCCGACACCGCGGCGCCGAACGGATGTCCCGCCAAAGCTTCCCGTAGCGGCCCCGTGGGATAGCTTTCCGGCGCGATCCCGCCCACGGGGCGATTGGGCATACCGCCGGCTTCCACTGAGAATTGATGCGGGCGCTTGTTCGCATCGAACACCCACGCATGGTTGATTTCCTCGAAGTCATGGTCTTCCGTAGCCAGCCAGAAAACCGGAACCGCCGGAATGCCGCGTGAGGTGAGTTGAGCGGCCAGACGCGCCGCGGTGAGAGCTTTATAGATGGTGTAGCAGGGTCCGGAGAACAGTCCCACCTGTTGGCCTGTCACCACGGCAACGGTGCCGTGGCGCGCCAGCAACTCGAGCTGCGGACAAGGATCGTTCAGTTCGCCGAGCGCGGCCACCAGCGCGTGGCGGCGGCCTTCCGGATAAGCGATCTTACCCGCCGCTTCGGCGTAACAGTCCCGGTCCAGATAATAATGTTCGTAAAACGGCGCTACGCGGTCAAAATGATACACCAGGTCCGCAAACAACGCGGAGGTATTGGGGAGATCAGTTTGGCGAATGCAGCCAGGCTTCATTATCAAAAATGCGTGTGTGCGCCCTTCAAGGGTAGCAGATGATCCCAGCGGCGATAAGATTCGGCTTTTTTATCCCTGCTTGTTGACACCACTCGCCGTGCGGAGGTATTTTTGCGCATGCTCAAATCACTGCTGCTCATTATATTCACGGCGGCTCTGGCGGCCCCGCAGCCCATCGATTTACTGCTCAAGGGCGGCCACGTCATCGATCCCAAGAACCAGATCAGCGGCATCATGGATGTCGCCATTGCCGGCGGCAAGATCACCGCGGTGGGGGCCTTCATCCCGAGGACGCCTCCGAAGAAAACGGTGGACGCCAAGGGACTCTACATAGTCCCAGGGCTCATCGACATTCACGTCCATGTCTATCCCCGCCCTGGCTTGGCGGGGGTGGAACGGGATTCCAGCGTCCAGCCGGATGCATTCTCATTTCGTAGCGGCGTCACCACCGTCGTCGATGCCGGCACCACCGGCGTAAAAACATTCCCCGCTTTCCGCAAGCAGGTAATCGACCGCGCCCAGACACGCGTTCTCGCCCTGCTCAACATCGTCGCCGCCGGCATGGGCACCGGACTGGAGGACGATCCCAAGCAATTGGACGCCGAAGCCGCGGCCCGGATGGCCCAGGCCAATCCAGGCGTCATCGTCGGATTCAAGTCCGCTCATTACGGAGGCCCTGGCTGGGAATCCGTTGAGAAAGCGGTTGAGGCCGGCAAGAGGACCGATCTTCCCGTGATGATCGATTTCGGATACCTCAACAAGGTACGCAACATCAATACGCTGTTGCTGGATAAGCTCCGCCCGGGCGACATCTATACGCATTGCTTCTCCGGTCATCGCGAAGAGCTTCTTGCGGACGGCAAAGTCAATCCGGCGATGCGGGCCGCACGCAAGCGCGGCATCTTCTTCGACGTCGGGCATGGCGCGGGCAGCTTCTACTGGTATGTCGCCGCACCCGCGTTGCAACAGGGCTTCTATCCCGATTCCATCTCCACGGACCTGCACATCGGCAGCATGAACGCGGGCATGAAAGACATGGCCCACACAATGTCCAAGGTCCTGAACCTGGGCGCAACCATCGACCAGGTGATCCGAATGTCCACCTGGAATCCGGCCCAGGAAATCAAACGGCCTGACCTCGGACATCTCGGCGTCGGCGCGGAAGCCGACATCGCCGTCCTCCGCGTGGATAAGGGCAGCTTCGGATTCATCGATTCTGCCGGAGCTTCCAATACTGGAACGCAGAACATCGTTTGCGAACTGACTCTGCGCAAGGGCAAAGTCGTTTGGGATCTCAACGGGCGGGCCGCCGCACACTGGAAAAGTTTTCCCTACGAGAAGAAGACCTGGACCAAGTGAGGGCTCGCGCAGCCGTCAATGACTCCGCACACTCCTTGCGTAGGTTATACCAGCTAATCTCCGCAGGAAGCAGGAACACGCCAATCAACGCATTCCAGGCGATGATTGGGTGCTCAAATCACCGCAGCTTTTGCCAAATGGTTCAGGGTGGACTAAACCGCTGCGCGGTATTCATCTTCGTTTGAACCAGCGTGGCGGGCTGCTCCTGAGAAATACTGGATCAGGTTTATTGCCAATAGACCAATCCCATTCTCAGGAGCATCCCATGGCACCTCTTCGTCAACGCATGGTCGAAGACATGCAATTGCGCAACTCCCCGGAGGACGTAAACCAGCAGGTCTCCGCCCTGAAGTTCATCTACCTGACCACGCTGGAAATGCCCCGGAGCGACGTGGATTTTCCGCGCGTGAAGCGGCCTCGCCGGCTTCCCGTGGTGTTGAGCCATGAAGAGGTGGTTCAGTTTTTCGACCACGGTCCCAGACCGCGGTACCGCGCCGCGCTGTTGATCTGTTACGGAGCCGGTCTTCGGGTTTCCGGGGCCGTGGCCGTGAAAGTCTCCGGCATCGATTCCACGCCCGCTATTCTGTTTCCATCCTGGCGCCCCGGCAGGCATCTGAACGCCGCTTCCCGGCAGCAGGCCTGCCGTGCCTGGCTACGCAGCGGATTGCGCAAGCGGGTGGCTGTCCAACTGCCGGGTCGGGCGGAGCCATTGGCAGCGCCCTCGTCAACGCTAAGCCCATCAAGGGCGTATAAACACCGCCTGCGCATTCAGCTTGAGATGGGCGGCAAGAATCCGACCATCGTGCTGGCCGGCGCCGGCTTCAATTCCGCCTTGAGTTTGGCGTCCTCGGCCTTGTAGACGACGCCCATGCTAACCGGTATTTACCGGGTTGCCCGTGGTTCGAGCCGGATCACCGCGGCGCTTCTGTCCTCCACGGCCACTTCCACCTTGTCCCCCTGTATGCGGACGCCGGCGCTTGGCTGCCAGAGATTCCGCCCGCCCACGAAAGCACCGGCACGATTTTCGAGGGTGACCGTAACAGTCCGGGGCTGGCCGCCCGGGTTGATCACCCAAAGATAGGCGCCTCCTGCGCCGGAGTGAAGCCGCGCTGTCACCTCGGGGCTGCTTACCTTCAAGGTTTGCCGCAGCCCGGCCCAGTCGAGAAGAGAAGCAAAGAACGCTTTCGTTTCCGGGGAGTGGTGGAGGAAATACGACGCTCCCGGAAAGCTGCCGATCAGGAGAGAGCGCCCTTTCCCGGTCCGGTGCTCGGCGGCGGCTGTTTGGCCGCCTGCATACTGGCCCGCCACCCGCCCCCCGGCCGGCTCGTAGTGTTGTAGAAAAAAGCGTCCGCCGATTGCCTTACCCTGCACATTCAGCTTGAGGTCATTGAGCAGGTCCGGAGTGAACTCAACGTAACTCTCCCGCACGCCGAAGAGTTGGTCGAGTCCGTAGTTGGGCTGGCGTGTACCGACCTTCCCGCGTTCTCCGAAGTAACCGGGCAGGCCCTCACTCACCAGGATGCCGCCTTGCTGGACATAGGCGGCCAGCTTCTTCGCGGTCGCCTCCTTCAGGTGGATCGGGTAGGGAAGGTAGATGAGCGGGTACTCCTGAATGTGATCGATGTGGACAAAATCCGCCTGGATGTTGGAATCAAAAAAGGCCTGGTAGGCGCCCCGGACCGACTCGGCGTAGTGGTCCGTATTTCCCTGCTGGACAAAGTTGAAAATCTGGGATTCGGGCACGAAGACGATGCCCAGATCTCCTTTGATGGGGCGCGACTTCCAGACTTCGGCGTGCTGATTTGCCCACCGCGCCACCTGGCCGGCCATTTCGGCCCGGGGGGTCATGCTCCCATCCATGCCAAACGCGCCGAATGCGCCAAAGAGAGGGCCGTCGAGCAGGGGCCTCCACCGCGGGTATAGGATTCCTGTGGCGCCACCCGCCATCGAAACCAGGTTCCATAGACGGACATCCTTTTCATCGGCGATACGTCCGTCTTCACGCGCACGCCCGATCACCTGCGGTTGCATCCACAGCGGGCCGGCCTGCGCTTCGGCATGCCAGAACGGCTTCCCGCGCGAACCGGCGCGCACAAGGTCCACGGCATGGAACTGCTTCCACGGCTCGGCCCCCTTGCGCGATGCAACCCAGGTAAAGCCCCACACGTCGACCTGCGCCGCCGAGCGCCACTCGTCATTGGCGGAACTGGGGAGAGCCGCCAGCGAGGATGCGACCCCGTGCGCCACCACTTTGTTCTTCTTGTCCAGTTTGCGAACCAGGTCCACGCGCCATTGATGGAGACGGAATTGATTGTCGATGCGAAACTCCAGCCAATCCAGGCTCTCGGGATATCCACTGAAACTGCGCGGCGGATGAACATTGTCCCAACCGGCGTAGCTGTAGCGATACCATGCTTTGCCCAGCTTTTCCAGCGTTCCATACTTTGCTTTCAACCACTCCCGGAACCGCTTCTGGGTCGCCTCGCAATAGCACAGCATACGGGGTGGGCCGCCTCCCGGATAAGAGTGCTCGTTCCAAAGGTCCCAAGCCCACATAGCCGGATGGCCCTTATACCGCTCGATCAGCGTGGTCAAAAAACGCCCGGCGTTCTCCTGGACATCGTCGTTGTCAAGGCAAAGGCCAGGAAAGCCGCCCACCGCACTGGAACCGGAGACGTCAGAATGCACGACGGCGCCATCGGAGCGGAGATAACGGGCATGAGGCAACTGATCAAACATCCACTCGGGTGCGGCAGTGACCATCTCGGCGATGGTGACCTTGATACCGTTCTGCGCCGCCAGGTCCATCATGCGGTCATAGTCGCGCCAGTCGTACTTGCCGGGCGCCACTTCGATGGCCGACCACATGAACCAGTGCCGGAAATTGTTCATTCCGATCTTTGCGGCGGTCCGATGGTCGCGTGCCCAGTCCTGCTCGGGGGGATTGGACTTTCGGAAGTACACGGCCCCGTACGGGAAGACCGGGTCGGCGGCGGGCGCAGCACATACGGCGAGGAGAAACATCAGCAAGGTTCTGCGCATTGTTTGCCTCTTAGAAAAGGAACTTCAGTCCGAACTGGATCTGCCTGCCCGTGGCCGAGGATCCCGTCAACTTCCCGAACTGCGGGTTGTTGTTGTTGCACGCCGATCCCGGGGTCAGGCCAATACAAGTCATGGGCGGACTATTGGAGCTTCCCAGGGAGAACGTCGGCGTATTGGTCAAATTGAAAGCCTCCGTTCGGAACTGGACACGGAAACGCTCACGGAAGGTCACCTCCTTGAACAGCGAGAAGTCAAAGTTGACCGAACCCGGTCCCCGCGCCACGCGGCGCGCCGAATCGCCAAACATCTGGATCTGGGCGCCGCTGTTGCTGGGTGTCGTCCCCGGGACGCGGAAGGCCGCCGGGTTGAAGAAACTGTCCGGACCGCGGTTTGTCTGCACCTGAACCGGCTCGCCCGGGACACGGTCTGGCACATTGAAGGTATTGAAGATCGGAGGGAGTCTGTTGGTTCGGATGTCGGTCGGGAACCCGCCACGCAGAGTGGTGATGCCGTTGACTTGCCAACCGCCCAACCATCGCGCGACAGGCGAATTGGAACTGAGCCAGGGCCTGCCCGGCCCCCAGGGTAGTTCGTAGCCGTAGCTGAACGAGAAAATCTGCGAAACGTCGATGGGCGCCAGGCCTTTCTCCCGGGAGAGGTTGTAGGTGTCGAGCGCGATAGAGGTGCCGCCGTTCTGGGTGAAGGCGCTCGGTCCGGAGCCGCCCTCTTCGAGGTTCTTCTGAATCGTGTAGTTCAGAAGGAAACTCAGACCGGAGTTGTAGCGCTGCTCGACGCGCAAGTTGAAGGCGTTATAGTTCGACTTGGCCTTTGAGAAGCTCGGGATGACCGTGCCGTTCACCATGGGATAGGGACGGCGGCTCTGAATATTGCGCCCGTCCAGCGCGTATTCGAACGGTACCTGGTTCACGTTGATAAAAAGCGTAGCGAGGTCCCGGCCCAGCGCTCCCTGATAAGAGGTTTCGATCAGCAGGCTCTCTCTCGGCTGAAATTGTATGGAGAAGCTATACTGATGCAACATCGGGAAACGGGCATCGTGAAAGCCCTGGGAGCGAATCGTGCGTGTCAACGGCGACTGGGCGGTAAAGCCGTCCAGAGTCGCCTGGGATGGCCCCGCCTGCACCGGGGTGTTGATTGTATACGGCGGCGCCACGGTAGCCGACGCGGTCACGACAGGCGCGATCAGGGCAGGCGTGTTCGGGTTGTTGCCCGCAATTTGGGTAACTTCCTGGTTCTGGTCCCGGAGCCCATAGAAGATCCCGTAGCCGCCCCGCAATACCCACTTCCTCTTAAGTTGATAGGCAAAACCGATGCGCGGCCCGATGTTATTGTGATCGGCATCCACGATTCCACGCGAGTATCCATCCTGGCCGGGAACGGCAAACCGGACCTTTTCGAGATCAAAGAGTCCGCCGCGGTCGCGCGCGTCCACCGGTTGTGTATAGAGGTCATAGCGGAGGCCGAGGTTCAGGGTGAGCCGCGGCGTAACCTTCCAATCGTCCTGGAAGAACACACCGAAATAGATGTCCCGTTGCCGGCCCCAATCCAGCATCTGGGTACCCTGAATCAGGCTCGGATATCCCGTGAGGAAATCGGCGAAGGGAGCGCCGGAACCCGCCGCATCGCTACTCGAGGAGAAAATGGAACCGAAGACGAACTGGCCGAAGAACGGATTGCCTCGCAGATTGTCAAAACGGTTCCGGCGGAGGTCTGCGCCCGCCTTCATGTTGTGTGCGCCCCGGGTTACCGAGATCGTGTCGGCGACGTGGAAGCGGTTCTCAAAGTTCAGATCGCTGGAGCCGCCTCCCCAGCCATCGAATTGAGTCGACCCGGTTCCCTGACCGGAGAAGTTGAAAGCGATCCCCGGGAATCCTTTCACCGGGAACGGGAATAGGGCGACCTTGTTGTCGATGCCGAATTTCACGCCCTCGTCGATCCCATCAACCAGACGGCTTCCGTTATGCCGCGTGTAGCCAGCGCGGAGCTCGTTGACGACAGTGGGAGAGAATACGTGCGTGTCGTTGAGGGCGAGTTGGCGGATATCCCGGTACAACTGGTTGCTGCCGCCAATGAAACCATCAAATGAGCCCGGCTGCGGCGTCGTCTGATTGCTTTGCGAGAAGCGTGCGAAAAAGTTGTTATTAGAGGTGATGGCGTGGTCCATCCGGACATCGAACTGGCCGGCATCGAATCCCCTCGGAACCTGCCGGAAAAAATTCCGGGAGAGCGCGTTTGCTGCTCCGAAGTTCTCAGCCGGGATGAGCGCCAGAATCGCGACCGAAGATGGATTCATTTGGGAGGCCGGAATCCTCGCGCCTGCCAGCGGCGTGCTGATGACGGTGCCATTCGGTCCGACACGCCGCGCGAGAGGGTCGTAGATGGGCGTCCGGAGAAGCGAAAGATCCCCGCTGCGAATGGCGGCCGGCGGGACGCTGCCGATGTTGGAAGCGGATGCCGTTCTCTGGCGTGTGCCCTGATAGTTGCCGAAGAAGAACGTCTTGTTCCGGATCACGCGGCCTCCGAAGGTGCCTCCGTACTGATTCTGGCGGAACTTCGCCTTGGGCAGGCCGGCCGCATTCGTGAAAAAGTTATTCGCATCGAGCCGGTCGTTACGAAGGAATTCGAAAAGCGTTCCGTGGTACGTGTTGGCTCCGGAACGAATGGTCGCGCTAATCACCGCACCGGCGGCATGGCCGAATTCGGCCGAGAAAGAGTTTGTCTTGACTTTGAACTCCTGGATGGCGTCCACGCTGGGCTGCAAGGCGACACCGGAACGGCCGATTGCGCCGTTGGTAACGGTGGTGTTGTTGTCGATCCCATCGAGCAGCACTTCGTTGGACGAGAAGCGGCCGCCGCCGGCGATGAAGGGAAGATTTGTGCCCATGCCGGCCACCGGCGTCGTGTTCCCCGCGAGCAGCCCAAGCGCGAACGGGTTTCTACCATTCAGCGGCAGATCGAGGATCTTCTTGTTTTCGATCACCTGGCCGAGGGAGGAAGTATCGGATTCCAGCAAAGGCGTGGCTTCGGTCACTTGTACGGTCTCGACGACATCGCCGAGAGTCAGGGCCATGCGAACGGTCGCACTCTGGTCCACCTGGAGCGTGAATTGAGCAATGGTCGAGCGCTTGAAACCTTGCGCCTCCACGCTGATGGAATACTCACCGGCGGGGAGGAATGTTGCCAGAAAATCTCCGCGCGCGCCGGTTTGACCAGTACGGGTCAGGCCGGTGTTGTTGTTTCTCACGGACACCGCCGCGCCCGCCACCACCGCCTGAGTACTGTCCTCGGCGAGCACGCTAATCGTACCGGAGGATACCTGCGCAAGCATAGCCGCCGGATAGAGCAAGACCAGGCCGACGGCGATCGCGCGCAAGTTTGAACTGCCCTTTCCGTCCCGAAGGCTCGACGAGTGCAAAAGGGTTAATTGTGAAAACAAACATCTTGACAGAAGCGACATGGTAATCCTTTCGAACCGAATAATAGTAGAATCCTTATTCCAACCGCAGCACCGCGGCATCCCGCTCAGGAACTGTCATCGATAAAACAGAGCCCTTCACCTCCGCGCGAACATTGCCCCAGAGGTCGGTTGCCTTGCGCCACGAACCCGCGTTTAGTTGAACCGAGACCGGCTTGGCTTGGCGGGCCGGGTTCATCACCCAGAGCACCGTGCCGCCGCCGCCCTCATGCAGCCGCGCGATGACCGATGCGTCCGTGACGCGCAGCCTCTGCGGCTGCGGCAGAAGCTTCTGAAACGCCTGCCGTGTCCCGGCTTGCTGGTTGCGAAAATACGAAGCCGCCGGAAAAGTTCCCATCAATACCGTCCGGCCTTTGCCAAACCGGTTTTCGACGGCCGCCACGGATCCGTCCTGATACCAGCCGATCGCCTTCCCCGTACTGGGTTGATAAGCCTGTTTGTAGAACCGGCCGCCGACGGTCACATCATACAGGCGCCAGGTGAGTTTTTCGAGAAGATCCGGCGTGAACTCCACGTCGGCTTCCGCCGTCCCAAAGACTTCCGATAGTCCGTAGTTTGGCTGCTTTTGCCCGACACGCCCCGCGTCCCCAAAGTAGGCGGGCAGTCCTCTGATCAGGAAGCCGCCATTTTCAACGTAGGCGCGCAACTGGCCGGCGGTCTTCCTGGACAGCATCACCGGGTATGGAAGGTAGACCGCCGGGTACTCCGCGATGTGATCGATATGCACCCAGTCGGGCTGGATATTGGAGTCGAAGAACGCCATGTAAGCTCCGCGCGCGGACTCGGCGTAGTTCGAGGTGTTGCCCTGTTGGGCAAAGTTAAAGCGCTCGGACTCCGGCACGAACGCAATCCCCACGTCGCCCTTCACCGGGTTGGACTTCCAGAGATCCGCATTGGCGTTGGACCAGCGCGCCAGCTTGCCGGCCATCTCGGCCCTTGGCGTGAGTGAGCCGTCCATGCCGAAGGGTCCGAAGGCGCCAAACAGCGGCCCGTCCAGCAGCGGACGCCAGCGCAGGTAGAGAAGTCCGGAGACGCCGCCGCTGAACGAGATCATGTTCCAAATGCGCAAGTCTCTCTCGTCCGGCTTGCGCGCATCCTCCAACGGGCGGCCCGTCACCTCGGACTGCATCCACAGCGGCCCGCCCTGAAACTCCGCATGCCAGAACGGCTTCCCCCTGGAGGCGGCGCGAATCATATCCACCGCGTGGAACTGTTTCCACGGCTGGCTGCCCTTGCGCGCATGCACCCAGGTGAAGCCGTACGTCTCCACTTCCGCCGCTGCGCGCCAGTCATTGGCCGAGACCGACGGCAGGTACTCCACCGAGTACGCCAGCCCGTGCATCGTTATCTTGCTTTTCTTATCTATCGAACGGATCGTGTCCCGCCGCCAGCGGAGAAGTTCGTGCGCGCGGTCCTCGCGGAATTCCAGCCAGTCCAGCCAGTCCGGGTTGGGACCGGATGCCCGGGGCGGTTCCACGTTGGCCCATTCGGCGAAGCTGTACCGGTGCCAAGCCTTCCCCAGAGCCTCGACGCTCCCATACTTATTGACGAGCCATTTGCGAAACTGCTCCGCGGTCGAGGGACAGTAACAATAGAAGCGGCCCAATGACGCGCCGCGGTGTTCATTGGGAATGTGCGCGCTGGAGGCCGTCTGCATATAGCCGCTGCCTCCGCCGCTGGTGTTGCCCTCATTCCAGAGATCGTAGGCATACATGGCCGGATGGTCTTTGTAGCGCGTCGCCATGGCCTTCAGGAACGCCCCGGCCTTCGTGCGCACCTCCTCGTTGTCCAGACAGAGGCCGGGAAACCCGCCGGTGGAACTCGATCCGGACATCGTCTGGTAACCCTTGTGGCCGTCGTGGGCTTCGAATCGCGCGTTTTTGTAGGTCTGGAATGCCCACTCCGGTGCGGCTGTGATCATTTCGGCAAGGACGGCTTTGATTCCGTTCTGCGCCTCCAGATCCATCATGCGGTCATAGTCGCTCCAGTCGTACTTGCCGGGAGCTACTTCCACCGCCGACCACATCATCCAGTGCCGGAAAATGTTCATCCCCTGCTGGGCTGCCGTCTTATGGTCCCGTTCCCAATCCTCCGGCGGAGGGTTGGACTTGCGGAAGTAGACCGCGCCGTAGGGAAATACAGGATCGGCGGCTGACAGCACCGCCGGAACCAAAACAAGGAAGAGACAGAGAGCTTTCATTGTGCCGTCACCTCAACTGATTCGGGCCTCGCTACCGCTCGTTCACCAGCTTCCCATTTTCGTCCAGGTGCGGATACGGCCCGCCGATCCGGAACCGGTCGAGAATATAGTCATCGTACTGCGGAGTCGGTTCGAAGTATCCACCTTTGCGGATGTGCTCCTTCACCACCGCCTCGTTCAACACCACTCCCAGCCCCGGCGTGTCGGGGACCGTGATGTAGCCGCGGTCGACGATCGGCTTGGAGGGACCGCCGATCAGGTCGTCCCACCAGGGAATGTCCACCGCATGGTTCTCCATCGCCAGCATGTCCTTGATGGTCGCAGCCATGTGCACGCTCGCCATGCAGCCGACCGGCGAACCGGCAAAGTGGATCGCCGTCTGGATACCGTGCATCGAAGCGTAATCGGCGATTCGCTTGGTCTCCCGGATCGCCCCGGAGGTGAGCGGATCCGGATGTATGATGTCGACTGCGCGGTGGTCGATCAGCTCCTGGAAACCCTCCTCCAATCCGAACAGACTCTCTCCGGTGGCAATCGGGGTCGTGGTGGACTCCTTTAATTCCTTGTAGCCGCGCCAGTCTTTCGGCGCGTCCCCGCCCGGCCCCAGATGCCCCACTTGAATCATGTCCTCGGCCCATGCCAAGTTGTACTTCTCGAAGGCCCGCGCGTACCGTATGCTGTCATTCACCGTCAGCGGACCGAAATGATCGACCCCCAGCGGCGCCTCCCACCCGATCGCGTCGCGAACCGCTTCGATGTATTCGCACATGTACCCGAGACCCTTCTCTGTCGCCACACGGTTGTCGTTTACCGCCCCGGGCCGGTCCGCCACCATCCGCGTGCCCAGGTCCATTTTGAAGAAGGTGAAGCCTTGCTGCTTCCTCCGCTTGAACCGCTCGGCATACACTTTCGCATCGCGGCTCTCGTTCGTATCGCAGTAGACCCGAATCCGGTCGCGGTACTTGGATCCGATCAACCGCCAAGCTGGGACGTTGTACACTTTCCCGGCGATATCGTGCAGGGCCATGTCCACCGCGCTGTACCCTCCGCCCAACCGCTGGTGGTCCGCAAATGGCCGGAGGCTGTCCAGGATCGGCTCGATCTGCAGGGGGTTGCGGCCCTTGATGTGCGGCTTCAACACGAGCGCTGTTCCTTCCCGGCCCGCATCGCGCACCTCCCCCAATCCATAGACCCCCTGGTTCGTGTCGATTCGGATGATCGGATAATCGTAGTTGGACGCCACCAGCACAAATCGCATGTCGGTAATCCGAAGTTGGCTCGGCGATGAGTTGCGGTTGACGCCTTCATTCCTGCTGGTCTGGGCAGCCGAAGTACTCTTCGTGAATTGGAGGACTCCGGCGAACGCGGCGGCTTGCCTCAGAATGGCGCGGCGCTTAGATAAAGACATTAAGCTCCTTTATCGGTCAAACTTCGAGCATATCACCTTGGAAGACCATCCGCAGCCGCCCATCCGCGGGACTGTGCTGTTTTATGCTCCGTCCAGATGAGGCTCACAATGGGAGCAGTCTACGGGAACTCGCGCAGGCATGCCGGCCAGGCTCATCGGCGCAGCCGGTGTCGGAACCGCAGCCTCGCCCGGTGCTCTGGGGCGGGCCATCAGCGACTCACGCGTCACCGTGCCGGACTCCACCCGTGTCGCGCAGTGGGTCGCGATTACCCAGGGCGTGACAATCGGCGGCTATGTGATCGGGCGCGCGATGATGCCTACCACTTCTACCGCTCTGGAGCCGGTTTCAGCCTCTTGAAGTAGTAAGCCGGATACACCTGCGTCACCACTTTCTTCTGGCCGTCCGGACCGCGCTCCTCGTTCTGAAACACGTGCGGAGCCACGCTCACCAGTTCCCATCCCTGGTCGCCGGCACGGTCCAGTTCCCATTGGTCCACCTGCTGGTGCCGCGCCGGACTCACCTCCCGCGGCGACAACACTCGCACCTCCCAAACCGGATAGTCCCGCCTCGCCCGCTGGCCCTGCAACACCAGCGCCGCCGCGAATATAATCAGCACTCCTGCCGCCATGCGTTTCATCATGACCAATTGACGTGGAACACACCCCCGGCGTGCACCCCCGGCGTGCAGGCCTTGCATCGCTGCGTCCCGCGATGAGATGATGAGGCGGAATCGAGTCAATCCATGCGTCTACTAAATTTCTCCCTCACCTCTCTTCTGGTGATTGGCCTCACCGTCCCGCTCCATGCCCAGCCCAAAAAGAAGAAGATCCTCGCCATCGGCCAGGTCAAAGGCTTCCAGCACGATGCCACCACCTATGGCCTCGCCACACTTTGGAAAATGGGCCAGGAATCCGGCCTATGGGAAACCTACATCCGCACCGATACCCAACTGCTCACCAAAAAGAAACTCAGCGGCAACGCGAAAAACCTCGACTTTTTCGATGCCGTCATTTTCTACACCACTGGTGAACTGGACCTGGACGATTCTCAAAAAGCCGACTTCCTCTCCTTCATCAAGGATGACGGCAAGGGCTTCATTGGCGTGCATGCCGCTACCGACACCCTATATAAGTGGCCGGAGTACGGCGAAATGATCGGCGGCTATTTCGACGGCCACCCCTGGAACCAGTTCCAGGCCCCCATCGTTGTCGAGGATCGCGCCAATCCTATCGTCAAACATTTCCCGCCCGCCTTCTCCGTCATGGACGAGATCTATCAGGTCAGAGAGTATTCGCGCGACCGCGTCCGCGTCCTCCTCAGCATGGACGCGTCCAAGATCGATCTCGAACGCAAAGGCGTCAAGCGCACCGACAAGGACTTCGCCATCTCCTGGATTCGCAACTATGGCAAGGGCCGCGTCTTCTATTCCACGTTTGGACATCGCGAAGATTCCTGGGATCGCGCCGACGTGCAGAAAATGTGGCTCGAAGCCATTAAGTGGACCCTCGGCCTCACCGAAGCCGACGCCACCCCGCGCCCCAAGCCTGCGCAACAATAGAAGGTAGTAATGCACGCCATCCTGATTCTCGCCAGCCTGCTGGTTCTACCCGCGGGCGCCGACGTTTTTCGTCACGGCCGCTTCGAGCAGTCCTTCACCTCCTCCCGCAATTACACGGACCCGCTCGCCGTACAGCTCACCGTCGAGTTCAAATCCCAATCCGGTCTTGAGCAAACCGTCCCCGCCTTTTGGGCCGGCGGCCGAACCTGGACCGTCCGCGTCTCGCCCGAGCAGTCCGGCCGCTGGTCCTACCGCTCCACCTCATCCGACCCCGGCATGGACGGCAAGTCCGGTGATTTTCAAGTCCGCAACTACACCGGTTCCAACCCGCTCTACCGCCGCGGCGCACCCCGCGTGATCCCCGGCAATCGCTACTTCACCCACGCCGACGGAACCCCTTGGTTCTGGCTCGCCTGCACCGGTTGGAACAGCGCTCTTCGCTCCACCGATACCGAATGGAAGCAGTACCTGGCCGACCGCGCCGCCAAACGCTTCACCGCCATTCAGTTCGTCATCCATGCTCCCTGGCGCGCCGGACGCGAAGATGAGAACGGCCAAGTAACGTTCACCGTTACCGATGGCCTACGTATCAACCCCGCTTTCTTTGATCGCATGGATCGAAAGATGGACCAGCTCAATGACGCCGGCTTGGCCGGCGTTCCTGTGCTCCTCTGGGCGCTCACCTCCAAGGACAAAGAAAGCCCCGGCGCTACTCTCTCTGATGTTGACGCCGCGCGCCTGGCCGGTTACATGGTCGCCCGCTACAGCGCTCATCACGTGCTCTGGCTGCTGGCAGGCGACGGCAACTACGCCGGTCCCAACGCCGAACGCTGGCGCAAGATCGGACGCGCTGTCTTCCCGCAAGGCCAATTTCGCCGCCCCGTCTCTCTCCATCCAGGCGGCCGTCAGAACCCCTGGCCCGATCTCAAAGACGAACCTTGGCTCGATTTCCTCACCTTCCAGACCGGCCACGGCAGCAATCAGGAGAAATGGAAGTGGAACGCCACCGCCGGCACTGCCCTGGGCTACAATCTCTTGCCGCCGCGCCCCTCCATCGACGCCGAAATCAACTACGAAGGCCATCTCAGCTATCACCACAAGACCGAAATCAACGCCGATGCCGTCCGCCTCGCCGCATACTACAGCCTGCTCAACGGCACCCCGGCCGGCCTCACCTATGGCGCGCATGGCATCTGGTGGTGGGGGCGCAAACCCGAGGCTCCGCTCGATCACGCAAACACGGGCATCGCCCTCCCCTGGCAGCAGTACCTCAACTACCCCGGCGCGCAACACATGAAGATCCTGCGCGACATCTTCGACACCTTTTCCTGGTGGACCCTCCAGCCCGATCGCACCCTCCTCGCCGCCGAGCCCGCCACGCCTGACTACGTCAGCTACCCCATGCCCGCCTGGTCACCGGCGGAAAAGTTCGCGCTGCTCTACCTCCACGGTGGCGCACCCGCCGTTTTGAACCTGTCGCGCTTCGGCCCCAATTCCAAAGCTTCCTGGATCGACCCGCGCACAGGCGCGCGTTCCCCCGCTCAATTCGGGTCCTCCGCCAACGTCGAAATGAGAACTCCCGGCCAGGGTGACTGGCTCCTGTTCATTCAGTGAAACGCTCTCTCCTTTTCCTGCTTCTCCCGCTGGCGGCGGCCCTTGCGGCCGATCTCTCCTTGCTCACCCCGCAAGGACATGTCAGCGACTTTGCCGGTGTCATCGATCCCGCCTCACGCAACGGCATCGAGCGCTATTGCGCCCAAGTCAAAGCAGCCACCGGAGCCGAAATCGCGATCGTCACTCTGCCTTCCCTGGACGGCGAACCCATCGAGGATGCCGCCAATACGCTCTTTCGCAAATGGGGCATCGGCTCCAAGAAGAACAATGAAGGCGTCCTCTTTCTATTCGCCATCGCCGAGCGCCGCAGCCGCCTCGAGGTTGGCTATGGCCTCGAACCCATCTTCCCCGATGGCTTCTCCGGCTCCCTGCTCCGCGCCATGCGCCCCGCCCTCCGCGAGAAGCACTACGGCGACGCCTTCATCGTCGCCACCCGCGAAATTGGCGAGCGCATCGCGCGCGAAAAAAACGTTAAGATCGATACCGCGCCGCCGCTCACTCACCGCAATCGGCCGGCCGAATCGCTACCTTGGCCCGCTCTACTCGGCGTCCTTGTTCTGCTTCTCTTTCTGTTCGGAGCCAGCGGCGGTCCCGGCGGATTCCTGTTGAGCATGCTCCTGGGCAATCTCCTCGGCGGTGGCCTCCGCTATGGCGGCCGGCACGGTGGCGGCGGCTTCGGCGGCTACGATTCCGGTGATAGCTTCGGTGGTTTTGGCGGCGGCGACTCCGGCGGCGGTGGCGCTTCCAGTGACTGGTGAGGCCAATGATGAATACTCAAAAGAAACTCGAACACTTGGTCGAACAACTCAAACAAGCCTTCGGCGCGCGGCTCCTCTCCGTCGTCCTATACGGCTCCGCCGCCGCCGGCGATCACAATGAGAACTTCTCAGACCTCAATATTCTTTGCATCCTCTCCGGGCTCGGCCTCCCGGAGCTGGAAGCCTCTGAACCCGTCTTCCGTTGGTGGCGCGCTCAAAACAACCCCGCCCCGCTCCTGCTCCCGGAAGATGAGTTGCGCACTTCCACCGACTGCTTTCCAATGGAGTTCCACGACATCCGCCAGTGCCACCGCATCCTTTACGGCGAGGATCTCGTCTCCTCACTCGAAATTGACGATGCCTTCTATCGCGCGCAAGTCGAATACCAAATTCGCTCCAAGCTCCTCCGCCTCCGCCAGAAAGGAGCCGGCGTCCTCCAGGACAAAGACCTGCTGCTGCGCCTCATGGCCGACTCGATCTCCACTTTTTGCGTCCTTGGCCGCCACGCGCTGCTCCTGTCGGGCGTACCCGCCCCTGTGGAGAAACGCGACATCGTCGCCGCCATGGCCTCGCATTTTGCCATCGACGCCCAGGCTTTTCAGACCCTCCTCGACCTCCGCGAGGATAAGGTCAAGCCGGGCGCACTCGACGCCAAGGCTCTTTTTGAGCAATATTTGAAGGGGGTGGCTGAGTTGGCCTTTGCGGTCGACCGCCTCGCCAGATGAGGGAGAATCTATGAAAATCGGTTTAGCTATTCTTGCTGTTTTGTTGTTGATCGGCTTCGGCCTCGGTGGAAGCATTGTCTCCACGCGCAATGATCTCGTGGTTCAGCGCGAGGCCATCAACGGCTCCTGGGCTCAGGTCGACGTCGCCCTACAACGCCGCGCCGACCTCATTCCGAATCTCGTCGAAACGGTGAAAGGCTTCGCCTCCCAGGAGAAAGAGGTCTTCTCCAACCTGGCCAATGCCCGCGCCGCCCTCGCCGGCGCTCGCAACCCGCAGGAGAAGATACAGGCCAACTCCATGCTCGATGGCGCCATCGGCCGCCTCCTCGTCATCGTCGAAAATTATCCCCAGCTCAAGTCCAATGAAAATTTCCTGCGCCTCCAGGATGAGCTCGCCGGCACCGAAAACCGCATCGCGGTGGAACGCCGTAAGTACAACGAGACCGTCCAGAAGTTCAATACCTCCATCGAGCTGTTCCCCAATAATATTGCCGCCGCCATGTTCGGCTTCTCCCGCAACGACGCATACTTCAAGACCGAACCTGCGGCAAGAACCGCTCCCAAGGTATCCTTTTGAGGTACACGCGCAAAACGGAGCTGCTCGCCGCGAGCCTAAATCCCGTGTCACTCTCGGGCTTGGTGGCGCGGCGAGCGCCCTTTGCGCTTCTAAATTAACCATGAACACACAAACTTTCCGGAATTACATCAACGGCGAATGGGTCGATGGCCCCACATTCGAAAACCGCAACCCCGCCAATACCGATGAACTCGTAGGCAATTTCATCAAAGCCACTCCGGCTGACGTTGCCGCCGCGGCTGATGCCGCTGCCGCGGCCCTACCCGGTTGGTCGGGTCTCAATGCACCCGCCCGCGGCAACCTGCTCTATAAGGTCGCCGACATCCTCGAGAAGAAATTTGAGCAGCTCGGCGAAGAGATGACCCGCGAGGAGGGCAAGACTTTTCCAGAAGCGAAAGGTGAGGTGCGCCGCGCCATCAACATCTTTCGCTATTTTGGCGGCGAAGGCTCCCGCATGCCCGGCATGCTGGTCCCCTCCGAGCGCGACCGCGTTCACATGTTCGCGCTTAGAAAACCCATCGGCGTTCTCGGACTCATCAACCCCTGGAACTTTCCCATCGCCATCCCCGCCTGGAAGCTTGCTCCGGCGCTCATCTGCGGCAACACTGTGCTGCTCAAGCCCGCCTCCGCCGCCCCGCTCAGTTCCTGGCGCATCGTCGAGGCGTGCCACGAGGCCGGAATTCCCAAAGGCGTCGTCAACTACATCGCCGGCTCTGGCGGCGCCATCGGAAGCGCCATCGTCAACGCCAAGCCCATCAAGGGCGTCTCCTTCACCGGCTCCTGCGATGTCGGCCACCGGCTCCACGCCGAAGCCTCCAAACGCCGCCTGCGCATCCAACTCGAAATGGGCGGCAAGAATCCAACCATCGTGCTTGCCGATGCCGACTTCAATTCCGCCGTCGAAAATGTCGCCAACGCTGCCTTCCTCTCCACCGGCCAGAAATGCACCGCTACCTCCCGCGCTATCGTCGAGGATGCCATCTACGACAGGTTTGTCGCCGCGCTCGTCGAGCGCACCCGGAAGCTGAAGGTCGGCAACGGCATGGAAGCGGGCATCGATATTGGTCCCGCCATTGACCAGGCCCAGCTCGAGGTCAACCTGCGCTATATCGAAATCGGCCGGAAAGAGGCCGGCGCTCCCTTGGTGGGCGGCAATCGCATTACCGGCGGCGCCTTCGATAAAGGATTCTTCGTCGAACCCACCATCTTCTCCAATGTCACCGAGAGCATGACCATCGCGCAGGAGGAGATCTTCGGACCCGTGCTCTCCGTCATGCGCGCGAAGGATTTTGCCGATGCCATGCGCATTGCCAACAACATCCCCTTCGGCCTCTCCGCCTCCATACAAACCACCAACCTCAGCCGCGCTTTCGAATACATCTATAGCATGGAAGCAGGCTTGCTTACCGTCAACCTCCCGAGCGCCGGAGTGGAATATCAACTTCCCTTTGGCGGCACCAAAGGTTCCAGCTTCGGTCCCAAGGAACAAGGTCCCGCAGCGATGGACTTTTATAGCGACTACAAGACTGTCTACCTGAAATACTAATGCGCCTTACACAAGTCAACTGGAACGGCCGCATCACCGCGGCCATCGTCGAGGACGGTCTCGTCCGCCCTATCCCGGAACACAACACCATCGAGCTCATTACGCGCGCCGAACGCGAAGGTGTGGATCTGGCCGCGCTCGCCGCCTCCCACGCCATCACTCATCCGAACGAGCTCGCCCCGCTCATTCCCATCCATCCGCGCGAGGCTTGGGCCTGCGGCTGCACCTATGAAACCAGCGCCGCTTTCCGCGACGCCGAGCATGGCACCCGCGAAGGCTTCTATGCCTACGTCTACCGCGAAGAGCGCCCCGAGAGTTTCTTCAAGGGAACCGCCCGCGTGTGCGTCGGCCCCAACCAACCCATCGGCATCCGCTACGATTCGAAGTTCACCGCGCCCGAGCCCGAACTCGCCGTGGTGCTGGGCGCCGGCGGCAAAGTCCTCGGCTACACCCTTGCCAACGATGTCTCCGCCTGGGACATTGAGCGGGAGAATCCGCTCTACCTGCCGCAATCCAAGATCTATAACGGTTGCCTTGCGCTCGGTCCCGTCATCGTGACTCCGGATGAGCTTACCGACCCCTACAACCTCGACATCACCTGCATCATCACACGCAACGGCAAAACGCTGTTCTCCGGCGAGGTCAATACGTCTAAACTCCATCGCCGCATCGAGACCCTGGTCCAGTATGTGGTCCGCGCCAACAACGTCCCCAGTGGATCCGTCCTCTGCACCGGCACCGGCATCATTGTAAAGGAAGAGCACGCCCTTGCGCCCGGCGACATCGTAACCATCAGCGTGCCCCAAATCGGCATGCTGTCGAATCCCGCCGAGATTGTGCATTGACGTAGCTGTCCGCCATCCTGCATTTCTCACCAGCTTTTTACTCCGGCCCGCAATAAGGCCATGTCTACTTCGTTGCGCCCGGCCTTGTGCTCAACAGCCTGTCAAGGCTGCCTCCGCGCGCTGGCTGTGGCGCAACCCGTATCCACAGCTTTAAACTGAAGTAACAGCCCTCAAACGGGGCCCGTCGCGGCGAGGCTGCCGGCTCTTGCTCGCTTGTATCGGGGGCTGGGCTGGGAAGGCCCTTTTCGGGTTAGCCAGCTTTGGCGTCATTGCCCAGGTGCAGACCCTTGTGGATGGCATAGAGCGCCAATTCCAAACGGTCTGAGACGCCCAGCTTGTCGAAGATGTTGTGCAGATGATTCTTCACCGTCTGCTCACTGATAAACATCTTCTCCGCCATCTCCTTATTCTTGAAGCCCTGGGCCACCAGCGCGACAATCTCCCGTTCCCGGTTGCTCAGCGGTGACCGCTCCCGGCCTTTGCCTCCTACCGCGGCCAATTGATCGGCTGGCGAGGCAAACTGCCGCATCACAGCCGCGGTGGTGTGCGAATCCAACCAGATCTCCCCGGACTGAACCTTGCGGATGCTCTTGACGATCAGGTCCGGTTGCGTCTGCTTGATCACAATCCCGCAGCAACCCAGTTTCATCGCCTGCACCCACTCGTTCTTATCCTCGGATGCGGTCAGGACAATGATCCTTGTCTTATGAGGATTGTGCTGCAAGGCTTGCAGCGCGGCCAGCCCGTCCATGCCCGGCATCTTAAGATCCAAAAGCATAATGTCGGGGTGGGCATCCTCGATGATTTCCAACGCCTGGCGGCCATTTTCGGCCTCCCCAATCACTTCAAAATCCTCCTCCAGTTCAAGCAGCCTTCGGAGACCGTCGCGGACAATCGGATGATCGTCCACGATGGCGATGCGGATCTTGGTCTGAGTTTTTGTCTCGCCCTGGCTGACCGGCTCCTCAACCGTTGCCATTCCAAGGGCCATTTCAGGAGCTTCCAACTCAGCCAAAGCAGCTAAATTCGTTGGCGTGCTCGTCCTTGCTGTTCTCGTGAGCGCTGTACTTGTCAGCGGTGTTCTTGATTGCTTTCCCTCATTCATAACCACTCCTAACGTACTGGTACCACAAACTGATTGTATAGCCGTCCTAGTACCCGGTCAATTCAGGGCACTCCTAGATTACTGGTTTGAAAAAACCTAGCCCACCTTAGGGAGAGGTAATAGGTCCCGGGACAGGCGTAGCATGGTAGATGTCCATGGAATCTATCTACTACGTCATGACCTGGCTGTGCCACCGGCACTGCCCTCACTGCTATGAGGACCGCTTCCGACCCTACCATGGCGACGATTTGGGAAAAGTGGTTTTGGAATCCCGATCCAATTACGCCCGGGTGATTGCGAACTTTCCCGGCCGGATGACATATCTCGATCCGGATGCCGGCCCGGACGGCGAGTTTCGGGAAAAGCCGGGCCGGGTGATTCTGGCAGGTGGCGAGATTCTGCTGGATGCGGTGCGGGAGAGCGTGCTTTACCCGGCTTTGGAACTGCTGCACGCCAAGTACTCCGGCAATGGCGGAGTGCAATTGATCGTGCAGACCACGGGCGACCTTCTGACCGAGTCCATCATCGCGGAGCTGCTGGAGCATCACGTATGGATGATCTCGATCTCGGGAGTGGACGCCTTCCATGCCGGCCTGGAGGAAGAAAGCGCCCGGGTAGAGTTGCAAGAGAAGGTTGCGCGTATGATGCAACGGCTTGGAGTGAAAGAGCAGGCCGGGACCGGCGCCGGGATTGGGCCGTTCTATCATTTCTTTGGGGCGACGCCTGAATCCTGGATCGGGAAGCTCTGGCCGCGCGGGCGAGCCTGGACCAACCATCTCAGCACCGCCGGCATTACCGATAATTTCTGTAACGGCTGGTCGGGCGGATTGAATTTCCTGGCACACCAGTATGCAGGATCAGAGGTGTCAGTGGATCCCGCGGGGAACGTGTTCCCCTGCTGCATCAAGACGAAGCTGCCGGTGGGCAATCTACTGGAGGAACCGCTGCTCGGCATCCTGAACCGGCGCCAAGGCAATCCCGTCTTTGAGGCTATCTCGATGGGACATCCCGAGCGCATGGGCTTGCAGCACGGCTGGAGCGTGGAGAAGTTTTTCGAGAAATCAAGAATTGAGCTGCCCTCCGGCGGCGTGTATCAAAACCTGTGCATTGGTTGCGACCGGTTTCACGAAGAGGTGCTCGGCGCCGGCACACTGGTACAGATCGGTTAGCCCCGGCTTCCCCTGGCCGGGGAGTTATGATGGATTTGGATGGCTTTCACTGGAGGCGCAGGTTCATGCTCAAGAATGTAATGTTTCTCACCGCGCTGTTGTTGGCTGGCGCATGTTTACGGGCTCAGGAAAATAAAGACAATGCGGTTGAGAAGGGCGCCAAGGCGACAGCCGAAGGCGCCAAGAAAGCGGGCAAGGCTACCGCTGACGGAGCGATAGTGGCAAAGGATGCTACGGTGAAGGGCGCCAAAACGGCCGGCAAAGCCACAGCCGACGGAGCCGATGCCACCGCGAAAGGCGCAAAAAAAGTTAGTAAAGCTACAGCGGACGGAGCCGGAGCGGCAGCCGGTGCAACCGTGAAAGGCGCCAAGAAGGTCGGCGCGGAGACTAGCGGCGCCATCAAGGCTACGGGCGATGCAGTCGGCGGCGTCTTCGGTAAGAAGAAGAAAGAATGACCGTCCTGGGCTAGCTAGTCCCGGACAACTAACATTCAGATCCCAGTTGATGCCGCCAGGGGGCAGGTACAGGTTATTGTGGATGTGCAGGGGCGCCGCTCCGCGCCGGCCAATGTGACTTTGGATACTCACTCACCCGGCCTTAACACAATGGTTGGCACTGGAAGCGGCGTCGGTAGCTTTGTGAAACAGTCAGGGCAGCTAGTGACAGCCCAGAATCCTGCTATTCCAGGAGAGATCCTCGTCATGTACGGGATCGGACTCGGGCCCACCAAAACGGTTGTCCCTACAGGCGCTGCGCCGACTGGCCTGGTTGAGACGGCGACACTTCCCACGGTTACCGTTGCGGGCCAGCAGGCTCAGGTCATAGTCTCGGCACTGGCACCAAATTCCGTTGGTTTGTTTCAGATCAACTTCACGCTCCCTGTCAACATTGCCGAAGGCACTCATCCAGTGTTTCTGGAGATTGGCGGGAAACGAAGTAATTCAGTGACTCTACCCGTTGGCAAACCGCTTCCATTGGTCAGCCGAGTTGTGAATGGAGCCAGTTTCGGGTCCCAAGGGTTCGCGGTTCCCGGCTCTTTCCTCACCGTCAACGGCATGAATATCACCCCCCAGGAAAACCTCGCTGCGTTCCCCGCCACTACGGTGGACGGCTTGACGGTAACCATCAACAACGTCGCCGCACCATTGTTCCATGTCATTCCAAGCGCCAATCAGATCACCTTGCTGGTTCCGACGGAGTTGCCGGAGACCGGAAACTTAAACCTGCAAGTAAGAACTACGGCTGGCGCCAGCCCGAACTTTGCACTGACCATGCTCGCAGCTGACCCCGCTATCTTCCGTGTCAGTGTTCCCTCCACTCCTCCGAAAACCTATGCGGCTGCTCTGCTGGCCAACACACGCTGGCTTCCGCTGCCGGAATCGTCAGCCCGCCTCCTGCAACTCCCCATCAACTGCCAGGCTGACGGGATCAGCCCTCTGTCCTTCTGCGCCCAGCCGGCGCGGCGCGGCGACATCTTGCAGATTTTTTCAACCGGCTTGGGAAAAGCGACGCCTGGCGGTGACCCGGCGGGCATGCCCCTGATCACGGGCTCCCTCGCCCCCGCCGATGCTAACCCGCTCTACCTCACGATCCTGAAGCCGGTCGCCAGCGTAGGTGACGTGGCCGCCTCAGTTCTGTTTTCGGGTATCGCTCCAGGCTTTGCAGGTCTATATCAGGTGAACATCCAGGTTCCGGAAGGGGCTCCAGCCGGCGACGAGGTTCCGATGAAAATCACCATGCCGAACGGCCGCAGTGACACTCTTCCAATCGCTGTACGCTGACGCACATTAACTGGATGAGCTTTGATGAACTTGGCGGCTCCGCCTCCAAACGTATCGCTTGGACGCGCCCCCTACACGGTCTGGCCCCAGAGCCATCGCTGGACCAGTTGCAAGGATACCTGTTGGCGATCTGCGAAGAACTGCTGCCTAGAAGCTTATTCAGAACGCATGAAAAAAAGATTGTCGATGTTTAAGCGGCGACTCCCAACACCGTAAGCAGTTCTCGCATGCCTGCACGGAGGTTTTCGTAGTGCTGATCGATTCGCCGTGGGATTGGCCAGTTTGGGCTGCGCCCAGGCCGTGCGCAGTCGCGAGCGCCCTGAGGGAGGCCTCGGCCTTCGAATTCTCGGCCGCCATCATCACGGAACCAACGGTGAAATCCTTCGCCCAGGTAAGTGCGGTTTTGATGGCGTCGGCGAACAAGCTTCCCGCCGTCGCGCCTTTCACCATCGCCGCCGTCATGCCGTCGATGCCTTGGGTGGCACCTTCCGCGCTTTTGGTGGCGGACGCCTCCATGCTCGACAGACTGGCGTTGACGCTCTTGATGGATTGATTGGCTTTGTCCACCTCGACCGTGACGACCAGTTCGAGTTTGTTATCGGCCATGGGGGATTCAAATACACGTCTCGAACTTCTCTCGGAGGCTTTGATGGGGTGCTGGGGATTCCGGCGAAGGCGAACACTGATTCCAGAGGGAACGCGAACGGCATTCCGGGCCGAAGGCGAACAGTTCTCGGAGCGTAGCGACGCTGGCACTTCGATTGTGCCCGAAGTGTTCGGCTTCGTCAAGAAAAACC
>JAENWC010000286.1 GCA_016650235.1 Terriglobia bacterium
CGGCTATCGGCCGACGACGGCCGCAACCGTACCTTTTTCTTCTATTCCTTCGAGACCACGCGCGGATCGCAAGTCTTGTCCAATCGCAATTCCACCGTGCCTCTGGCTCCCTGGCGCACGGGCGATTTCTCCGCTGAAACTACCGCGATCCGCGACCCGTTCAACAACAACGCCGCGTTTCCGGACCGCCGCATTCCCGCCTCCCGCCTCAACACGGTTGCCGGAAAAATCCAGAGCCGCTTCTACCCGCTTCCGAATTTCGGCGACACTTCCCGCCTGGTCGCCAACAACTATCGTATCCAGGAGCAACGCGCCTTCGACCCCAACACCTATTGGACCACACGCATCGACCATCGCTTTAGCGACCGTCACTTCCTGTTTGGCCGCTACACCTGGAACCGCTCCCATTCCCGCGACTTCGATAGCCCGCTGCCGGCCATCGGACAGCGCTGGCAGACGCGCGACACCCGCGCCGGCAATCTCTCCTACACCGCTACCATCCGCCAAAACCTCATCAACGAATTCCGTTTTGGCTATGCCTGGAACGACAACCCGCGGAACGGTCCTCTGTTGGGCCTCGAGGTGGTGAAGGATCTCGGCATCACCGGCCTCGCACCCAACCTGCCCGACGTCAACGGTGTTTTTCAGGTCTCTTTCTCCCAGATCGGCATCACCGGGATTGCGCAAACACAGTGGCGCCATCCGGGTTTCTTGAATCACGCGCAGCAGTTCCAGGAACACGTCAGTTGGTTTCGCGGCCGCCATAACTTCAAGGCCGGCGTCATCTCCGGACGCACTCTCTACCAGGACTGGCAGATGCCCACCAACCTGTTTGGCGCAGCCACTTTTTCCAACCGCTTCACCGGCCATCCTTACGCCGATTTCATGCTCGGCATTCCCACCTCTTCTTCCCGCGGCGCCGCCAACCTCTTTATTGACCGGCTCCGCTGGAACTGGGACTTCTTTGCCACCGACGAATGGAAGGTCCGCTCCGACCTCACCATCAACATCGGAATCCGCTATGAACTTCACCCCGGCTGGCGCGAGGCCGCCGGCCAGCAGGCCACCTTTGACGTGACTTCGGGTAAGGTCGTGGTTCCCGATGGAGCGCTATCCAAGGTAAGCCCGCTTCTGCCCAAAGGATACGTAGATGTGGTGGAGGCCAGCACGCTCGGCTATGACCCGAAGAAACTGATCAGTAACGAGTACAATAATCTCGCCCCTCGCATCGGCCTCGCCTGGCGGCCCTTCGGCAACAGTACGGTTTTCCGCGGCGGCTTCGGTGTCTTTTATGACATCGTCGCGCGTGCGACATCCGCTGGCGGCGCGCCGTTCATCATCAACGAACCCACCTACACCAATCCGACTCCCACGCCCAACGTCGTCCTGCCCGTTGTGTTCCCCTCCTCGGTTGCCGGACCGACCAGCATCAGCCTCCCTGGCGCGGTTCGGCGCGATCTGCGCGACCCCTATTCCTTGCAGTACAACCTCACCATCGAGCATCAGCGCTGGGACACCGGTTTTCGCGTTTCCTACATCGGCACCAACACGCGCCAAGGCGAATGGGGCTACAACATCAATCAGCCTCTCCCGGATAACCGGCCTTTTGTCGATAAACCACGCCTGTTTCCGCGCTACCCCGCCATCACCTACACTTCCAACGGCGCTGGCCACCAGTACAATTCGCTTACCCTGGAAGCCGAGCGTAAGTGGTCCAGCGGTCTCGCCTATCAGCTTTCCTGGGTTTGGGCCCGCGACATCGGCGACCTGGAACGCGGCGAATCTCCCGAAAACGCCTACGACCGCCAGCGCGAGCGCGGCGTCTGGCTCGACATCCCAAAACACCGCGTCACCGGCAACCTGATTTATGAGTTTCCCTTCGGCAAAGGGAGCCACGGCGCCAAGCGCGCTCTCCTGCAAGGCTGGGAGTGGAACTCGGTTTTCAGTTTCTTCTCCGGCGAGTTCCTCACCCCGCTGTGGACCGGAGCCGACCCGACCGGAACGGCCTTCACCAGTTCCCGCACTCCGGCTCAGGTCACCATCCGCCCCAACCACTTGCGCGATGCCAACATCCCCACGGATGAGCGCTCCACCGGCCGATGGTTCGATACGACAGCGTTCGCCGCACCCGCTCCCGGTTCCTATGGTTCCGCCGCCAAGGGTGTCATTTTCGGACCCGGCAGCCAGGTGCTCAACGTCGGACTGGCCAAGCATTTCAATATCGGTGAGCGCGCCCGCCTGCGTTGGGAGATGACCGCCACCAACTTCTTCAACACGCCCAATTACAACAACCCCGGCACGAATATCACCGCACTGGCCGCCTCCGGCGTGATCACCGCAGCCGGTGGTGAGCAGGATCTCGATGCCGGCGGTTCCCGCAACTTCCGCATGGGCCTCCGTCTGCAATGGTGAGCGCCCTGGAGCTTTAGAGAGCATTCCGGGAACTCTGAGTCCTGACGTACACTAGAATCCAGTGGCGATTCAGCGATTGTCCCCGCGCGAGCATATGCTCCAGGCTGTCGAGCGTCTGCATTCCCTGGAAGACAAACTCCGTCAAGGCGGCGGCGCGGAAAAGATTGCCAGGCAGCATAAAGCGGGCAAACTCACCGCGCGAGAAAGAGTGGCCTCGCTGTGCGATCCGGGCGCGTTGTTTCTCGAGATAGGATTGCTGGTCGCGCATGATCGTTACGACGGGGCGGCGCCCGCCTCCGGCCTGGTCACCGGCGTTGGCAAGATCGAAAACCGGCCCGCCGTCGTGGTTGCCAATGACGCCACCGTGAAGGCCGGCGCATGGTGGCCCGAGACCATCCCCAAGATTCTGCGTGCGCAGGAAATCGCGATGCGGAACCGGATCCCCATCGTCTACCTGGTGGATTCGGCCGGCATCAATCTGCCTTACCAGGGCAGTATTTTTCCCGGCCAGTACGGCGCCGCGCGCATCTTCTATTACAACTCTCTGATGCGCGGGCGATTGAACATTCCGCAAATCGCCGCCGTGATGGGACCGTGCATCGCTGGCGGAGCCTACTTGCCGGCCTTGAGCGATGTCATTTTCATGGTGGACGGCACCAGCTTTATGGGCCTCGGCGGAGCGAACCTGGTGAAGGGCGCAACCGGCCAGGTGGTGGACGCCGAGTCACTTGGCGGCGCACGCATGCATACGTCTCTGAGCGGAGTGGCACACTACATGGCGCGCAACGATGAGCATTGTCTGCAACTCATCCGCGACCGCTTCCGGCAGTTCCCTGTCCCGCGGGCCGGGGCTTTTGAGGAACACGCGCAAGACGGAGCCTCGGCGCGGTTGGACACAGGTGTTCCTCCCAACCTTGGTGGCCCGCGCCGGGCCCTTTGCGCTCCGGGCCAGCTTCCGGAGTTGCCCGCCGAAGGACTCTACGAAGTTCTTCCCGAGGACCACCGCCTTCCCTACGATATGGAGCGGATCATCCGGGCCGTGTTCGATGCCGGCGACCATCTTGAGTTCCAACCCGATCACGCTCCGGAAATGTTGTGCACCACCACGCGCCTGTCGGGCCGGCCGGTGGGACTTATCGCCAACCGGCGCGGCTTTCTTACGAGCAACGGCAAACCGCGCATTGGCGGCATTGTCTACACCGAATCGGCGCGCAAAACTTCGTATTTTGTGGAAACTTGCCAGCGGCAGGGCCTTCCGCTCATCTACCTGCAGGACGTTTCCGGATTCATGGTTGGCGTGGAGGCCGAATCGGAAGGCATCATTCGAGCCGGCGCGGAAATGGTCCAGTCGATGGCCTGCGCCACCGTGCCCAAGATCATTCTCACCCTCAATCATGCCAGCGGAGCGGGCTATTATGCGATGGCCGGGCAAGGCTTCGACCCGCACTTCACCTTCGCCTGGCCCACCGCGCGCATCGGCGTGATGGAAGGCGATTCGGCCGTGGTTGCGGTCCATGGCCCGGAACTAGACAAGCTGAAAAAGGAGGGCAAGCCGGTCCCGGAGGAATTAGCGGCCCGTATTGCGGCCACCAAGGCGGACTATGAGCTCTGTCTCGATGCCCACTACGCGGCCGCGCGCGGGCACGTTGACGCGCTGGTGGATCCGTTGAAGACCAGGCACACGCTCAGCTTTGCGCTGGAGATCTGTTGCGCGCAAGCGCATCGCGAGCACCTGGCTCTGGAAACTCTATTGTGATGTCCCATGCAAACTTTGACTACCGCTCCCTTTGGTCACAGCTTGGAAGATGTTGCTGAGCACCCTATGATGGAGACCCTATGATCCGCATCGCCAACGGCCAAGGCTTCTGGGGAGATTGGCTGGAAGCTCCGGTACGGCTGGTGGAGGACGGCCCGCTGGACTATCTGGTTCTGGACTATCTGGCCGAGATCACAATGTCGATTGTCCAGAAGCAAAAGGAACGCGACCCGGCACAAGGCTACGCGAGCGACTTCCCTGTTCTCATCGAACGCATCGGCGCTACCATCAAGGACCGCAATGTGAAGGTCATCGCCAATGCGGGCGGCGTGAATCCGGTTGCCTGCGCGCGCGAGGTGCGCAGGCTGGCCCCCCATCTTAAAGTTGCCATCGTGCATGGCGACGACGTGTTCCCGCACCTGGACCAGTTCCTCTCGGCCGGCCACGCCATGACCAATATGGACACGGGCGAGCCGCTCTCCACTATTCGTTCGCGCATCCTTTCCGCCAACGCCTACATTGGGGCGTTTCCACTGGCTGCGGCCCTGGCCACCGGAGCGGACATCGTCATCGCCGGCCGCTGCACCGACACCGCGCTGGCCCTGGCCCCGATGATTCACCACTTTGGATGGAAGGAGCACGACTGGGATCTGCTGGCCGCGGGCACCATCGCCGGACACATCATCGAATGCGGCGCACAGGCCACCGGCGGCAACTGCCAGATCGATTGGGAATCGATTCCGGATATGGCCAATGTCGGATACCCGATTGTGGAGGCCGAACCCGACGGCTCTTTCACCGTCACCAAGCATGCCGGCTCGGGTGGGCGCGTGAACACGAGCGTGGTGAAGGAACAGCTTCTCTACGAACTCGGCGATCCGCGCAACTACATCACTCCCGATTGCGTGGCTGATTTCACGACCATTCAACTGGCCGGCGCTGGGCCGGATCGTGTGCGCGTGTCCGGAATACGGGGCCGCGCCCGAACGCCTTTTCTGAAACTCTCCATCAGCTACGCCTATGGGTGGAAGTCCATCGGAACCCTTGTCTACAGCAGTCCCGACGCGCGGGCCAAGGCGCAGGCAGCGGATCGTATCGTACGGCAACGTTTGTATCAACTTGGGCTCCACTTTGAAGAAATCCATACGGAATTTCTTGGCGTCAACGCATGCCACGGCCCCGCCGCGCTTCCACAACTGCACGCGCCCGAGGTGCAACTCCGCATCGGCGTCCGCGGCCAGGATCGCAAAGCGGTGGATCGCTTCACGCGCGAGTTGATTCCACTGGTGCTCAACGGACCGCCTACGGCCACCGGTTTTGGCGACGGGCGCCCGCCGGTCCGGGAAGTGGTGGCCTACTGGCCCGCGCTGGTTCCGCGAGAACTGATCAGCACCCGGGTGGAGGTGGTGGAATGAAGATTCCGCTTTCCCGCATCGCGCACGGCCGGTCCGGCGACAAAGGGGATACCTCGAACATCGGCATCATCGCCATTCATCCCCGCCACTATCGGGTCCTGGTCCGTGAGGTCACCGCGGCCGGTGTGAAACAATACTTCGGTGACTTGGTGCGAGGCAAAGTGGAACGATTCGAGCTGGCCAATCTTGGGGCGCTCAATTTCCTTTTGCATGAATCGCTCGGCGGAGGCGGCACGCTCAGCCTACGCGTGGATGCCCAGGGGAAAACACTCAGCGCGGCGCTGCTGGCCATGGAAATCAATGTGGAGGATTCCGAGCTTGCGGACATCGCGTGAGGGTAGGCTCCTTAAGATCACGCTCGACCGGCCCGAAAAGCGCAACGCGCTGACTACCGCTATGTGCCAGGAGCTGGTGGACCAGTTGGAAGGCGCGGATGCGGATCGGACCCTTGGCGCGATGCTGCTCGATGCCGATGGCCCTGCCTTCTGCGCGGGCATGGATCTGGACGAGTCACTGCTGCCCGATGCCGCCGCCCGCACCGCTATCCACGAAAAGCTGTTCACGCTCGGTACACGTCTCACCAAACCGCTGGTGGCCGCGGTGCAAGGTCCGGCGCTGGCCGGCGGCATGGGCCTGGCCGCCAATGCGCACATTGTCATTGCCAGTGAGGAGGCCACCTTCGGCCTCACCGAGATCCGCATCGGCATGTGGCCTTTTATCGTATACCGCGCCGTGAAGCTCGCCGTCGGTGAGCGCCGCGCGCTGGACCTGAGCCTCACTGGCCGCACTTTCGGCGCGGACGAGGCCGAAGAGTGGGGTCTTGCGCAGTATGTGGTCCCCAGGGATCAACTGGCGGCCAAGGCGGCTCACATCGCCGGCACGCTCGCCCAGGCCAGCCCGGAGGCGATACGCCGGGGGCTCACTCTCGTGAATCAGTCTCGTGATCTTGGCGCCGGGGAGACTGCGAGACTTGCCCTCACGCTTCGTGAGCGGCTGTTCCGGAGCGAAGATTATCAGGAAGGCGTCCGCGCTTTCCGCGAAAAGCGCGCACCGCGCTGGCCCTCGCTGGAATCTGGAAAATCCTGACTTATGAAAACTCTTGATCAATACGCGCGTAACGGAGCTGCTCGCCGCGAAATAATCCGCTTCCTTTGGTCGCGCCTTGGAAACGTGTTCCGATTACTTCTGGTTGTATCGGTCTGCACGGCCGCTGAAGAAGTATCCTTGCCTGGCTTGGAGAAACCCGTCGAGATTCTGCGTGACCGGTGGGGCGTCCCGCACATCTACGCCCAATCCGCCGGCGATCTCTTCTTTGCCCAAGGCTGGATCACGGCGCGCGACCGCCTTTTTCAAATCGACCTGTGGCGGAGAACCGGCACTGGAAAGCTTGCTGAAGTGCTGGGCCCGCAGGCGCTCGGGCGCGACCGCATCGCGCGCCTCGTCCGGTTTCGCGGCGACTGGCAGGCGGAATGGTCCAGCTATTCGCCGGACGCCCAGGCCATCGCCACCGCCTCCACCTCCGGTATCAATGCCTACATACGGGCCTACATTCAAGCGCCCGGCGGCAAGCGCCCGCTCGAGTTCCGCATCGCCGGTTACGATCCCGGACTGTGGCAGCCGGAAGACGTCGCCTCGCGCATCGCCGGCCTGCTCATGACGCGCAACATCACGCGTGAAGTGGCGCGGGCCGCCGATATCGAGAGTTTCGGACTGGAGAAGGTGCAAACCTACCTGCCGCCGGATCCTCTCATCAAGATCGAAATCCCGCACGGCCTCGATCTCGCGGGCATCACCGCATCCATCCTCGGCGACTACAACCAAGCCATTGGCTCGGTGCGGTTTCCGGACCAGGGCAGCAACAACTGGGTAGTCTCGGGTGCGCGCAGCCTCACCGGCAAGCCGCTTCTCGCCAGTGACCCGCATCGCCCGGTCCTCATCCCATCGCTGCGCAAGACCGTTCATCTGGTGGCCCCGGGGTGGAATGTGATCGGGGCCGGTGAACCCGCGCTGCCCGGCATCGCGCTCGGCCACAACGAAGAGGCCGCCTTCGGATTCACCATCGTCGGCATCGATCAGGCGGATCTGTTCGTGGAAAAACTCAACCCCGCCAACCCGAATCAGTATGAGTACCAGGGCGGATGGCGTAACATGGCCGTCGCCTCGGAAGAGATTGCCGTGCGCGGCGAACCGCGCCCGCGCAAGGTCGCCCTCCGCTACACCAACCACGGCCCCGTCATCGCCGAGGATCCCGGACGGCATCGCGCTTACGCACTGCATTGGGTCGGCTCACAACCCGGCTCAGCCGGATATCTGGCCGCGTTGTCTTTGTCGCGCGCCAGGAACTGGGAGGAGTTCCAGGCCGGCGCCGCCCGCTACAAAATCCCTTCCGAAAATCTTCTCTATGCCGACCGCGCCGGCAACATCGGCTGGATTGCCGCCGGCCTTGCGCCCATTCGCAAGAAAGGCTCGGGCTTGCTTCCCGTGCCCGGACACACCAGCGAATATGAGTGGACCGGCTTCCTGCCCGCCTCGCGGATGCCCCGTCTGTTTAACCCGCCTTCGGCCACCATTGCAACCGCCAACCACAACATCCTTCCACCCGGCTACCCTCATCCGCTTGGCTACGAATGGGCGCTGCGCTTCCGCAAAGATCGCATCGACGAGATGCTTAAGGAAAAAACCAAATTCTCCATCCAGGACTTCCAACGGATGCAGCAGGATGTAGTGTCACACCCGGCCCGCATTTTTCAGGCCATCTTGCGGCGCTGGCAGGTCCGGCGCCAGGATCTGCAACCCAAGGAATGGGACATCCTACAGCGCCTGCGCCAATGGGATGCGCGCATCGAGGCTCAATCCAGTGAAGCAATGGTATTCGAGTTTTGGTTGAGCCGTCTGCCCGCGCTCGTGTTCGGCCAGGCGCTGGGCGCCAGAACCGATGTGCGCGTGCTTCTTTCTTCGCTGGAGCGCACCCCGAATCCGCACGCCCTTCTCGTTTCGCTCCGCTCCACCATCCAGGATCTCGAGCGCCTCATGGGCGCATCGCCGGCCGAATGGAAGTGGGGCAATCTTCACACCATCCATTTCCGTCATCCCCTCGGTGTGGCCTCCATGCATCGCGGCCCCATCGCGCGCCCCGGCGACTCCAATACGGTCAACGCAACTTCCAGCACGAACTTCAAGCAGACCAGTGGAGCCAGCTATCGCCAGATTCTCGACTTGAGCGATTGGGACAAGTCTGTGATGACCAACGCCCCGGGCGAATCCGGTGATCCAAACAGCCCGCATTACAGCGACCTGCTGGAGGACTGGGCCAGTGGCAATTATCATCCGATGCCCTACTCGCGCAAAGCCGTGGAAGCTGCCACGGTTGAGAGGATCCATTTGACTCCCGGTGGGCCAGCCCGCCGGTAGACTTTCCGGCCTACAATCCGAGCAGGATTCTGAGCCGGTCTTCCACCTCGGCCATGGTCTGCCGTGAAATGCGTCGGCGGTTTGACCGGAACGTGCCAGCGGACCTTTCTGCCGGTTCGTTCACGGCCCCTTGCAGGATCATTATCAAGATCCCAGATGTCGCCTCTGGGCCGCTGCGAGGCGCTCATTCGCTTTCAAGACCGTCTTCAAGGGCTTTGCCCCAAAACTCGCGTTCGGCCAGTTCCTCTTTCCAGAGCTTTGGGTTGAAACGGAGCGCCACGAAGTCCGAATTTGCGTCCTAAGAAATTTTGGGCGGCGGTATTGTTCGCGGCCCGGTCCAGAATGGATTGCATCGGTTGCCTCTCTTCACGGGTTGACGGCAGGCATTTCGGTTCGGCTCTCCGTTCCCTAGGTATCACATTTAGGCTCTACAAATCCGCATACGTATTTGTGGTGTCCCCGCGAGGCCCGCCCGTGAGGTCAAGCTTAAGCGGCTGCCGGATCCATTTGCATAATCCCAAAAATGTTGCGCTCCGTGTCCTTACAGTAGGCCAGCCAGCCGACTCCGGGCACGGCCATTTTGGGAACCACGCATTTGCCGCCCGCCTTTTCCACTGCGGCGAGGGTTTCCTCCAGCGACGCCACGCCCACGGTGTTGACCACCGGTTGCTCCGGATGCTTGCGGGGCATCAGTCCGCCATCAATGCCGGGTTGATCTTTCGGTCCGGTGGAGACCAGATAGTAGGGCATCTCTCCCCACTGGCTGAATTTCCAGCCGAAAACGGATTCATAGAATGCCATGCCCCGGGCAGGGTCATCCGCCGGGATTTCAAAATGTATTGGTCTGTTCATGTCTTCTTTCCTAAACTAAGCTGATTTGCCATACCGCTGTGTGGCGAAACCTACAATGGCCCCCACGATGGAGCCGGGCACCATAATCTCCCAATAGTAAAACTTGCCGGTCTCGGACGGGAACGAGGCGACAAACCAAGCCAACCCCATCGCCATCAGGAAGGCAAAGCCCACGCCAATCGCCGCGCTGTTCACCTTCCGCGCCAGCAACCCCGCAGCCAAACCTACCAGCATTCCTTTCATTGAGGAACCCACCAGGATTCCAGCCAGCAGCGGCCGTACCTCTGGTGTGAACCAGGCCGTCAGGCCGTCCAGAAAGCCCAGTCCGGCGCCGAGCGCTAATCCAATTACAGGTTTATTCATAGTTTCGAAATCTCCTCCCCCTTCTATTCCGCCCCTGCGGAGATTCCTTTACAAGAACCGCAAGAAAAACAGAAAGAATCGTACCACAACATAGGCAGTGATGAGAATCAGCAGCGTCGGGTTGCGAGCCGCAAAGCGCTGCGCGCGCTCGAAGGATGACTCGCGGTAGGCTGAAACCGGCTCCCGGTCCAGGAACAGCCCTATTTCCCGGCCTAATGCAAGCGCCTCCTGATAGCGCTGGCTGGGATCGACCGCTGACGCCTTTGCGGCGATGGCAAGCAATGGACGCGGAGCGGGCGGATTGAGCAAGCCGCGGAGAATCACGCCCAGGGAATAGATATCGGAGGCAGGTCCTATCTCTGCCGTGCGGCCTGAAGCCTGCTCCGGAGCCATGTAGTGTTTGGTCCCAACTACCGTACCATCGGGTTCCTCATTACCTCCCGCGGTGCTAACGGCGCGCGCAACACCCCAGTCAAGAATCAGAACTTCACCATAGGCTCCCACCATGATGTTCTGCGGCTTCAAGTCGCGATGAACCACGCCACGGCTATGCGCAAAAGCAACCGTGTCGCAAACGCGCTGGAAAAGGCGTAACCGGTTGGCAAGCGAAGATTCTCGCTCCAGATGCTGGTCCAGCCTTACTCCGTCCACCAGCTTCATCGCATAGAAAAACTGCCCGCCGGGAAGTTCTCCGGCATCGTGTACCGGCACAATCCCCGGGTGTTCGAGCGAGGCGATGATGCGAGCCTCCTGGAGAACTCCCTTTGCCACCACTTTGATCGCCACGCGGCGGTGGAGCGTTTCATCGTGTGCCGCAAACACCACCCCCATGCCGCCGCGTCCAATCTCGCGCTCTAACCGGTAGCGCGTCTGGCTGAAGTCTGGAAGCCCTATGACGTTGCGCAAATGATCCAGCACAGGGTCAGGAAGAAAGTTCACCGGCGGCCCTCCCAATCCAACAGGAACCGGGCCTCTTGTTCCAACTCCCGCTGGCCGGATGTGATGCCGGCCAACCGGTCCAGCAGGAGGCTTCGCAAGTTCCGGCGCGCCCAGGCCAGATAATTGGTCACCGCAGTGACGGGAATCTGGTGACGCCCGGCCAACTGCTCATAGGTGGGCCGTGCGTCAGGTTCGGCCAGGTCATACTCGTTAAATAGCTGCAAATACAACAGCTTGTCCTGTTCCTGGCACAATTGACCGAGGTCCGCGATGGCCTGGGAAAATAGTTCCCGTAACCACTCCCGATGGAATACTTCCTCCGGCGAGACTTCCGCGGAGCACAGCGTCAATTCCCTCTCGGCATCGTCAAAATCCAGTGGCACAGTGATGGTATCCCCGCCTCGCTTGAGCCGCATCTCCGCTTCAAACTGGTGCATCACGTATCCGTCCACGCAGGTCCGAAGATAGGTGCGAAAGGCCGCCTTGGAGGCATCAAACCGTGACAACAGATTGCGCTCGATGGCTGATGCGAAGAAGCCTTGCGTCAGGTCCTTGGCTTGCTCGTTGCCCTTCTTCCATTTCACCCGGATGTACTTGTAGACAGGCTTCCAATAAGCTTCGATTACGGCAGACATCGCCTCGGCCGCCAGCGCCGGCTGTGTTTGTGAGGCCGCTTGAATGAGAGACGCCCGCGTGGCAGGGAATCCCGCTGCGTTGCCGCCGATCCAAGTGTCTTCAGTAAATGCCACAACAGAGTTAATTATATTGGCACAAGGAGCATAACTAGGGATACAATCAAACCCGGGAAGGGAGATTGATTGTGCCACTATCTCGAAGACAACTGATTTTGTCCGGCTTGGGCTCGACACTGCTGCAAGCCAAAGACCGGCTCTCCGGACTCCGTATCGGAGTCACCGACTGGAACCTCCGTCAGACCGGCAAATTGGATGCCATCGCCCTGGCCAAGCGGCTTGGATTTGATGGTGTGGAGGTTAGCCTTGGGCGCAAGATCGCCGAGAGCAAACTGCCACTCGACAATGCCGCAATTCAGGAGCAATACTTGGCGGAGGCGGCCAAGCAAGGCATCCGGCTGGCCGGCACCTGTCTCGACGTACTCCACGTCAACTACCTCAAGAACGATCCGCTTGGACAGAAATGGGTAGCCGACGGGATTCCGATCACGCGCAAACTCAAGGCGCGCGTCATGCTGCTGCCTTTCTTTGGTAAAGGAGCGCTACAAACCCGCCAGGAGATGGACTACGTCGGCGACGTGCTCCGTGAAATCGCCCCGGCGGCGGAGAAAGCTGGAGTCCTGCTGGGGCTGGAGGACACGATTTCCGCGGAAGACAACGCGCGGATCATGGAGCGAACACGCTCACGCGCCGTTCTAACCTACTACGACATCGGCAACTCGACCAACGCCGGGTTCGACCCGGTAAAAGAAATACGCTGGCTGGGACGGGACCGAATCTGCCAGTTCCACCTCAAAGACAACCCTAATTTTCTGGGAGAAGGCAAGATCGACTTCCCCGGGGTGATGGAATCGATTGCCAGCCTGGGCGGTTTTCAGGGTTTTGCCAACCTGGAAACGTCTACGCCCACTCAGCAGGTGGATGCCGACATGGGCCGCAATTTAGGATTTATCCGGCGCTTGATGGAGCAAACTTCCAAGTAACGGCTCGCAAGACCGAGCCTCCTGGTGCCATTGTCCTGCTCTTGCCGGGGTGTTTCGAGGGATGGCCCTTGCGCCCAGAAATGGACCAAGGGGCGAACACCTGGGAAAGGTGGCTAGGGGAGCAATCCGAGGGCCAAAGCGGACAGTCCAATTCGGACCAATCAGTGCCAGGTTGGGGTCCCGTCGGGGAGTCAAATCTATTTTTTCTATGGTTTCCTGCACTTTGTAGTTGACATGAAATTCTGTAATGATTACCATTCTCTTCTAGCTTCCAACAATCACACATACCAACTTTAGCGAGGTGTACGATGGTACCGGCCATGACTTTTCACATCGGTGAGCGTGTTGTCTACCCAAACCACGGAGTTGGCACTGTGGAGAACATCAGCACCCGCAATTTCGGGCCTAGGCCGGAGCGTTTTTACCTCCTGAAGCTTGCCGCGAACAGCCTAACCGTAATGATACCCTTCTCGCACGTGCACGACGTAGGGCTGCGCAAGGTCACCAAGAACTGCGAAATTGGCCGTGTTCTCGACTTTCTGTCGGCCGGACGCTGCAAGTGCTGCAACGACTGGAAAAACCGGTTCAAGGAGAACTCGGAGAAGATGCGCGTCGGCGGGCTGCTGGAAGTGGCCGAAGTGCTGAAAACACTGCTCCTGCAACAGAAGGACAAGCCTCTTTCATTCCGCGAAAAGAAGATGCTGGATCGTGCCCGGCACCTGCTCATTACCGAGGTTTCCATCAGCCGCGCGGTTTCCCTGGCCCAGGCCGTCGAAATCCTGCGAAAAGCCCTCGGCAGAGCCACCCTGACCTTGCCGGAAGCCCTCTGACGGCCCGTGGCGGAATTCCGCTCCCTTCAGCCGCTGCCCGGTAAAGCACTGAAACGGAGTTGCCCGTGGCGGCGTGATGAAAATCTCGGCCATTGAACTTATTCAATACCGGCGCGGCATGCAGGTGCATGCGGGCCCCGTGGATTGGCTTTGGGTCCGCCTGCACACCGACACTGGTCTTACTGGTTTGGGCGAGACCTATCCCTGCTCGGACGCCGAGGCAGCCGTTGTGGAACGCTCGCTTGCGCCGGTTCTTCTGGGCCGCGACCCCCGGCAAATCGATCTCATTTGGGCTGACTTGTTGCAAGCAGTCTCCTACCACGGCTGGGCCGGGGCGGAAATCCGATCCATCAGCGCCATCGACATCGCTCTTCTTGATCTGACCGGTAAGGCCGCCGGCGTCCCCATATACCAACTTCTGGGCGGCGCCTCGCGCGACTCCATCCCCATC
>JAENWC010000287.1 GCA_016650235.1 Terriglobia bacterium
CCAAGCGGCGCACGATGAAATCGCCCGTCACTTGTGCGAACAACTCAATGAAACGGAAACCATCTTCCCTGACACCAAACTTCGGATCATCTTCAAAGTTGGCTCAGCCTGATTCCGCGACTTCTGGAGGTCTGAGTCTAGACTCAGAACTGCTATAGCAGGGTAGCAGGTCTTCACAAAACGTCGAATTGGCCGACACTTGGGCGCCTGCCGGAGATTGCGGTTGCTGATCACCACCAGACGCTCGCCGCCTGGCACCGGTACCGGTTTGAAGAGCACCGCGTAAACCAGCGTGAAGACCATCGTGTTGAGGCCGATGCCCAGCGCGAGGGTCACCACGATGGCGGCGGAGAACCAGCGATGGGTGAGGATCAGGCGCAAAGCGAGCCGGAGGTCGGATGTCATCAAGTCAGACTACGACGAAAGTCCGTGGAAAGTTCCGTCCAATTACCCGCTCAACCGCTCATCCTTCACTGGATGCCCGCAGCCAAAGTGATACACCACTTGCCCGCCTCCCTCCTCCAAATCCAAGTACCGATGCACCGCGTCATCAAAAAACGCCCCGATCCCTGTGGACCGGAACCCCATCGCCTCCGAGGCCACGTACAGCCGCTGTCCAATTGCCCCTGCCTCAAAGTGCGCATACCGGTATCCGCGATCCCCATGCAATGCCGTTAACGTCTCCAAATCCGCGATCATCGAAAAAGTGACGCACGAGTTTCCCGCCAATTCCTGACCCAGGCTCAAACCAGCGGCCGCCACGCGCTGATCGCCGCTCAACACCATTTCCATCCCGCGCCTGTATAACCCCGGCTCCACCCCATCCACTCTGTGCACATAAACCCACAACTCGACGAAG
The DNA here is from genome assembly GCA_016650235.1 of Terriglobia bacterium. GTDB lineage: Bacteria > Acidobacteriota > Terriglobia > Bryobacterales > Bryobacteraceae > VFZE01. The sequence goes on from JAENWC010000287.1 coordinate 860, forward strand.
CCTCCCCCGTCGCGCGCAGCCACCGCCAGCAATGTCTCCAACTGCTCCCGCGTAATCGTCTCCCCACCCCCGCGAAAATCAAGCGCGGACCGCCGCTGCCGCACCGCCACCGCAAACGGCATCTCATCTGCTCTGCGTGGGGCGGGCAATCGTACCCGCAGCCGGCTTTCAGCCGGGCTGCCCCGCCAAACCTTCGTAGCCTTGTGCATCTCCTCAATCAACGGATACTCCACCACCTCCTCCGATAACCGGTTGGCGCACCCGCCCAGCAATTCCCTCTCCCCAGCGCTCACCTCCCCGGCCGGACCATCCATGCCAACCAGCAGCATCGGCCATTCATCTTCCACTCCCATCAGTTCCGCCACCGCATCGTCCGCAAAGCCTGCCTGCGCCCATGCGCCGTACCCGCACGCCCGCGCCGATTCATCCAGCGCCTCCCATGCATGCCCGATGTCATGGCAGCAATAGCGGTAGGCGCGCGACTGATACTTCCACGCCTCGCGCCACGCAATCGAGGTCAGCACAAATACCACGCGCCCCTCTACCCCCATCCCTGTAACAAAATCGCCGCGCCCCCGCTGTTCCACCATGTGCGAGGATGGCCGGTAATGATACAGCCCGTCCGGCCACCCCGCCAGGCCCAGCGTGGCAAAGTGGAACTCGGTCGGATGCAGATTGCCAGAGGACGGATTCACCCGCAACGCATAGCGATATCCCATCGACGGCACATGCTTGGTCGCGCTCACAGCCGCGGCATGAAACAAGAGTTGCGAAAGGAACGCGCCGCCATCTCGCGCTACTCGTGCGCCCGCTTCGCCGCGCAATACTTCCAGCGCACCCGCCACAGGCACAGGCGCGTCCGCCGGCAAATCCAGCACCGGAACGCCTTCATAATGCCGGAATGGCTCCGGCATGTTCTTCCAATCCAGAAAGTGGCGGTTGTTTCGCAGCTTCTCCGGTGTATGCTTGGTCGCCTCGTGGTACCGCCGCCACGCCTCGCTCATAGCTGCTGCGTGAACTCCGCCAGACGCGCCGCCTTCTCCCTTGCCGCACCGCTGTCAATCGACTCGCCAGCCATCTTCATCCCCGCGGCGAAATCGGCCGCCCGTCCGGCGGCCACTAGCGCCGCCGATGCGTTGACCATAACAATGTCCCGCCGCGGTCCCGTCTCCCCTCCCAGCACTGCGCGCGCAATTCCTACATTCACATCCTTGCCCGCCCCCAACAGATCCTGTAATCGCGCCCTCTCCACACCAAAATCTTCCGGACGCAATCGCCGCCGCGTCACCGCGCCCGCGCGTACCTCCAGCGCCAGTGTTTCCGCCGTCGTCGAAATCTCATCCATGCCATCGTCCCCGTGCACTACAAACCCATGTTCCAGGCCTAGCCGTGACAGCGCATCCGCCATCAACTCCGCCGCCTTTGCCGACGGCGCGCCCACTAGCTGCGCCCGCGCTCCCGCCGGATTTGCCAAAGGCCCCAATAGATTGAACACCGTCCGCATCTTCAGTTCCAACCGCGCCGCCTGCGCGTGCTTCAGGGCCGGATGCAGCGCCGGCGCGAACAGGAATCCGATTCCCACCTCGCGAATGCACTCCCCCATCTGCTCGGGCTCCAATGCGATCTTCACGCCCAACGCTTCAAAAATATCCGCGCTCCCGCATTGGCTCGATAGTGACCGGTTCCCATGCTTGGCAACCCTTGCACCCGCCCCCGCCGCCACAAACGCAGCCACCGTCGAAACATTGAATGTGCCCTGCCCATCCCCGCCTGTGCCGCACGTATCCACCACCGCCAGTCCTCCCGTTTCCACGCGTCGCACTCGTTCCCGCAACGCGCGCGCAAATCCATACAACTCCTCACCCGTCTCCCCGCGCATCCGCAGCGCCACCGCGAACCCGGCAATCTGCGCCGTTGTCGCTTCGCCTTCCAGCAACAGGCCCATCGCCTCCACCGCCTCTTCCCCGCTGAACCGTTGCCCCTCGGCCGCCCTGTGCAGATAGTCCAGAAACCTCATCGCTTGAGCCTAACATGGCGGAATCCTTGTGATGCTGGCCCTCGCAAATCTGTCCTGAGGATGTGGCTATGGACCATCGCTCCCGCCTACGCTGCGCTGCTCCCGCTGTCGAGGGTGGCGGCTGTGGCCGGCATCCGGCTCGGGCTTAAGTTGGCCATCCCCCCAGCACTGTTACAATATGGAATCGCACTCCTCCAACATGCTTAACAAGCGCAAAGGACGCTCGGCGCGCCACCGAACAGAAAGGAATACGGGTCTTATGCTCGCGACGAGCAGTTCCGTTTTGTCCGTGCTCCAAAGATGACTGTTGCCGTCCTCTTCGGCGGCCGCTCCGTCGAGCACGAAGTCTCCGTCATCAGCGCCCACCAAGTCATGGATGCGCTTGAGGTGGCCGGCTTTTCCCTGCTCCCCATCTTCATCTCCAAGTCCGGCGCCTGGTTTGCCGGACGCGGCCTCTACAACCTCAAGCTCTACTCCACTCCCGGCTTTGATCCCGGTCAACTCCGCGATTCCCATCGTGTCAGCCTTTCCCCGGATACCTCTACGCGCCAACTCGTCCTTCATCCAAACGGAGCCAAGGGCTTCTTCTACAACCCGCCGCTGCTCTGGGCCGATATCTTTTTTCCCGTCCTCCATGGCACTCACGGCGAAGATGGCCGCATGCAAAGCCTGTTTGAACTCGCCGATGTTCCTTACGTCGGCGCAGGCGTTGAGGCCTCCGCCACCGGCATGGACAAGATCCGCCAGAAAGAGATCTATCGCGCCGCCGGTCTCCCCGTACTCGATTGTCTCTGGACCGGACGCCAGGATTGGAACGCCAACCCGTCCGCCTTCGTCAAGGCCGTCGAGGCCCGCTTCCCTTACCCCGTCATCGTCAAACCCTCTTCCCTCGGCTCCTCCATCGCCGTCTCCCGTTGCCTCAACAGCAATGAACTGCTCCAGAACACCAACCTCGCCATGCAGTTTGACGATCGCGTCATGGTCGAGCCCGCCCTCGTCAACTTCAAAGAGATCAACTGCTCCATCATTGGGCCCCCCTACCAGGCGTCCGTCTGCGAGATGCCCTCCGTCGATGGCGATCTGCTCACCTTCGATGCCAAATACAAAACCGGTTCCAAGGCCGGTTCCAAGAGCCCCATCGCCGGCATGAGTAAGTCCGGCATGGCCTCTCTCAATCGCATCATCCCCGCACCCATCAGCCCGGAACTCACCGCCTACGTGCAACAGCTTGCCACGCGCGCCTTTCAATCTCTCGGCTGCCAAGGCATCGCCCGCATCGACTTCCTGCTCGCCGAAGACGGCCATACCGTCTTCGTCAACGAGATCAACACCATGCCCGGCTCGCTTTCCTTCTATCTGTGGGAAGCCTCCGGACTCGGCTTTGACCAACTCGTCACGCGCCTGGTCGAGAACGGAATGGAACGCTTTCACCAAAAAATCTCCACCCAATTCTCGCTCGACGTCAACCTTCTTGCCCCCGCCAAATCATCCTGACCCGTGCCCACGGAACTCATCCAGATCGACGGCCTGAGTATCCGCTACAAATCGGCCGGCGCCGGCCCGCCCGTCCTTCTGCTCCACGGATGGGGCGCATCCATGGAGACCTTCGAGCCGCTCTTCCAGGCCCTCTCCCACGCATTCCGTGCCGTCGTGCTGGACCTTCCCGGTCACGGCCAAAGTTCTCTACCGCCCCAACCCTGGCATGTCTCCAACTACCTCGACCTTGTTCTCAAGTTCATGGATGCCACCGGACTCGATCAGCCTCACATCCTCGCCCATAGCTTCGGCGGACGCATCACCATTAAGCTCGCCTCCGCCCATCCCCATCGCGCCGGCAAGCTCCTGCTCACCGCAGCCGCCGGCATCCCTCCGCGTCAAAGCCTCCGCACGCGCGTCAGAAAAGTTCTCGGCGCAACCGCCGGCAAACTCCAGCGCACGGCCCGCACCAGCCTGCCCGCCTCCGAACCCCTCATTCGCAACATCAATGCACGCCTGCTCCCCAAGCTCGCCTCGCGTGACTACCTCCAAGCCGGCCCCTTGCGCGAAACGCTCATCAATGTGGTCTCGGAAGATCTCACTTCGTATCTTGCCTCCATACAATCGCCCACGCTGCTCCTCTGGGGCGATCACGACCGCGAAACTCCGCTCTCGAGCGCGGAAACCATGGCCAGTCTCATCCCCAACTCCGAGTTGATCGTGCTGCCCGGGGCCGGCCACTTCCCCTTCCTCGATCAGATGAATAAGTTCCACATGCGCGCCTTGCGCTTCTTTCGCGAGGCCGCCTGATGCCGGCTGCCCTGCTCCTTGTCCCCGCTCTGCTGCTGGCTCTCTACCGCGTCACCACCGCGTTGCACATGTTCCAACTGGATAGCTATTCCAGCGCCCGTTACATGCAGTGGCTCCGCGCAAAGCCCATCGAGCGCCTGTTTCCACCGCCGTGGCATCGCGATACCGTCCCCGCAAAAAAACCGCTCGAATATACCTCGCGCGCCAAACGCATCCTGCATTCGGCGCGCTGCCTGCTCATCCTCATTGCGCTACTGATGGCCGCCGCGCGCCCTTCGTTGCCGCTCGCAGCCGTCTCCGCTCTCCTGCTCGCTTACCTGGCCCCCACCGCGGTCCTCGCCGCCAATCAACTGCTCAAACCCGTACAGGCTCACATCAACCGCGGCTTCGTCGCATCCGCTAAAAAGAAGATCCGCCAGTTGCACCCCACCGTCATCGGCGTGGCCGGCAGCTACGGCAAGACCTCCACAAAGTACTTCATCGACACACTGCTCAGCCAGCGGTTCCGTACGCTGAAAACCCCCGGCAGCGTAAATACCCAGCTCGGCGTCACCCGCGTCATCAATGACACCCTCACCGCCGCTCATGAAGTCTTCATCGTCGAGATGGGAGCCTATCAGCGTGGCGAGGTGAAGGACGTCGCCGGCGTGGCCCCGCCCACCATCGCCATCATCACCTCCATCGGTCCCGAACACTTCGAGCGCTTTCTCACCATGGAGAACATCGAGGACACCAACTACGAAGTCATCGATCCGCTGCCACCCTCCGGCCTCGCCGTATTCAATTGCGAGAACGCCCACTGCCGCAAACTCGCCGATCGAACCAAACACGTCCCCGTCATCCGCTACTCACTATCCGCGGACGACATTTGGGCCGAAGACATACAGCACTCCGTTGAGGGCCTCCAGTTCACCATCGTCACTAATACAGGTCTGCGCATCCCCGCCGCTACTTCCCTGGTCGGCCGGCACAATGTCCTCAACATTCTTGGCGCGGCCGCCATCGCGCTCCACTTGAAACTCACGCCGGACCAGATCACCGCCGGCATCGCCCTCCTCAAACCCGCCCCCAACCGCCTCGAAGTGAAGAAAGGTCTCGGCGGAGCCATCATCATTGACGATTCCTACAACTCCAATCCCGACGGTGCAGCCGAAGCTCTGCACGTTCTATCCGAGTTCACCACCGGCAAACGCGTCCTGGTCACCCCCGGCATGATTGAGCTCGGCGTCCTCCAGCGGGAGAAAAACGAGCAGCTCGGCTTCCAAGCCTCCAAAGCCTGTGACATCGTAGTGCTGGTGGGTCCCGAACAGACCCGCCCCATCGCCGAAGGCCTCCGCCGCGGCGGCTTCCCCATCCAAAATATCCACACCGTCAAGGACCTCTCCGAGGCCACCGCCATCTTCCAGCGCATCATCCGCGCCGGCGACGTCATCCTCTTCGAGAACGACCTGCCCGATCTCTATAACGAGAAGTAACACTTCGCCGGCTGGTTGGTTCCTCCGGCGCGGGCGGAGCCAAACTCCATCGCCGCAATTTTGGCGAGGCGGTGGAGAACCTCACCGGCGCGGGATCGCGCAGTGCGCGCCGCGCTTCACACAGAGAATTATCGTAGCGCGAAGATGCATCCGATGAACACCGGCCTGCGCTGGATGGTGAGCTTGCCTGGCGTCAGCATGACGGCGGACATCGGGACCGTTCGCACATGAAGTGCTTCATCGCGTGAGCCAACAACCGCATCAGGCACACGCCTCCCGCTGACACTCCCGCTGGCTCACTGTCGCGATAGGTCTTCACTGCGGTAAGCTAATTCCAAAGCGATGGCGTTTTCAGCAGGCGAGAAACTCGGCCCGTACCAGCTTTTATCTCTTCTGGGCGAAGGCGGGATGGGCATGGTGTGGAAAGCGCGTGACACGCGGCTGGACCGCATCGTTGCCGTCAAGGTGTCCAAAGAGGAGTTTTCCGAGCGCTTCGAGCGTGAAGCTCGCGCGATTGCCGCGCTGAACCATCCGAACATCTGCCAGTTGTACGACATCGGCCCTAACTATCTGGTGATGGAGTTCATCGAAGGGGAAACCGTTGCGGCCAAGGTGAAGGCGCGGCCGCTCAAGTTGGGCGAGGCGCTGCGGATTGCGTACGAGGCCTCGGCGGGCTTACAGGCGGCGCACGAGAAGGGAATCGTCCATCGCGACATCAAGAGCGCGAACCTGATGGTGACCTCATCGGGGCAGGTGAAGGTGACCGATTTTGGTCTGGCGCTGGCGAGGGAACGGTCGCGGCTTACGCAAACGGGAATGGCGGTGGGGACTCCGGCCTACATGGCTCCGGAGCAGACGCGAGGGGATGCGGTGGATGCCCGCGCCGATATATGGGCCCTCGGAGTAATGCTGCACGAGATGGTGACGGGGCAATCGCCCTTCGCGCGCGACAGCGAGGCGGCGACAATGAACGCGATTCTCCACGAAGATCCGGAGCCGGTGACCGCACTGCGTAGCGGTGTCCCGGTGGAGTTGGATCGGATTGTGGGCAAAGCACTCCAGAAGGATCCGGCGTCGCGCTACCAGCACGTGGAAGATTTCGCCGTGGACGTGGGCACGCTGCGGCGGCTGTCGAGCGGAGCGCACGCGGCCGGTGGCCGGCCCAGGCGCGGCTGGCGTTGGGCGGCGGCCGTTGGGCTTGTGGCGGCGTTGGCGTTGGCGTTGGCGATGTTTGGGTCGTGGCTGTACACGCGGAGCGGCGGGGAACCGGGGAAGCTGATGCATGCGGTAATTCCGTCCCCGGAAGGTGATCTTTGGGGCCTCACGCCGATGAGCAGCCTGGCGTTGTCGCCTGACGGCGAAACGCTGGCTTACTCGGCGCAGAGGGGCGGCGGTTCGCAGATCTTTTTGCGTAAGCTGGACGGGCGTGAGCCGGTGTTACTAGCCGGCACGGAAGGCGGGATGCAGCCGTTCTATTCACCCGATGGAGAATGGATCGGCTTCAGCGCCGGCGGGAAGTTGAGAAAGCTCTCCATGCGGGATGGACGCGTGGTTGCGCTGGCGGACGCGCCGGGGATGCGTGGCGGCACGTGGACCGCGGACGACTGGATCTATTTCACACCGGACTCGAAGTACTCCACCGGTCTCTGGCGGGTCCCGGCCAACGGTGGAACGCCGCAGGTGGTGACGAAGCCGGATTTGGCTCGCGACGCAGTTAGCCACCGGTGGCCGCAGGTTCTGCCGGGCGGCAAATCGCTCTTGTTTACGGTGTGGAGTACCGTGGGTGTTCCCAACGCGCGACTGGCGGTGCTCGATCTCAAGACGGGCGCGCACCAGGAAGTGGTCCAAGGCGGGTCAGGCGGCCAGTACACGGAACCGGGATACTTGCTTTATGCGCGTGGTGCACGTGCCGAAGAACTGGAAGCAGTGCCGTTCGATCTGTCGTCGCTGAAAGTGACGGGAAGGGCCATAGCGCTGGCAGGTGGCTTGGATGGGGACCCCTTCAACGGATATGCCCCATTCGTTGCTTTAAGAGACCGTCTGATCTACCGGCGCGGCGGGCTGCGCACCCAGCACATGGTTCTGCTGGATCGACGTGGGCGAGTAGAGAACGAAAACATTGAGGAGGCGCCGGTACACACCCTTGGAGTGTCGCTACGCGGCGGTGTGGCAGCCTTTGCACGGTTTGAAAACCAGAAACACGACATTTGGTTGATGGACTTTGGACGCCGGTCCTTAGGCCGTTTCACATCCGGCGCGGGAAGTAAGATTATACCCGTATTCTCGACAGATGGAAGGTCCGTCGCCTTCTCATCGAATCGCGATGGGCCGCTAAACCTGTACCGTGCGCCGATCGGGCAGCCGGACAAAACTGAGAGATTGACGCGCTCGTTGAATGTGCAGTTTGCAAGTTCGTGGGCGCCCACGGGCGACAAGCTCGTGTTCGACGAATATGCTCCGTCTACAGGCGGCGACATCTGGCTGGTTGATCTGACAGGCGACCACAAGGCAGATCCTCTTGTGCGGACCCCGTTTGATGAGGTGAACGGGAAGATCTCGCCGGACGGGAAGTGGCTGGCGTTTCAATCGAACGAGACGGGACGCAGCGAAGTGTACGTGCAGCCATATCCGGGTTCGGGAAGCAAGGTACAGGTATCGACGCGGGGCGGGAGGCTACCGAACTGGACTTCGGCCGGTAACTTGACCTACCTGGAGGCAGGCCGAATGATGGAGTCGAAGTGGACGGGGCAGGGGGCCCAAGGTGAGCCGGCCGTGCTGTTCGATCGCGGGTCCCTGCCCGCCAAAGCATCGGTCAGCTCCTATGACGTCTCGGCAGACGGGCGGTTTCTGGTTCTCGAGCAACGGCTGGCCGGCGCGTCGGACCCTTCAGCGACGCTGCAATTGATAGTGAACTGGACCGCCGCGCTCAAGTGAGCGCTACTCCCCAAATGGTAAAAAGCTGATTGGTTAGATTCGGGTTGAGCAGTTCCGTTTTGTGGCTGTTCCGTCAAATGGGGAAGCGGCATCCGTATATTCGCGCCTCTAGATCCTGCATGTTTCTGGCAGAATATTTTTGGCGCCCTGCATCGCGACCAATACCCACGGGCCTCCGATGGCACTTCTACGGAGCGCCCAACTTTGGGCGTTCCTACCTGCCTGGTTCCAGGTGCGCTTAGTTGGAACTGAAAGCACTGCGTCTTTGCGGCTTCGGAATACCAGGATAAGCCTGGCTGATCTCGTGAACTGAAAGGAGTTCACCATGTAGTTGCTCATTCATACATGTAGCC
>JAENWC010000288.1 GCA_016650235.1 Terriglobia bacterium
ACGTTCCCGGAAGCATCCTGGAAGCTGGAGTTGTCGCATGTGTCGGCGCGGGTGCTCGAAGGTCCGCCGATCGAGATCGCCTACCGCAGAGTGTTGGAAGCCAGGATCCCGCTATCTCTGGCGGCAGCCCCGGTTGGGGTGGAGCAAGGGGGAAAAACGCGGCTGCGCATTTCCCTCTGGCAGGGCTCCCTGCCGCTCGATGCTTTGCCGCCGGACGGGTGGATCGAGTTGCTGTCCGCCGAGGCCGGCGACTGGCCCATTTGAGCCAGTTGTAAAAGTCTGGTAAAAGCTTCCTGGTAGGGAAACTGCGTTTTCTCCACCTGCGTATCTACGGGCGAAGGGAGAAAGTCAAATGAGAAATCTGGGATTGACAGTCATGATGCTGGCAGCTAGCTTGCCTATGGCCTCTGCCGCGGATGCAGCGAATTCGGATCTGCTGGTCAAACAGGTCCGGCATGAACTGGTGATGCTGCCCTACCTGGGCGTTTTTGACCACATGGCGTTTCATGTGGCCGATGGCGTGGTGACGTTATCCGGGCAAGTGACCAGGCCCACGCTCAAGACGAGCGCCGGGAACGTGGTCCGCCGCCTGGAGGGCGTCATGGCAGTGAAGAACGAGATTGAGGTTCTGCCTCTGTCGCCCAACGACGACCGCATCCGCATCGCCGTGGTCCAGGCGGTATACGGCTATCCAGCGCTCCAGCGCTATGCTCTCGGATCGCAGCCCTCCATCCGGATCATCGTGAAGAACGGCGATTTGACGCTGGAAGGCGTCGTGGCCAATCAGGGTGAAAAGGACCTGGTGAACATCCGCGCCAACGGAGTTGCGGGAGTGTTCAAGGTGACGAATAAGCTGCAAGTGGAGAACCCCAAGGCGTAAGCGCGTAAAGCCCGCGGTGATCCTCTGCTGGAATGGCGGCCTTCGGGCCGCCATTCTTTTTGGGCCACACCGATCCGGCGGCCGCCGCCGGCTGGCAGACACCGAAAACCGGAATCTGCAAATCAACCGCATCATCAAAGCCCGCAAGGCCCTCGCCGCCCGTCTCGAGGCCGGTGCAACAGCACTCGCTGCATTTGTGGCTCCACTTTCCGAGACAGAGTGGCAGACGCGCGTTCCCATTGATGGACGGAAGATCGGCGTAGTGGTGCATCACGTTGCCAGCGTGTACCCGATCGAACTCCACCTCGCGCATACGCTCGCCGCCGGCCAGCCAATCACTGCCGTGACTTGGGACGCCTGCCCTTCTGGGGAAAGTTCGCATCCCTTTGGTTCCGATGCGACGCACTCGTTTGGGCGGACTTTGACACGGGGCGGCTAGCGAATGTCGTTCACACGTTGAAACCGTCGCGGATGATGACAGGCGGCAAAAGAGAGGAAATTACGCACCTCTCTTCTCTTGCTACGATGATCCTGTGTCGATCGTGCCGCCGGCCTTCAGTCTGACGGGCGCCGCCGAGCAACGATCGACCGTCATACCGTCGGAAATGAACCCTGTCGAGGAGGCCTCGGCAGGCTCCGTCGAGGGAACGGAAGACAAACGGGTTCCCAACCGCTGTCAGAAGTGCGGTGCACCAGTCGGGGAGGGAATATCAGTGTGCTTCGAGTGCAGGTGGGGCCCGTGCACCAGCAGTCGGCCACTCGGAACGTTTCTGCCGCTTTGCCGCAATAGTCGGCGACAGTGAGAAGTGATCGGTCGCCTCAGACCTGGAAGGCGTTCGAATGAGGTCCGGACGGAGTAGTCACCGCAAGCCGGCATGTGGCAGCCGGCGCGTATCGCTACCCTGCGCGGCAGGAGCAGATGCCTCAGGTGATCGAGCGATGTCCTTGCGGCGGCAAATACCCGTACAGGGATACTGTACAATATCAAATAGGGTGTCCAAATGGCGACCGAAACGACATATACGAGTCTTCGTGAAAACCTGGCCAGCATTCTCGATCAAGTCGTGGACCAACAGGAAATCGTGATCGTCAGACGGAGGGGATCCCCCGATGTTGCCCTCCTCCCTGCCAGCGAGCTGGCCGGGCTTGTGGAGACCGCTCACCTGCTACGGTCCCCACGGAACGCGCGGCGCTTGCTGGCTGCGCTGCACCGAGCCGAGAGAGGGAAAACGAAGCCCGGAACGATCACGGAACTGCGGCGAGACGTGCTCGGTGAAGCGAGAGGCTAAGCGAGTCGCGGTCTTCCAACCTGAGTTCCGAGAGGATCTGCGATTCTGGATCAAAGCCGAACGGAACATCGCAATTAGAGTGCTCGACCTGGTCGAAGCGGCGATGCGCGACCCATTCCAAGGCCCAGGCAAGCCCGAGCCGCTCAGATATGTCCTCGCAGGTTGTTGGTCACGACGAATCACCCAGGAACACAGGCTGGTATATCGAGTGACGGATGAAGCGATTGATTTCCTCCAAGCTCGTTATCACTATTGATTCCGCCCGGCCCCGCAGTGCGCGAGGGCGCGGCTCAGATGTTGCACTCGAAACGGGCGGTCAGAACGAGAGCCGGGCGGTGAACTGGATCTGGCGCGGCGTCCAGTAGGACGTCTGCAAGAGATTGGATGCCATCCGAGGTATTCGGATTGACGAGGCCCTGCTGGTTGAACGCGTTGAAGGCGTCCACGTTCGCTCTCAGCCTGACTCTTTCCGTAATCGAGAAAATCCTATACAGCGACACGTCAGCCTGGTAGTTAAAAGGCCCGTGCAGGACGGTTTGAGAATACGGGTTGGCGCCTCCGGTTCGGGAGAGTAAGCGGTAGTCACATGAGTCCCGTTCCTGAGCGGGACGCTCACGTTGTTGTTGCCGAAATTCGGCGCGCCCGGCGTATTGTTGATAGGAGCAAGGTAGGGCTTGTAGCCGGAGGGGATACCCGAAATCCCGTTCCTGGCGGCGCCGGCCACCAGCGGTGAGATGTATCCGTTGAACCACAGATAGGCGGGACGGCATACTCCGCTGCGGCAGTCAGTGATGGGGGCCTTATCCTTATACATTTCCACCGGGCTGGTCGCGCCCCAGTTCGCCGAGGCCACCTGGAAGGCCTGCGACACCACCTGGGCGAGCTCGAGATGTGCAGAGCATTTTGGGACTGATGCCGGATCAGATTTGATGCGGTGGTCTCGGAACGAAGTGAATCAACAACCTTGATAACTGGAACCCTTTCGTTCGAGAATGGACGTTTCCCCTATGCGACTGTTCACCGGCATCGATCTTCCCGCCGCGGTCTCCGCCCGCGTTGCCGGATTGATCGAACAGTTCCGGCCCTTCGCGCCGCTTCGTTGGTCGCCCCCGGCGAACCTGCATATCACGACAAAGTTTATTGGCGCATGGCCGGCTCACCGGGTGAACGAGATGATATCCGTTTTGCAGGGAATGGACCGGATCCATCACTTTGATGTCCATTTGGGGAGCCTGGGCTGGTTTCCCAATCCGCACCGGCCCCGCATTTTTTGTGTCTCGGTGAAGGTTGCCCCGGTTGAGAGGTTAGAACTGTTGGCTGCGCGCATCAACGAGACCTTAGCCGCGCTCGGCATCCCGCCCGAAGCGCGCGAGTACAAGCCGCATCTTACCCTGGCCCGCGTCGATCCGCGCACCCGTCCCGCTGCCGGCCTGGCCCCGCTTCGGCGTGCCGTTGCCGAACTTGATTCACCAGACCTTGGCCGCTTTTCCTGTTCCAGTTTTCATCTTTATGAGAGCCGGCAGGAGAAGGGCGGATCCGAATATTCAAAATTGGCAACCTTTCCCCTGCTACAACTAACATGAGGATGCGCGTTTGACATTACTTTCCATAATCGCTGCTTACCTGCTCGGCGCTACGCCGTGGGGCTATCTGCTGGCTCGCTGGCGCATGGGCGCCGACATCCGCACGCTCGGCAGCGGCAACATCGGCGCTGCCAACGTCTGGCGGCAGGGCGGCCGGGGACTCGGATTAGCCGTCCTGCTGCTCGACGCCGGAAAGGGCTGGGCCGCTGTCTGGCTGGCCTCCTACTGGAGCGGCGGCTCTCCGCTTTGGATGAGCCTCGCCGCCATTGCCGCCATGCTCGGCCACGCATTCCCCGTTTTCCTGCGGTTCCGGGGAGGAAAGGCCGTCGCGACATTCTTCGGGTGTTTCGCCTTTCTTGCACCCCTGCCGACTCTTGCCATTGCTCTCCTGTGGCTGATCAGCGCCGGGATTACACGTCAAACCTCGGTTGGCTCCACCCTATCGGTCGCCACTTTCCCGCTAGCGCTTTGGCTCATCTCGCACCCCACTCCCGAGCCGCTGGCCGCCGCCTTAGGCGCCGCCGCATTAGTGCTTTGGCGCCACCAGGATAACTTCCGCAGAATCAAGGACGGGACCGAAGCGCGCATTCATTTTGGAACCCGTTGATGCCCATAAGGCGTCCTTATGCAGAGAGGCTTGGTAATCCAAAATCGCAATTGGCTCGTTTCCTATAGTGTGAGGCTGGTGCTCTAAATGTCGATTCCGCAGCCGCAACATTCAATCAAAGAGGGTGTTCACAAAGATATGGCGGCAGCCATTGTAATAGAACACGATGCCGAATTAATGCTCCGGGTGAGGGAAGGAGACCCAACCAGTTTCACCCTTCTGCTGGAGCGGCATCGAACACCGGTAATCCACTTTCTGTACAGGATGGTGCAGAATCAGCCGGTTGCCGAGGAACTGGCGCAGGAGGTTTTCCTGCGGGTCTACCGTTCGCGGGCGAGCTACGAACCGACAGCGAAATTTACGACATGGTTGTTTCGCATCGGAACCCATTTGGCATTAAACTGGATACGCGACCATAAGAAGGAGCGGGGCCAGGAAAGTCTGGATCAGGAGAAGGCGGATGGAGTAGCCCGGCAGGTGGCCGACCAGCGCCAAAGCATCGAGCAGGAGATGGTGCGGCAGGTCCGGTTGAGCGAGGTGCGCCGGGCGGTGGAGTTGCTGCCGGCCAAGCAGCGGGCGGCGGTGCTGATGCACAAGTATGAAGAGTTGGAATATTCGCAGATTGCGAAAGTGTTGCAGTGCTCGGAGTCGGCGGTGAAATCTTTGTTGTTCCGGGCATATGAAACTTTGCGGGTTCGATTGGCTCATTTGGGCTAACGGCAGCGGAAGGGAGACGACATTGCTATGTCCCAAGCAGGGATTTGCCCCATTCAAGACCGGGAAAACGCGGGAATCCTTCTGGACTACTGTGACCGGAAGCTGGACCCGGACATGATGGCCCTGCTCGATAGCCATGTGTCGCAATGTGCCGGCTGCCGGCAGGCGCTTGCGGCGCAGCAGTTGGTGTGGGAAGCGTTGGACTCCTGGGACCCGGCTCCGGTATCGATCGATTTTAACCGCAGACTGTATCAGAGAATCGACAAGGAAGCGGCCACAGCCTGGTGGCGGCGCATGTTCCAGCCGGTTCTGCCGTTTTCGATGAGGCCGGCTCTGCCGATGGCGGCGGCCTGCATCGTATTGATGGCCGTGTTTTTGTTCCAGGCTCCGAGCGAACAGCAGTTGCAGAAAAAGATGACGGTGGAGTTCATCGATGTGGAGCAGGTGGAGAAGACCCTCGACGATATGGAAATGCTGCGGCAGATGGAAGGCCTGCTTCAGGAAGAGCCCGTCAGCCGCCGGGCATTGTAGACTTCCGGATTTTTTCGAGCCTCCGGCTTTTTAGAGTTTTAGAGCAAGAATGCGCGTCCAGCTCATCATTGCGGTATTCCTTTTGGCTATGGCGCCGGCGGCGCTGGAGGCCCAGAAGCGGGCCGCGGTCCCAAAGGCCAACCGCCTGATTGGCCCGTCTCCCAAGCTGAGCCGCAATCAACTGGACCGCATCAGGAATATGACGCCGCAGGAGCGTAAGCGGATGCTCAACCGCTTGCCTCCGGACAAGCAAAGAGTCTTTGAGGAGCGCTTGGACCGATTCCAGCATCTCACTCCTCAGGAGCAAGAAAAGCTCACCAGCCAGTACGAACAGTTCCAACAACTGCCCCCGGAAAAGAAGGACGCAATGCGGCGCGTTTTCCGGCGCTTCAACCAGCAACCCGAGGAACGGCGGGTCATTCTTCGCGAGGAAATGCAGTCGCTGCGAGTCCTGAATGAGGAGGATCGCCGCGCGCGCATGAATAGCGATGAGTTCCGGAACAAGTACAACGCCTCCGAGCAGCAACTGCTCTTCGACATGTCCAAGGCCATGCGGGAACCGGAAGAGTAGCTTGCACTGCCATATCCGCAACTAGCGCAATCCCATGCGGGCGGATCTCCGCGAATCGAGAGTCGCGACAAGGGAAGGCCGAGGCGGTGAGGAAACTCACAAGCAAGGGCCTTAATCTGAACGACGAGGCTGGGGGAAATCGGGCCTTGCGCCCGCCCCGGGAGATCACGATTGCTCTTTGGCGACGCGCCCAAAAACCGCCGGCCGGCTTATGCCGGTAGGCCGGCCCCGCCCCGCCCCACTGCAACACATTTTTCATCACCTCAAGTGGGCCGCCACGCGGCCCATGCTGGTTCATCGGCGGCCAATAAGCCTCTGGAGAAATGTCGGGCAAGACAAACCACTGAAAATGATGGCTGCCGATGAACGCAGATTGGATCGAAAAGATGTCCAGTTAATTCTTGGACGCTACACTAGACTCGCTCTATCTCTGCATGCCATCCTGACTCATCCGCCGCATCCGCCGCATCCGAGCTTGTTCTTTGAGCGCTAATGGAGTAGTGTATGATTCATGAATCTTCCAAGAATTCTTGCCATCGCATACGGGATCTTTGTGTTTGCTTGCGGTGGGATCGCCCAGGAATTTCGGGCCACTCTCCAAGGCACTACCACTGACCCCGCCAACGCCACCATCCCCGGGGCTGTTCTGACTCTGAAGAATACCGGGACCGCCGTGGAACGCAAGGCGACTGCGGACTCAGTCGGCCATTATATTTTCCAGTTCCTGCCGCCGGGAAGCTACACCCTCAGCACAAAAGCGCCGGGCTTCAAGACGGATGTTCGAGAAGGCATTCAATTGAGCCTGGGCGACAACCTGCGCCTCGATGTGGAGCTGGCGCTGGGCCAAACCAATGAAACCGTAACGGTCACCGGCGAAGTGTCGGCCGTACAGGCCGAGTCGAGTTCATTAGGCTCAGTCTTGGGTAGAAAAGTGGTGGATACGCTGCCGCTCAAGGGCCACAGCAGCTTGTTCATGTTCACGCTCGCTACCGGTGTTGTGAATAACCGTTATGGCGAGGATACGCGGCCCAACGATACCATCACCAACGTCTCCTACTCTTCCAATGGTTCGCCCGTGGCTTCCGGCGATGTGTCCGTGGATGGCGTGGCGAATACGGTGAATGTGAACCGCGGTGTGAACATCTCGCAATGGGTTCCGCAAACCGACGCGGTAGCGGAATTCAAGCTGCAAACCGGCACCCTCCCCGCCGAGTACGGGCGCGCCGGCGGCAACATCATGAACATCGTGATTCGAAGCGGAACCAATGAAATCCATGGTTCGGCGTATGAATACCTGCGCAACTCTGCTCTGGACGCTAATCTGTTCTATAACAATGCCGCCGGCCGTAAACTGGCCCCGTACACCTCTCATACCTATGGCTTCAGCGTCGGCGGCCCCGTGTGGCTGCCAAAAATCTACAACGGCAAGAACCGGACATTCTTCTTTTTTAACTTCGAAGGCTCTCGCGAAGGAAACGGAATCAGCCCCGTCTTAAGCGTGCCAACCGAAAAAATGCGCACCGGAGATTTTTCAGAATCTCCCGCCGTCATTTACAATCCCTTCTCGGTTCGAACGGTCAACGGTGTTCCGACGCGCGACCCATTCCCCAACAAGGTCATCCCGCAAAACCTGCAGGACCCGGTGGCGCGAAATATGATGAACTACTGGCCCAAGCCGAATAAAGTGGGGCCGGACGCGGCGCGTCCGTTCGTCCAGAACTACAGCCAGAGTTTCAAGTGGCCGCGCGATTACGATGCCACCGTGATCAAGATCGATCATCAGTTCAACTCGAACCACCAGATGTTCGGGCGTCTGAACTTCGGCGAAGGGCGGCTGGTGTTCCCCCACAGCTTCGATGGCATCGCCACAGCCGGAAGAAACAACGTAAAGCGGCCCAATTTTGGAGTGGCTTTGAGCGATACCCATATCTTGAGCCCCACCACTACGTTTGACGTCCGGCTG
Organism: Terriglobia bacterium; assembly: GCA_016650235.1. Classification (GTDB taxonomy): domain Bacteria; phylum Acidobacteriota; class Terriglobia; order Bryobacterales; family Bryobacteraceae; genus VFZE01. Next base: position 8,142 of record JAENWC010000288.1, read on the forward strand.
GGATATGCGCGCGGGGTGGAGAACAACCGGCCGTGGTCGGACGGATTCGACCTGGCCGCGCTCGGTTTTCCTGCTTCCTATCTCAATCTGGTGCAGAGCAGGGCTTTCCCCACCATCGGTGTTACGGATTTTGAGGGATTGGCCGGCAGTGGCTATATTTTTGATCCAGGTGACACATGGTCGCTACAACCGAGCGTGACCATGCAGCGCAACAAGCACTTGCTGAAGTATGGGGGCGAAGTGCGCCTGTCCCGCGGAAACTACTTCCGGAATCTGAATCCATCGGGGACCTTTTCGTTTGGTCCCAACCAGACAGGAGGACCGAGCGCCGCCACTCCTTCGGCCGGATTTGGAATGGCGAGTTTCCTGGTTGGATTCGGTTCCGGAAACATGCCCTTCAACACAGGGGTTTCCATTCAGAACGTCTACTACGCGCTGTATCTGCAAGACGACTTCCGGGTCTCGCCGCGGCTCACTCTGAATATCGGCCTGCGTTGGGAGTACGAGTCGCCGCGGACCGAACGCTATAACCGCGCTACGCGAGGGTTTGCCTATGGAACGCCTTCCCCTTTGAAGGTTCCAGGTCTTGATCTCCGCGGCGGCCTCCTTTATGCGGGCGTCAATGGCGCACCGCGAGGCATCTACGAATCGGATCTCAATAATTTCGCGCCGCGAATCGGATTTGCCTTCAGTCTGAACAAAAAAACGATTCTGCGCGGCGGGTATGCCCTCAGCTACATTCCGGTGATTGGATCGGTACAGGCCCCCGGTTTCAGTAATGACACGCCCTGGGTCAGTTCCACCGATGGCGGCATCACCGTCCTCAACCGGTTCAGCAACCCATTTCCCGCCGGATTGCTGCCCCCCATCGGAAGCTCGCAGGGGCTCGCTACCCTTACCGGGCAGGCAATCTCCTTTGTTGAGCCTTCCAGCATTTATCCGAAGTTTCATAACTGGCAGTTCAACGTCCAGCGGGAAC
>JAENWC010000289.1 GCA_016650235.1 Terriglobia bacterium
CAGGAATGCCAATGGAGGCCGCAAGCTTTCCGGCTCGCCCGCTGAGCCTGCCGGTGGCCACGGCGAGCAGTCCCTCCCATGCCAATTCGGGGAAGATCACTTTGGTTGCATGACGGGATTCAACATGCTGGATCTGGTGGGCGAGGACGCCGGCCAGCGTTTCCGGAGTAGCGGCTCGGACGATCATGCCGCGATGAAGAACGATACTGCCGCCAGGGAGAGGATACGCGTTGGCCATAGCCAGATCCGCAATGACAATGTGGTAGCGGAGCCGGACTCGAGGAGGAGGCAGAGCACGGGCCAAGCGGTCGGCCAAGTTCTGAACCGCGTTGTTGAGCGCCCGGTCTCCGCATTGAATTTTCTCGGGAGTATTGCCATCGAGTATGGCCTGGCCCACCTTCTGCTCGACTTCGGCGGGAACCATGCGCGAGGCAGCCGTCACCAACAAAGGATAAAGCCAGAAGTAACCGGCCGGAACCAGAAGGAGCAGTAGAACAACCACGGCGGCGGCTGTCCGGAGCAAGAGCTTGCGCCAGCCGCGCAGCAGATGAGGCGCGTGCAGATTCACCTCTTCAATGGCGATTGGGTCGCCCACCACCAGGACCTCCTGCTGGCTAGCTTGCCCGCGTTGAATGCGGAGGCTGCCATCCCGGCTGCGGCGGGCGCTCATGCCGGAAAACGGGAAGTAGATGGTCTCGGCGTTGTCACAAATGACGGTGAGGCCGGCGGCAACGATCTCTACTCTTACAGGCTGCCGTGACAGGCGGCGGCCGCGCCGGTAGGTGCCCGTGGTCCACATTCAGGCGCACGGTTTCCGGCTGGCGCACGTGACCAGCAGCCCGGCGAGGGATACAGCCGCAAGCGTGTAAAAGACCTGATTGTAACCGAGCGCAACATCCCCTTGTGATTTGGCGGTTTGAATGACGGCGGCAAAGTAGCCGGGAACAAGAAATCCGGCGGCTCCCCAGGCTGAGAACAGAATGCCGTAGTTAGCCCCGATGTGCGTGGAACCGAAGTAGTCCGCGGCAATCGAAGGCATGATGGCGAGATAGCCACCGTAGCAGAATCCAACGATACAGATCCCAGCCAGGACGGCCAGGAAACTGCTTGTGCCTGGAAGGATCAGTCCACAGGCCAACGCGGACAGTAAGGACATGGCGATGAGCACTGCCTTGCGGCCGGCGCGGTCTGAGGAAGCACCCCAAAACAGACGGCCCGCGCCGTTGAACAGAGACATGACGCCGAGGGCGGCGCCGCCGGAAAGCAAGGCGGAGGAGCCGGAAAGTTCCTTCACCAGCGGGGCGGCCTCGCCGATTACAGTGAGTCCGACGGAGGTGCCGAGGAAATAGAGAACCCAGAGCACGTAGAAATGCGGGCTGGCGAGCATGCGGGTGGGCGTAAAGTGGGAGGCGGCGAGGGACTGCGTAACGGGCGGGGTCCAACCTTCCGGTTTCCATCCTTGGGGCGGCACGATAAAGAACTGAGCCGCGCCGGTGACGAAGGTAAAGAAGATGGCGGCAAGCAGCAGAAAGGTACGCGGAATGGTGACGGCCAATCGCTCCGGATCGGAGCCGATGAGAGCTTCGAGCAACGGGGCAAACAGGAGTGATCCGACGCCAAAACCCATTACCGCAAGACCCACGAGCAGTCCGCGCTTGTCGGGAAACCACTTGATGCAAGTGGCAATCGGGGTGACATAGGCGAAGCCGACGCCGAGGCCGGCGACCATGCCGTAGGAAAAGATGAGTCCTGCCGGCGTGTGGCCGATCCAGGCTGCCAGCACACAGCCGGTGCCGAGCAGGAGCCCCCCGGCGGTGCCGACCAGACGCGGCCCTTTACGATCCTGCCAGAAACCGGCAATGACCATGCCGATCGTAAAGAACAGGATCGACCAGCGGTAGGGAGCGATGGTCACTGTCTTGTCCCAACCGTAAAGCTGGCTGAGCGGTGCGCGGAAGACAGCCCAGGAATAGAGGATGCCGAGGCAGACCTGCATGAGAACCGCCGCGGCGGCAATCACCCGGCGATCAGGTGTTTTGGAATGGGCCATGGAGATTGCATTATAACTATTGAAGAACTTGTTGGCACAACGAAGCCTCGCCGGCCGGCTTTTGCTGAACGCCAAGACGGAGCTGCCTTTGCGCGTCAAGGAACAAATGCTCAACAAGGGACTGGTACAAGGGGGAGATACTTGACCGAAGGCGGCTGCGTGTATGCTGTATGTTGGATTGTTGCGGCGGAACGCTCCCGCCGCGCGAGGTAACTTAATAATGATCGGACAAACTATTGCCCACTACAAAATCACCGCCGAGCTGGGCAAAGGCGGTATGGGGGAAGTCTACCGCGCAACTGACTTGAAGCTGGGCCGCGATGTCGCCCTAAAGATCCTGCCGGAATCTTTCGCAAAGGACCCCGAGCGGATGGCGCGGTTCCAACGCGAGGCGCACGTGCTTGCCGCGCTCAACCATCCCAACATCGCGGCTATTTACGGAGTGGAAGAGCGTGCCCTGGTGATGGAACTGGTGGAAGGCCCCACTTTGGCCGACCGCGCCAAGCCAGGTCCGATTCCTTTGGAGCAGACGCTGAGGGTGGCCAAACAGATCGCCGAGGCGCTCGAGTACGCCCACGACAAAAACGTGGTGCACCGCGACCTCAAGCCGGCCAACGTGAAGGTCACCCCGGAAGGAGCGGTGAAGGTTCTGGACTTCGGGCTGGCGAAAATTGCCGACGATCCTCAACCGCCGCCAGGTGATCCGGAGAACTCGCCCACATTGACGATGGCGGCCACCAAGATGGGCGTCATCATCGGGACCGCCGCTTACATGGCGCCGGAGCAGGCCAGCGGGCTTGCTGTGGACAAGCGCGCCGACATCTGGTCTTTCGGGGTTGTGTTGTGGGAGATGCTGGCCGGGGGCCGCATGTTCTCCGGACAGACGGTGTCCCACACGCTGGCCGCTGTTCTGACCAAGGATTTGAACTGGGACGAGATCCCCGGCTCCACGCCCGCGCCCATCCGTCACCTCTTGCGGCGTTGCCTGGAGCGTGAGGTGAAGAACCGTTTGCGCGACATCGGCGAGGCGCGCGTGACCCTTGAGGAACAGCTTGCCCATCCGGCGAAGCAACCGGAAGCCAAGCCGGTCAGCAGCGCCGCCAGGCCGCGTTGGGCCTTGGCCGCGGTGGTATGCGCCGTTGCGGCATCCATTGCGGCCGCGTCGATTTCATTCGTCCATTTCCGCGAGAAGCCTTTGGAAGGATCCGCGGTCCGGTTTTCCCTCTTTCTACCCACGGGGACTGTGGCGGAGCCATGGTCCCCGCCCGTCATCTCGCCGGACGGCAAGATGCTTGTGATCTCAGCCACCGCCGCCGGCGGGAAAAGAGGACTTTGGCTGCGTTCCATGGACACCGAGAGTTTCCAGATGCTGGAGGGGACCGACAACGGCTTCTTTCCATTTTGGTCGCCCGACAGCCGTCATATCGGATTCTTTGCGGATCGCAAATTGAAGAAGGTGGATGCCAGGGGCGGCGCCCCGCTCACCTTGTGTGAACTGAGTTCCGCCGTAAGCGGTGGCGCCTGGAACCGGGACGGGGTTATTGTGTTCGGATCCCCGAATCTGCAACGGGTGCCGGCCGGGGGCGGGGAGCCGAAGCCACTCCTCAAACTCGATAAGCCGCGCCAGGAAATCCGGCAGCTCTGGCCATCGTTCCTGCCGGACGGCAATCACTTTGTTTATCTTTCACAGAGCACCACGCCGGAGAAAACAGGAATCTACTTGGGATCGCTCGATTCCGAGCAGTCCCGTTTGTTGATGCCGGGGGATTCCAACGCCATTTATGCGGCGCCCGGGTTTCTGCTTTTTGGCCGCCAGCAAACGCTGCTCGCGCGCGCCTTCGATG
>JAENWC010000290.1 GCA_016650235.1 Terriglobia bacterium
CACGATCCACGGTGACGCGAAAAAAGTCATTACGATAATACTCGCGGGAAGAGATGAGTTTCACTGCATTGTATTTTGGCACGCCGACGTTCTTTTGAGAACACGCGAGGATTGGGGAACTATTAGAGCCGGCTTCGGCCTCGGGCAGGCCGTCGAATTTCCACTACTTATGCTTGGGCGGTGAGCCCCTTTGCACCTATCTGGAAAAGGAAGCCAGGAACTGATCCGCCGGCAATGTATTCAACACATCCTCTTTCTCGAGCCAGCCGCGCCGCGCCATCAACAGCCCGTAACGCATGTTGGCCAGATGCTTGGGGTGATGGGCATCGGTGGAGATGGTGAACTTCACTCCGCGCGCCCTGGCGGCGCGGACCAGCGTTGAATTCAGGTCCAGCCGTTCCGGGCTCGCGTTGATCTCCATCGCAATGCCGCGCCGGGCGGCCTCTTGCGCTACGCGGTCAAAGTCGAACGCGAAGGGCTCGCGATGCATCAGGACACGGCCCGTGGGATGGCCGAGGATCTTGACGTACTTGCACTCCATGGCGCGCAACAATCGATCGGTCATTTCAGCCGGCTCCATGTTCATGTAGCTGTGCACACTGGCCACCACAAGGTCGAGCCCGGCGAGCGCGTCATCGGTCAAATCCATGGAACCGTCGCGCTTGATGTCGCACTCGAGCCCGGAGAAGACGCGGATGCCAAGACCGCGCCGGTTCACTTCCTTTACTTGTTGGGCAAAGGCCACCGCGCGGGCCTCGTCGAGCCCGTTGGCCATGGCGAGCGACTTGGAATGATCGGTGATGGCGATGTATTCATATCCTCTTTCGCGCGCGGCTTCCGCCATTTCCTCCAGGGTGGCGCGGCCGTCCGATTCGCGGGTATGCATGTGCAGATCGCCGCGCATGTCCGCGAGGTCAATCAATTTCGGGAGGCGGCCTTGTTCGGCGGCTTCGAGTTCGCCCTGGTTCTCGCGCAGCTCGGGTGGAATCCAGACGAGGCCGAGCAACTGGTAAATCTCCTCCTCGGTGCGGCTGGCCACGCACTGCTCGCCGGCAGTGCGGAAAAGGCCATACTCATTGAGCGAGTAGCCCATCTTGATGGCGCGCGTGCGCAGGGCTACGTTGTGGAGCTTGCTGCCGGTGAAGTATTGCAGCGCGGCTCCGAAACTCTCTTCGGGTAAGGCGCGCACATCCACTTGGAGCCCTTCCACGCCGACGCGCGCGCTGGCCTTGTTTTCGCCATGACCAAGGATTTCGCCCACGCGGGGATGTTTCACGAACCGGGCGAGCACCTGGGAGGCGTCGCCGCCGGTGACCAGCAGATCCAGGTCGCCCACCGTTTCACGGCCGCGCCGGAGACTGCCGGCGGGCTCTATGCGGCTCACGAGTCCACCTTCGGAAAGGTAGATGCTCAACTCGCCGGCCATGCGGGTGGCAAAGTCGAGCAGGAATCTTCCGGCCCGCTTGCGGTAACCGGCGATGGACCGCAGAACCTTCTCTTCCAGCTTTGCGCCCATGCGCGGCAGCAGGCGGAGCTTCTGTTCCTGGCAGATGCGCTCGAGATCGTCAACGGTAGTAACGCGGTAATGCTCAATCAGCAGGGCGATGCTTTTCGGACCGAGTCCTTGAATCTTGAGCAACTCCAGCGCGGTGGGCGGATAACGCTCGAGCATCTCGTCGCGCCGTTCAAAAGAACCGCGTGCGGAGATCTCGCCGAGCACGTGCGCGATGCCTTTGCCGATGCCCGGAATCTCTGTCACCGACCGCGCCGGGTCCTTGAGAATATCCTCGATACGCTCCGGATAGCCTTCCACCGTAGTGGCGGCGTTACGGTAGCTGCGGATGCGAAAGCCGTCTTCGGCGGCAATCTCCATCAGGTCCGCGGTCTCGAACAGGAGCCGCGCGAATTCGACATTCTCCATGGAGTCAACTCCACTTGGCGAGCGTTTGCTTTTCCACTCTCGCCGCATCCAGTTCGATTCCGAAACCGGGCCGGTCCGATAGCGCGATTTTGCCGTTCACCGGAGCCACGGAATGTTTCTCGAAGTGGTAATAGGAACTCATCTTGCCGATCAAGTACTCGACCAGCGGGCAGGTGGCGGGCGACTGGCTAGCCACGACGTGCAGCGCCGCGTGTACGCTGTGGCCGTGCGGAATCACCTGCGCATCGTAAGCCGAGGCGATGGCGCAGATTTTGACCAGTTCGCTCACTCCTCCACACCATTCCGGGTCGGCTTGCACAACACTGACCGCGCCGGCCTTAAGAAATTCGTTGACCTCCCAGCGGCCGTAGAAATGTTCGCCTGTAGCAACGGGAACCGACGTCATTTGCCGGAGTTTCACGAAGCTTTGCAGTTGGTCCATGGGAAAGGCCTCTTCGATCCAACGCGGCCGGTAGCGCTCCACCTGCTTGGCCCAGGCGATGGCGAAGTCGAGGTTCCAGCCCATGTAGGCGTCGAACATAATTTCGGCCTCATCGCCCAGAGTCTCGCGCAACACGGCTATTTGCTGAACCGCTTTTTTCAAGCCTGCCGCGCCATCGCCGGGGCCATAGGCCATGAACCACTTCTGGTGACGGAAGCCTTGCTTATAGAGCTCAGCGCATTTGCGGCGCGCGGCCTCCGGTTGGACGGAATAGCCGAGACAACTGCCGTAGGCCTCCACGGCCGGCCGCGTAGGTCCGCCGAGCAGTTTATAGACCGGCGATTTGTAGTAGCGGCCGCGGAGATCCCAGAGGGCATTGTCGAGGGCACTGATCGCCATCATGTAATGTCCGGCGCGCGAATGGCGGTTGGAGCGGTACATTTTGTCCCAAAGTGTTTCCACGGCCAGTCCGTTTTTGTCTATCAGAAAAGTACGGAGTTGCTGATAGATGACAGAGGCGGCTTCGCGATCGACGGGGCCATACAGCCCTTCGAGCCCGCCCTGCGTGCGTATCTTCAAATAAAGCGCGGTGGCGGGGATACGATTCATGCGGCCGGGCTGGTCCTGATACTCCTTGGGCCGGTGCTCATCATAGATGTGCAGCGGGTTCACCTGGTGCTGGCGGTCTGAGCCGGTCATCGCGTCGCGGTGGCCTTCGAGCCTCCAGATTTCGACGGCGGCAATGGCCATGTCATTACTGCCGGCTGTTTGTGCAAACTGGATGGTGGGGGCGGCGAGGGAGTAGATGAAGTTTCTTCTGCGCATCGCTTGTATCATAGCCTTGGCGCAAAGCACTTCGCTTGGACTAGTATGATTGAGCTTGTGAGGCTCGCCGGAAAAATAGTACTGGTTACCGGAGCCGGGTCCGGCATCGGGCGTGCAACGGCCATACTGTGCGCGCGCGAGGGTGCGCGTGTGATTGCGGCGGACATTTCGTTGGAGCCGGCAAGCGGCCAGCTTGCCGTGCAGGCTGATGTGAGCGACAGCGAGCAAGTGCAGGCGATGGTCCAGCGCGCAATCCAGGAATACGGAACCATCGATGTGCTGTTCAACAACGCGGGAATCGCGGTACGGCAAACAGTGGCCGAGCAAAGTGAACAGGACTGGGATCGCGTGATCCAGGTGAACGTGCGCAGCGTCTTTCTCTGCTCCAAATACACCATTCCCCACATGATGGCGCGCGGCGGCAGCATCATCAATATGGCTTCGGTGGTCGGGATCACCGGCGTGCGCAACCGCGCGGCCTATTCCACATCAAAGGGCGCCATCGTCGCCTTGACACGAAACATGGCGCTGGACTACGCGCAGTATGGTATCCGGGTGAACTGCGTCTGCCCTGGATTCACCGAGACACCACTGACACGCGGACTCCTCTCCAATCCCGCGGCTGTGGCCAAGCTCACCGCGCTCCATCCACTGGGCCGGTTGGGAAGACCGGAAGACATCGCTGCCGCAGTTTTATTTCTGGCCTCGGATGAGGCGGCCTGGATCACCGGCGTTGCATTACCGGTGGATGGCGGATTTACGGCCGGGCATGCGACTGATGTGTGAGAGGGACGGTGACCGGCAGAGGGGGCCAGAGATAGGCTTGCGCCACCGAGCTTATCCCTTCGTCGAGCAGGTCATCACTGAGGCCGCTATTTCCGGCAATGACGAGGCCTTTACCGAGCCGGAACGAGAGCGAGTCCCCCTCTCCATCCACCAACCAAGCAAGTCCAAAACCGCCTGCCTGCCGGCGGAACATTTCCTGCGCCATCGATTGTGAGATCAGTCCGCGGGATTGGCCGTTGAAGGCACGGCTCAATTCGA
>JAENWC010000291.1 GCA_016650235.1 Terriglobia bacterium
CAGCGTTGGCCGGCCGAATTGTTGCGAACCGGTGAACAGCAGCAGTTGGCCCGGATGGTGATTGAACGCATCGGTGTGCATCGAACGCACCAGACAGATATCGTCGGCCGAGGAGGCGATGCCCGGAATCCAGTCCGCGAATTCGGTGCCGCATTTGCCGTGCGGCTTGAACACGCGCGGGCTGGCCAGCACGGCGGCGTTGGGTTTGGTGAAGGCCAACTGCAGCTTGCTGGTGATGGAGGCTGGCGCGGGCTGCCCGTGCCACTTCCGGAGTTCCGGCTTCGGATCGTACAGATCCATCTGGCTGGGGCCGCCTTCCATGAACAGGAAGATGACGCTTTTGGCCTTCGCTGGAAAGTGCGGCTTCCTCGGCGCCAGCGGATTCACCGGCGCGCCGGCGCCGTGCAGCAGATCTCCCAGTGCGATGGAGCCGAGCCCCGCCGCCACTTGATTCAGAAAGGACCGGCGCGATTGTATGGCGAGAAATTCCCGGATATCCATGGCTATTCCCTCACAATGAACTCATCCAGATTCAATAGCACGCGGCCCACCGCCAGCCACGGAGAAAAAGATGAATTCTCCTTCTGGAAGATCCGCGTCTGCTCATCGTGATACTGCGCCAGCCGCTGCCGCTCGGCATCGGCGGGCTTCCTGCCGAGCGTCGTAAGAAACGCATAGTCCAGTTTCGCCGACAGACCATCGGGAGCCTCTTCCGCGATGCGCCACGCCAATCCGTTCGCCGCTTCAAAGAACACTTCGTCGTTCAAAAGATTCAGCGCTTGCAGCGGCGTGTTGGAACGCGACCGCCGCGTGCAGGAGACGGTAGAATCGGGCTCATCGAAATTCATCAGCATGGGATAGGGCGAGGTGCGCTGGAAATGCACGTAGAGACCCCGGCGGTAGCGGGCGGGGCCTGTGTCGGCCGCCCACTTCGCAGTGCCGTAGGTTAACTCCGACACTCCGGCAGGCTGCGGCGGACGCACGCTGGCGCCACCGATACTCGATTCGAGCAGGCCGCCGGAGAACAGCGCGGCGTCGCGAATAGTTTCCGCGCTTAACCGTATGCGGGCCTGCCGGGCCAGCAGCGTGTTTTCCGGATCCCTCTCTTCCAGATCTTTCCGCACGTTCGACGACTGCCGGTAGGTGGCCGACATTACGATGGTCCGGTGCAGTTGCTTCATGCTCCAGCCCTTGTCCATGAACTCGGAGGCCAGCCAGTCCAGCAGTTCCGGATGGGTGGGCCTGTCCCCCTTGATGCCGAAATCCTCCGTCGTGTTCACAATGCCGCGGCCGAAAAACTCCGCCCAGGCGCGGTTGACGAACACGCGGGCGGTGAGCGGATTCTGCCGCGACACCAGCCAGCGCGCGAATGTGAGCCGGTCCGGCTTCTCTCCGGCCGGGGAACCGAACACGGCCGGCGTTCCCGCTTCCACCGGGATGCCCAACTGTTTCCAGTCACCGCGTATGCGTATGTGCCCGGCTTGAAAGTCTGCGTCGTGCCGCATTGCTTGCGCCTGCGTGAGACGCGGCAAGCCCTTCTCAATCTCATCCAGTTTTCCGCGCAGTTCCTTGAAGCGGTCCATCTTGGATTTGTCCAGGCCCAGGGTTGCGCCGGTGCGGCGCACAAAGTAGCCGGTCAAACGGTCTTGATCGCTCCGGGCGCGGCGGGAGGGCTCCTGCTTCAGGATCTTCACAGCGCTGTCGAACATGGCCTTCATCGAGGTGAGCGCGAAATCCCATTCCGGCGCGCGGCCTGGATGGTCGATGGCCTCGCGCAGCTTCGCCTCCCAAAGGGGCATCAGTTCGGGGATCTCGTATTCGGCGAGTAGCTTCTCGCGCTTGGCGCTGTAGGCGGGGTAGGCGGCCAGGTAGGGTCCGAGTTCACCGGCTAGCGGCGCGTCGATGTCCGTCTCTTCCATCGCTTCCCAGTAGCTCAGCATGCGGTAGTAGTCGCGCTGGCTGAGTGGATCGTACTTATGGTCGTGGCATTGCGAGCAGCCGACGGTGAGGCCGAGCCATGTAGTGGCCACGGTGTTGTTGCGGTTGACCAGTTGCTCGAACCGAGCCTCCTCGCGGTCCACGCCTGCTTCGCGATTGGTGAGCGTGTTGCGCAGGAAGCCGGTGGCCACGCGCTGCTCGACAGTGGCCTCCGGCAGCAGGTCGCCCGCGAGTTGCTCCACGGTGAAACGGTCAAAGGGCATGTCGCGATTGAGCGCCTCAATCACCCAGTGGCGGTAGCGCCAGGCATACGTGCGTACCTGATCTTTTTCGTAGCCGTCCGAATCGGCGTAATGCGCAAGGTCGAGCCACGGGCGCGCCCAGCGTTCCCCGTAATGTGGCGAGGCGAGCAGACGGTCGACGGCGCTGGCATAGGCTTCCGGCCGCTGGTCGGAAACAAACGCGGCAGCTTCATGCGGCGTTGGCGGCAGGCCGGTCAGATCCAGGCTCAGGCGCCGGAGCAGGGCGGTTTTCGAGGCTTCCTCCGAGGGCTTGGCGCCTTCCTTCTCCAGCCGGGCCAGAACAAACGCATCGATAGGACTCTTCACCCATGCGGCGTCCTTCACCGCCGGCACAGAGGATCGCTTCACTGGTTGGAAGGACCAGTGATTACTCTTTGGCCCGGCGGCGACTGTAGGCTTTGCGCCTTGCGGCCAAACTGCTCCGCCATCAATCCAGTTCTTGACAATCTCGATCTCCTCGCCGGTGAGCCGGACTCCGGCGGGCGGCATGCGGAAACCTTCCTTTTCACTGCTGATCTTCTGGAACAGTTTGCTGGCCGCGCTGTCGCCAGCCACGATGACGGCGCCGGAGTAGCTGCCGCGCAAAGCCGCGTCACGATCGTCCAGCCGCAATCCGTTACTCTGGAGGGCAGACCCATGACAGCCGATACATTTCTTGCGGAGAATGGGTTGTACCTGTTGGAGAAAATCCGGGGAAGCGGCCATGGAAACGCTGGCGGAGGCGAGTATGAACCCGGTGATGCGTACAAGATCGGACATAGGAGTGCTCTATTAGTATAGTGGGCGCGGTGCGCATTTTAGTACTGGCCTTTGCCTGGGTGAGGCTGGGATTGGCGGCCGATGTTTTGTGGGACTCCCCGAGCCGCGACTCTTCCGGGTCCATGCCTCTCGGCAATGGCGACATCGGAATCAACCTCTGGGTGGAGCCATCCGGCGACATCGTTTTCTATATTTCCAAAACCGACGCCTGGAGCGAAAACCTGCGCCTGTTGAAGCTGGGGCGGGTGCGCCTGCGCCTGTCCCCGAATCCGCTGACCCCTGGGGCCCGATTCGGGCAGGAATTGCGCACACAGACCGGCGAGATTCTTGTCCGCTTGGGAAAGACGACGGTGCTGGTCTGGGTGGATGCCAACCAGCCGGTGATTCGCGTGGAAGCCGCCGGTTCGCGCCGGTTCGCCATGCGCGCGGAACTGGAGTCCTGGAGAACTAAGGAACGCCGGCTGGAAGGTGTGGAGACCCACAGCGCCTATGGCTTGGACAACGGTCCCGAACCCATTGTGGTCACCGCCGACACCGTACGCGCCGAGGCCAATCATCGCCTGGTCTGGTTTCATCGCAATGAGCGTTCGACGTGGGAAGGAATTCTGCGTCATCAGGGGCTGGGGCCAGTGGTGAGGCGGCTTACCGATCCTTTGCTGAATCGCACCTTCGGCGGCGCCATCGTGCAAAGCCCTGGCTCCCTGCCGGCTCACACCGCATCCATTCACTTGCTCACAGCGCAGACGCCCTCTGCGGCGGCGTGGGAACAGCAGTTGGCGGAACAGATGCAGCGCGTGAATCAAACCCCTATTGAGAAAGCGCGCCAGGAACATCGCCTTTGGTGGGAAAAATTCTGGGAGCGAAGCTGGATTCGTGTTACGGGCTCTCCGGAGGCGGAGGCAGTCACGCGGGGTTACCGGTTGCAACGCTTCTTGAACGCGGCCGGCGGGCGTGGCGCGTATCCCATCAAGTTCAACGGATCCATTTTCACCGTGGATGCGCGAGAACCTGGGCAGAACTTCGACGCCGACTATCGCCGCTGGGGCGGTCCTTATTGGTTTCAAAACACGCGCCTGCCGTACTGGTCCATGCTGGCCGCCGGCGATTTCGACTTAATGCAGCCGCTGTTCCGTATGTACGCCGATGCGCTCGAACTGGCAGCCCTGCGGTCGCGCTACTACTTCGAGCATCGCGGCGCGTTTTTCCCGGAAACCATGTACTTCTTCGGAGCCTACGCGCCCAGCAATTACGGCTGGGACCGGCAAGGGCGCAAGCCGGACTACGTGGAGAATACCTACATCCGTCACGACTACAACGGCGGGCTGGAGCTGTTGGCGATGATGCTGGACGTGCAGGCGTACCGCCCTGATCGGGCGTTTCTCAAAAAAACGCTGATACCCTTAGCCGACGAGATCCTCACATTCTATGACGAGCACTTTCTGCTCGGCGGTAACGGGAAGATCCGCATGGAGCCCGCGCAGGCCTTGGAGACCTATCAGAAGGTGGTCAATCCCGCCCCTGACGTCGCGGGATTGCACTATGTTCTGGCGCGTTTGTTCTGGGGCATGGAGGAGGAGATGACAAAGGAGCTGCGCCAGCAACTCCGGCTGCTGCAGTCGGAACTGCCTCCCATTCCAGTCTCCGAAGAGACAGAACGTGCCCTGTTGCTTCCCGCTGAGGAGGTGCTTGAGCCGCCCCGCAACAGCGAAAACCCCGAGCTTTACGCCGTGTTTCCGTTTCGCGTGTACGGTCTCGGCAAGCCGGATCTGGAAATGGCCCGCAACACATTCGCGGCACGGCGCATCAAGGACGATCGCGGCGGCTGGCGTCAGGATCCCATACAGGCGGCCTACCTGGGGTTGGCAAAACAAGCGCGGGATCTAGTGGTTCGCAACTTTGCCAGGAAACATGCGGGCAGCCGGTTTCCCGGATTCTATGGGCCGAACTTCGATTGGGTCCCGGACCAATGCCATGGCTCGGTCCAGATGGTCGCGCTACAGGGGATGCTCGTGCAGTCCGATTACGGCCGCGTCCAACTGTTCCCGGCATGGCCGAAGGACTGGAATGTAGAGTTCCGGCTGCATACCGAGCGCAACACGGTGGTGGAGGGAAGCTATCAAAGCGGGAAGGCCGTGCAGTGGAAAGTGTCGCCGGAGCCCCGGCGCAGCGATGTGACTGTGCACCCGGTACAGTGACGACCTACGCGGCGCCGGCCGCGAATGCCGAGTTCAGATATTTGGGAGCCTGATGCTGTTGTGCCCTCATCGCACGGGCAGCAGGAACTGGTTGCTCGGCACGCCGTTTTGCAGCACGCGCACCGGGAGATCGGCTAGGCGGGCATCGGGCGGCACCTCAAAGTTCACCTGGTAAAGGCCAATAAAGCCCGGGGTGAGTCCGGCGAAAAAGACTGGGGCCGGACGGCCGTCGATCTCGACGGTGACCGGATCAGTGGCGCTGGCCTGTATGGCAGGGGTCAGCAGACCGGTTGGCACGGGTGGATTCGTTCCTCCTAAACCGGTCAGATAAATCACAAGCACCGCACCGCGGGAGGCCGGATTGGCAGAGTCAATCAGCCGGAACTGCGTGTCCTGGGCAATGAGACGGCCGTCGGGAAACCCCAATAGGCCAGGCTGGGATGAGGCAACGTTCACAGACTCCGGGGTAGAGATTGCGCGGCCGGCCCGGACGATCACCTGGTGCTGCTCGCCGGCCTTGAGTTCGAACGGGATCTGCGCATTGATCTGGCCCGGGCTGAGGAAATAGAGCGGAGCTCGCATGCCACCGACGATGACCGACACGTCACCGAACTGCGTCGGGAGGCTCCCTTGAATCAGTGGAGGTTGGACGGCGGCGCCGCCCAGCCCTGAACCGAAAATCTGCACAATCATGCCTGGTGAAATGGGAGCGCCCAGATTCGGGTGGAGATTATTCAAGATTCCGTTTGGGAACAGGACCGGGGTTTGTATCTGAGCGACCGAGCCGATCAATTCGACGGAAGTCGAAAGCGCCTCGGCAAAAACGTCTGCCTTTACGCTCATCGAGGATGCGGCTGGATTGATGGGAGTCCAAGTCCCCGCATAGTTCCCGTTGTTGAGGCTGGTAAGGGCAAGCGGAGTGTCGCCGTTGGAAAAGGAGAGAAGCACCTGCCCGTTCGTCACAAGGTCGCCGCAATCATTAGCGAGCCGCACGTTGAGGGGAGTGGGCCAGCCGGTGCGAGTCACAAAATTGGAGACCAGTCCGGTGTGGGTGGCCGCTATCCTTGCCGGGGTGCAGTGGCTGGTTGTCCGGATGGTGCGGGGCGCCGCGGGGCGCACGATGAAGGTGACGTTGACCGATCGCATCTCGGCGCTGCCCTGAGCGATGACGATTGTCGTGATTTCTCCCGTGTAGACACCCGGTGACAGCGATGCGGCGGATGCGGCTGCGTTGAGACGGGCCGGCGCCCCAGTGGAGGTGACGCCTGGACCGCGTTCGATGGTAAGCCATCCTCCTCCGGAGACGGTTTGGTTCGAAACCTGGTAGGGTACGGCAGTAGCGCTGGAAGTGAAAATGCTGATGGGTTGGACTGGGGCAGCCACCCCTGCGTCGGCTACAAAAAGCAAGCCGGATGGAGTAGGGGTTCCCACAGCCGGGGACCCCGGGGGAGTCACAAGGAACGAGACCTGGAACAGTTGCGGGGAGTTCCTGGATTCCGGCGCACTCACCTGAATCAAGGCGTAGAATAAGCCGGGGGCTAATCCGGATGGGGTGACGGTAACGGGAATGGTGGCCGATGCACCGGGGGGCACAGAGCCGGAGCGGCTGCCCAAAGTCAGCCAAGGCACTTGGCTTGGATCGAGAATTTCGGCCGAGAAGTTCACATTCGAATCGCCTGTGTTGAGGACGGAAAGATTACGGGAGATGGCGTTGCCGTTATCCTGGCGCGCCTCGAACTGGAAACCTGCCGGGTTGAGGGCCAGCGCCGGTCCCGGTGCGGAAACCAGGAGGGAGACAGGTACACTGGCATTGCCGATCGGCGATCGGACAACCAGTGAGGAGGAGTAAGATCCCAGGCGGAGCCCCGCGGCAGCGGCGCTGATGCGCAAGCGGCAGGGAGCGCCCGGCTGTGTGCTCACCGCAAGCCATGGGTCAGCCGGCGTGGCGGTAATTGTGTTGCAGTCGAGGCGGCCGGAACCTGTGTTACGCAGGATGAGGAACTGGTCAGCGCGGGCTGAACTGCGCAGCGTGAAGCGAATGTGGCCCGGCGTGGGATCGAGGCTGGCGGGACGGTCGGCCAGGGTCAAGGTGACCGGCAGTGTGGCGATGTCCAGAAGGGCGATTGTGCCGCGGGTCCGGATACGGATCCGGGCCAAGTTAGGGCCCGCGGGGAGATTGTTCGGGCGAACGGATACCAGTATGCGGGAGGGCGTGGTGATGTTGCGCGGGGTAACCGTGAGCCAATCGGGAGCAGGCGCGCCATCGTAACCGGTATCGGCGAACACCTCCAGGTTTGCCGGTGCACGGCCGGCAAAGATTACGATGGACTGAGACGCCGGCAGTTCTCCATTTACCGCGCCTTGGAAGTTGAGGCTTCGAGGTGTGATTGTGAATTGGTCGATCGCCGGGTCCTGAGCTGCAAGGATGGAGCAGGATAGAAGAGCTATGGACAGCAGGGACCGGAACATCCTACCCATTCTACAGGACGTATTAGGGACGGATCATTTCAGGCCGGATTATATTGACAGCGGTCCACCATGGTGGCACGGCCACGGCGGCCACAGGTTGCCGCGACAATGCAGCAGGCGGCGTGGTATTCGTAGTGGATCTTTTATGAATCGCCCAATCCCTATTTCAGCTACTGAACTTCCTCCGAACAACCGCACCTACTCACAGGCCGTGCGGCTGGGGGATTTGTTGTTCGTTTCAGGCCAGCTTGGCGTGGATCCATCCACTCGGGACCTGGTTGCAGGGGGCATATCGGAGCAGACGCGACAAGCAATCGAGAATTTGTCCACCATATTGAGGAGCGCCGGAACGGGGCGGGACAAGGTGGCGAAAGTGAACATCTTCATCACCGACTTCAGTTTGTTGCCGGCAATGAATGAGGTGTATGCGGGCTACTTCCCTCATCGCCCGGCAAAAACCACGGTGGAGATTTCGCGACTGGACAAGGGCGCGCTGATTGAAGTGGAAGTGATTGCCGCGGCTTGAGCTCAGGTAGCTTCGCAACCATGCCTCTCGTTTCCGACGGGTCCAATTTCCCGTCGAACAGCCATCAACCGAAGAGTTGCAGGTTTGAGTCCTATGTGGGGAGCCATGGTCCTGTTCGGCTGCGCAAGTAGGACGGTAAACGCGATTGGCTGTGGGCTCGCCGATCGGGGCAAGCCGAATTGGAACGTGTGGTCGTGCCTCATCTGTCGTGCCGGAGCCGGGAATTCCCGGCGCTGGTCTGATATACTCCGGCCGTCTGCCGGAGTGTGGCTATGAAATCCCTTTTGCTCCTTTTATTCGTCACGCTTTCTTTCGCGCAATCGCCGGACAGGATCCCGCTCGCCGATGAGTGGGGTTACCGGCCGGCCGAGGGCTCTGCTGTGGCCGTGAATCCACCGGCGTTTTCCTGGGTTCTGGAAAGGGATGGGGTGAGCTACACCGTGGAGTGGGCCGCGGACCCTGGGTTCCGGAAACCGGTGACCGTGAAAAACCTGCCGTGGACGGTTTACACACACCATGCCGCGATTGTGCCGGGCAAGTACTACTGGCGGTATCGCATCACGGGGAAGGAAGGGCGCGAATCAACCTGGAGCAAGACGCGCACGTTCACCGTCCCCAAAGAGGCCACGGTGTTTCCACAGCCAACCATGGAGCAGTTGCGCGCGCGCATCCCCCGGCAGCATCCTCGGCTGTTCGTGACGGCGGAAGATCTTCCCCGGCTGCGGCAGGCCGATTCCAGGAAACTCATCGCGCGGGCCGATGGGATCATGCGCGACGGCGCGACGCCCGAGCCCACCGTGCGCGGAAGTTCGAAGGATCCTGCGACCGCGGATCATTGGTGGTCTAACCGCGTGCAGACGGTGAAGGCGTTGCAGGAAGCCGAAGTCCTCGCCTTTGCCTACCTGCTGACGGGCGAAAAAAAGTATGGCGAGGCCGCGCGCCAGTTCACGCTCCAACTGGCCGGGTGGGATCCGGACGGGCCCACGAATTTCGACCTCAATTGCGAGGCGGCAAAGCCGATGCTGCACCGCCTGGCGCGGGCCTACGATTGGGCCTGGCCGATGTTCACGGAAGCGGAACGGGCCTCGATCCGAAAAATGCTTCTTCGCCGGGCGGAGGATGCGTGGAAGAGCGGCGAGGTGAAACGGGGCGCGGGCCATCTGAATCAACCCTATTCGAGCCATGGCAATCGGACCTGGCACAAGCTGGCGGAAAACGCGATCGCGACATTTGGAGAGACACCGGAATCCGAACGGTTCCTGCACTATGCCGTGACCAAATTCTTTGCCGCGTACCCGGTATGGTCCGACGATGATGGCGGCTGGCACGAAGGGCTCTCGTATTATTCGGGCTACATGTCGAAGGCGACCTGGTGGATGGACATTGCCAGGAACGCGTTGGGGATCGACGGGTTCCAGAAACCGTTCTTCGCACACTTTGGCGATTATCCGCTTTACGCAGCGCCTCCCGGCTCGCCGGACCTCGGGTTCGGAGATCTCGCACACCGCTTCTCCCCCAACGGCTGGTCGTTCATGCACTACTACGTGGGGCAGACGCGCAATCCTTATTGGATGTGGTGGTTGAACGCGAGTAAAGTGCCGCGGGACACCGGCGATCCGGTGTTGGACTTTTTGTGGGGGACCAGGGCTCAGGTGGCTGCCAAGCCGCCGGACGATCTGCCGCCTTCCAAAGTATTCTGGGGAACGGGCGTGGCGGTGATGAACACTACGCTGGTGAGCGCGGCTGAGAATGTGCAGGTGAAGTTCAAGTCCAGCCCCATGGGGCGCTGGAGCCATGGACACGATCCGCACAATTCGTTTACCTTGACCGTCTTCGGGGTCCCGCTGCTCGTCAACAATGTGTATCGCGATCTGTATGGCAGCCCCTTCCATAAGAATTGGGTTTGGACCACGCGCGCGCAGAATGGGGTGCTGGTGAACGGCGTGGGACAGAAGGAGCATTCAGCGGATCTGGGAGGGCGCATCTTGAAGGCCGAGTTTCAGGACGGGCTCGACTATGTGATGGGTGATGCGACGGAATCCTATGAAGGCAGACTGACCCGCGCCCAGCGCCACGTGGTTTTCGTGAAGCCTGACCTGGTGGTGATTGCCGACGACCTGGAAGCTCCGAAGCCGTCCACGTTCCAGTTCATGCTGCATGGCCAGCGGGAGTTCCAGGTGGAAGATCAACGGCTGGTGCTGGATCGCGGCGCGGCCGGCGTAGTGGTGGACTATGTCTCCGGGCGTCCGCTGAAGCTGCGCCAGTGGACCGGCTATTCGCCCGAGCCCGATCACAAATACCTGGCTTCGATCAAATCCTCGGAGCCTCCGCCGCAGTGGCATGTGGAGGCGTCCACCGTGGAGCCTGAGTTAAGGACGCAGACAATCACGGTGATGCGCGTGTTCCGCGGCGGCGCTGTGCCCAAATCGCAGGTGCATTCTCAGCCTGGTTCTATTCAGGTGGATGGCGCCAGCATCGCGAACACTCCCGAAGCAATCGTCGTCCGGCGCAACGGCCGCGAGTGGCGCATCAGGCGTTGAGCGCATCTTTCCGCCCCCCTTTCCGGCGTCCTACAGCAGTTGTATACTATTGAACGAAGGGAGGCATCCGATGCCCCGAAGCCTCACTGCTCTCTCGCGCCGCCACCTGCTCCAGTCCGTTCTTCCCGCAGCCCCGCTCTTCATCCCCGGAACCTCGCTGGACCTGAACGGCGCCACCCCGCCCAGTGACCGCGTCACGCTCGGGGGCCTGGGCATAGGCAGCCGCGGCACCAGCGTGCTGCGCTCTTTCCTGGCGCAAGGAGACGTACAATTCCTCGCAATCTGCGATGTTCGCAATGACCGCCGCGAAACCATCAAGAGCATGGCGGACCAGAAGTACGGCAACCACGATTGCGCCATGTACTCCGAGCAGCAGGAACTCTGGGCCCGCAAAGACATAGACGCTGTCCTCATCGCCACCGGCGACCGTTGGCACACGCCGCTCTCGATCCTCACGGCGCAAGCCGGCAAGGACGTCTACTGCGAGAAGCCGTGCTCGATGACCATCGCCGAGAGCCGCGCGCTCGCAGATACTTTCCAACGGCTCGGCCGCATTTACCAGGCAGGCACGCAGCGCCGCAACGGCCCCAACTTCATCAAGGCCTACGAACTGGCGCGCTCCGGCAAACTCGGCAAACTCACCACGCTCCACGCCGAAGCCGGCCCCGGCGAACGCTGGGCGCCACTGACGAGTCATGCCTGGCTGCCGGGCGAGCCGGAGCCGCCCAAGCAAGTGGTCGATTGGGACCGCTGGCTCGGCCCCGCCCCTTGGCGTCCGTATCACCCCTCCTATGTGCAGGGGCGCTGGCGCGGCTACTTCGATTTCCACGGGGGCGGCATCCTCGAATGGGGCTCGCACACCGTCGATCTGTGCAGTTGGGCCGGTGGCATGGATGAAACCGCGCCGGTCGAATTTGAACCGCGCGGCATGGGCGCCATCAGCCCCTACTCTATCCACTGCCGCTATGGCAACGGAATGAAACTGGTCATCCGCGATAAGGGTTTCCTCGGGCTGGGCTCCTGCCACATGCGCTATGAAGGCGATGCCGGCTGGGTAGAGACGGCCGACAGCGGCAACGTGGCGATCTCCCCGAATCTCGAGCCTAACAGCTACTCGGTCTCCCAGCAGGAAGCCAGCCAGTCCACTACCAACCATGTGCGGGATTTTGTGAACTGCGTCAAGTCGCGCCGGCAGCCGCGGTCCAATGCGCTCGCCGCCTGCCAGGCGCACATCACCTGCCACGCCGCCTATATCGCTTTCCAACTCGGCCGCAAGCTCAACTTCGATCCGGCTACCGACACCTTCACTGGCGCAGGCAGCGACGAGGCCAATCGCATGCGGTCGCGAGCCATGCGCGAACCCTGGCGCGTTTGACATCCACAGGAGGAACCCCGCCATGTCACAGACACCAGCCCCTACACCGGCGCAAGCCAAACCTCAGCCAGCGCCGCTCCCGCCGGAGATTGTGGACAGCAAGTACGGCAGCGCCGCCGAGATCATGGCTCTGCCCGTCGCCAAGCTTGTGGCAATCCTCAAGGATCCGCGGGCGGCCATCTATCCCAAGGCGAAGGCGTGCCAGCGGCTGGCTGTGACCGGCGACAAGACCGCCGTACCCGCACTCGCCGCCCTGCTCGCCGACCCGCAGCTCTCCCTCTACGCCCGCATGGGGCTGGAGCCGAATCCGGATCCCTCCGCCGGCGAGGCGCTACGCTCCGCGTTGTCGACGCTAAAAGGCATTCAACTCATTGGCGTCATCAACTCCATCGGCCTGCGCAAAGACAGCAAGGGGCTCGACGCCCTGTCCCGGTTGCGCTATGACTCCGATCCTGCCGTCGCGGCGGCCGCCGATCAGGCGCTCGCCAGAGTCCGCCCAAGGCTTTGACGAAGCAGTCAGCGGGGTTGCACACCCGGTTCAATGGATGGCCAACCGGACTGAGGAGAGGACGTGGCGCCGCAGCCTGAGCGAGTCCGCGCCTTTGCTGGTACAAGGAGTGAGTATGAAGAAATCCACAATCATCATCGCGTCTCTGTGGGCGCTGGCCGCCGTCCAACTTCCAGGGCAGCGTCCCGCTTCGATCATCCGAATGGACACCAACCGTGTCATCGGTGAGGTTCACCCGTATGTATTCGGAAACTTTGCCGAGCACCTTGGCCGCTGCATCTACGGCGGCATTTTCGAGGAGAATAGCCCGCTGGCCGGCCCGGATGGTTTTCGCAAGGATGTGTTGGAGGCGGTGAAGCCGCTCGGCGTCTCCGTCCTCCGATGGCCTGGCGGGAACTTCGCCTCCGGCTACAGTTGGAAAGACGGAATCGGCCCGCGGGATTTGCGGCCGGCACGCCCGGATCATGCCTGGGGCGCGCTGGAAACCAACCGCTTTGGCACCGACGAGTTTCTGCAGTATTGCGAGCGGATCGGGGCGCAGCCTTACCTTTGCATCAACGCTGGTCTGGGCAGCGTCGATGAGGCGCGGCAGTGGGTGGAATACACCAATGAGACCCGCCCGACTTATTGGGCGCTGCAGCGCAAGAAGAACGGACGTGAGAAGCCGTGGAACGTGAAGATCTGGGGCCTTGGCAACGAGATTGACGGCCCGTGGCAACTGGGCCACAAGAATGCCGAGGACTACGCCAAGTTCGCTCTTGAGGCCGCCAAGGCCATGCGGCGCCAGGATGGCACCATCCAACTGATCGCCAGCGGCTCGTCGAACTTCCGCGCCGGCGCGGATTGGATCGCTTGGAATCGCACTGTACTCGACCGTTTGAAGGACGAGATCGACTACATCTCGCTGCATACCTACATCGGCAATCGGGACAACGATTTTGAAAAGTACCTCGGCGCGAGCGCACAGGACCTCGAGTACCGTCTGCAGGTGGTGGAAGGCCAGATCAAGGCCGCGCAAAACGCGCAGCGCGTGCCTCGACCGATCTACATCGCCTTCGATGAGTGGAACACCTGGTATCGCGCGCGCGCCGGTACAACGGAGGCTGAAATCGCCAGTACGGGTCTGGAAGAACGCTACAACTTCGAAGACTCCCTGGCCACCGGCATGTTCTTCAACGCGTTTTTACGCCATGCAAACAGCGTCAAGATGGCCAACCTGGCGCAATTGGTCAACGTGATCGCACCCATATTTACCAACAAGCAAGGACTGTTCCGGCAGACCATCTATTGGCCCCTGGCGGAGTACGCCAAGCAACGCGGAAACATGTCGTTGGACGTGCAGGTCTCGGCTCCAACCTATCGCGTCGTACAGCGTGCGCCCATCAGCTACCTGGACGTCTCCGCCACGCATGCGCCGAATTCCTCGATGATCTTTCTGAACGTACTGAACCGCAGCGAAAAGATGGACCTCGTCACCCGGATTGACAACATCACGGGCCGTATCGGCGCGGCGGCCTCCGTATGGGAAATGAATCATCCGGATCTCAAAACCACGAACGATTTCGGGAAGGAGACGATCAGGCCGGCCACGCGTACGGCTTCGCTGAAGATCGTCAACAACGGTTTCGACTACACTTTTCCCAAACACTCACTGACGATCCTCGGTCTCAAACTGCAGTAAGATTCACACCAGAAAGCGGTTGAGCCGTTCCACTTGTTTCGGTAGCTGCGCCGGCACCCAACGTTTCAGAAGCGCCACGGTGGTCGTGAGAGAGTCCAGGATGGCCAAATCGATCTCGCCTCCAAACAGACTGTGGCGAGTTTTTCAAAGGAAGAGATCGGCAGGCACGTGGAACAGATCGGCGAGCCTCTTCGCCTGCGCCTTGCTGATCGCTCGCTTTCCGCTCACAACCTCAGATGCTATGCCGCGGGAACTAAACACGTCGAGCAAGTCGCGCTGACGCAGGCCGTGCTCTTCCATCAGGCTGCGCAACCGGCTGCCGGGCGTTGATCCTTCGAGGGCGTAGTTGGCGTCCTCGAAGGCTTCGATCAGGACGGTCAGAAGTTCGGAGTACTCCCGCTCTTCCGGGGTGAGTTTCTCATAGCGTCTTTCGAACTGCTCCAACTCGGCGATGAGCCGCTCATTCTCTTCCCTAGTACGAATGACCGCCGGCAGCTTGCGTGCCAACAGGCGGCCGTAACGCTTTGGATCTCCTTCGAGCACGGAATTCTTCATCGCTTCTTCCAATCCTCCCTGTTGTATTCCTCGTGCGTCATCACGTGGCGAATGTAAACCTGCAGCCACCGCGACGCGCACCGCTCCGCCGCAGTAGGGGACCCCTGTTTAGGTGCCGTGTTCCACGGAGCGCGGCGGTTGTGGATCAGCCGGTTGTAGAGGGAGTAAAGCTACTGGCTCAGGAAGCGCCACACGAAGGCAGTAGTATCCAAACCGGCTGCTCAGTTGATGCACAAATGGACTCGCCAAGATTATTCTCCGTTGCAGACCCAGGTTAAGTCTACTGTAAAGTTCGTCCGTCGGAATGGTGAAGACTCTCTTGAAATCCACTACTACCGCCGGAAGACCCTGTTGCTGAAGGTCTTCTTCGACCATTGCAGCAGGCGACCAATGGTAGCGCTCATCTTGGTTTCGAATAATCCTCCTCCAAATATCTGTGCAGTAAGATTCACACCAGAAAGCGGTTGAGCCGTTCCACTTGTTTCGGTAGCTGCGCCGACAGATCTCTGGTTTCCGACGGGTCCGCTTTCACGTCGAACAACAGGGTTGCGGGCGCGCCTCCGGCCGCGGCCTTTTGCCTTGCCGCCCCCGCGTCAAAACCACGCACCAGTTTATAGTTGCCATCCCAAACCATATTCCATGGCGCGAGGCCGGACAGGAGATGGCCGCGATGACGGACGGTTTTGCCCTCGAGCAACGGCCGTATGGACAGGCTGTCCATTTCTTTCGGCTTTGGCAGCTTCGAATAGTCGAGAAACGTTGCGGCCAGATCCACCAGGCTCAACAGGGCATCGCTGGTCTTGCCCTTCTCCACGCCAGGGCCGGCCACCACGAGCGGCACTCCTACGGAAGGTTGATACGGGACCGTTTTTCCCCACCGGTTGTGATCGCCCAACATCTCGCCATGGTCGCTGGAGAAAACGATCAAGGTGTTATCCAGATCACCGCGCTTGCGCAGTTGCTCAACATAGATGCCTGCCCACCGGTCGATATTCTCGATCATCGCCGTATAGTTGCGCCGGATGGCGACATGCTGGTCAGCGCTCAATTCGGTGCTTGGATTGGGTTGCGGGAACTGGCGTCCACGCACGCTGGCTTCCATACGCCCGGTGATGTCCATGGGGCTGTGCGGTCCGGTGAAGTTGGCCACCAGGAACCATGGTTTGTCTTTGGGCGAATCGCGAAGCAGATCGAGGCCGTTCTGTCCGATCCAGTTGTCGCAATAGGCATCCTCGGGAAGCGGGTTTGCATGGGTGGCGTTGTGGTTGCCGCGGCGCAGCTCAAAATCGTCCAGGTGCACGCGTGCCAGCTTGCGGCGGTAGAGCATGGCCATATAAGGATCCTTCGGTTCGGTTTTCCCGCTGGCGATGGCATCCATCTTACCGGCGTTGTCAATGGCATCCGAGAACCCCCACTCTTTGATGAGCCGGCGGCCGTCCAGTCCCCAGTCCATTGTGGCTTTGTGAAGATCCAGTTTGCCGCATCCCATGACGTGATAACCGCCCTCGCGCAGGAGTGAATAGAAGGTGGTTTGATCGAGCGGATAGTTGTCCTTGTTGTCTCTCACGCGGCAACGGCCATACTCCTTGCCCGCGGCAAGACAGGCGCGCGAGGGGGCGCACAAGGGCGATCCCACCACGGCGCGCGTAAACCGGGTGCCCCGCGCTGCCAGCGTGCTCAGGTGGGGAGTTCGTACGCCAAGCGATGGATTGAGACCGGTCCAGTCGAAACGGAGCTGGTCCGGGAAGAGCATGAGAATATTCGGGCGCTGGCCGCGAGGCTGCGCGCCGAGTGTCCGCGGTCCGGGCAGCAATGACGCTGCGGCCGCGGTGGTGAGAAAACCTCTGCGTGTGGTGCTCATAACCTCTATATAGTATCGAAAGGTAGCGAAAAGGAGATTAAGTGAAGCTTGCCGGCAAGGTAGTGGTGGTGACCGGAGGCGGCAATGGCATTGGCCGCGCGTTGTGCCGGCGTTTTTCCGCGGACGGGTTGGAGGGCCTCGTGGTTGCCGACATTGATGCGGCGGGCGCCGAGGACGTGGCGCGGGAAACTGGCGGCATTGCCTTGCAAGCCGATGTTTCGCGCGAATCCGATATCCGGCGAATGGCGCAAACGGCCATGGAGAAGTTTGGCCGAATTGATCTGTTTTGCTCCAACGCCGGAATCATGGTTCGCGGCGGTGAAGAGGTGAGCGATGCGGAATGGGACCGGATTTGGAGCATCAATGTGAAGGCGCACATCTACGCTGCACGCGCTGTGTTACCGGATATGCTCAGGCGCGGCGATGGCTATTTCCTGCAAACCGTATCAGCGGCCGGGTTACTGAATCAGATTGGCTCGGCGCCCTACGGTGTCACCAAGCATGCGGCGCTCGGGTTCGCGGAATGGCTGGCCATCACTTATGGAGACCGCGGCATCAAGGTATCCTGCCTGTGCCCGCAGGGCGTGCGGACCGCGATGCTCGCAAGCGGCAGGCAGGAGGGCCGTCCCCACTTTCTCGAAGCAGGCGCACTGGAGCCGGAGCAGGTGGCCCACGCGGTAGTGGAAGGCATCGGGACGGAACAGTTTCTGATTCTTCCACATCCCGAAGTGCTCGAGTATTTCCAACGCAAGGCGTCCAGCTATGACCGGTGGCTGCGCGGAATGTGCCGGCTCCAGTCTCGTATATGATTGAAAAACCCCCATGAGCACAAGCACACAATTGAGCGGTAAGATAGCGCTGGTTACCGGCGGCGGACGCGGTATCGGCAAGGCGATCACGCAGCGGTTGGCGGCAGCGGGCGCGAACGTGGTGATTGCGAGCCGCAAGATGGAGAACCTGGAAGAGACGGCGCGGGAGTTCTCCGCACTCCCCGGCAAGACCATCCCGATGCAATGCCACGCCGGCAAGAAGGAGGAGTTGGAGAACCTGGTGCAGCGCATCGAAGCGACGGTTGGTCCCGTGGACATTCTGGTAAACAACAGCGCGACCAATATCGGTCAGGGCCCCGCGCTGGAGGTGAGCGATGAGGCGTTGTTGAAGACGATCGAGGTGAACGTGCTTTCGGCGGTGCGGCTGATCCGGCTCACGGTCCCTAAAATGATGGGGCGTGGCGGCGGCTCCATCATCAACATCGCCTCGATTGCCGGTTTGCGGCCGCAGCCGCATGGTTTGGTCTACAGCTTCACCAAGGCCGGGCTCATCATGATGACGCGGGTGTGGGCAGTGGAGTTCGGTCCGCACAACGTGCGCGTGAATGCCATCTGCCCAGGACTGATTGAAACCGACTTTAGCGCCCATTTCTGGCAGAATGAAGAACACGTGCGGCGGTTGCGGGCAACGCAGCCGATCCCGCGCGTGGGCCGGCCCGATGAGATCGGTGGGATGGCGTTGTACCTGGCCTCGGAGGAGTCTTCCTTCGTGACCGGGCAGACGTTCGTGGTGGACGGCGGGGCGACGGCGCGATAAAGCGGGCTAGCGATACTTGGCCAATTCCCACTTGGCGAGCGCCTCTTTGTGAACCTCATCGGGCCCGTCCGCCAATCGCAGCGTACGCGAGTTTGCCCACATGGCGGCCAGTTCAAAGTCCTGGCAAACTCCGGCGGCCCCGTGGGCCTGCACGGCCCGGTCAATCACGCGCAAGGCGACATTCGGGACAATCACTTTGATCATCGCGATCTCGGTTCGAGCCGCCTTGTTGCCGGCAGTATCCATCATGTAGGCCGACTTCAAAACCAATAGGCGGGCCTGCTCGATCTCAATGCGTGAATCGGCGATGTCGGCGCGGATGGTGCCTTGTTCGGCAATGGTCTTGCCGAACGCCACGCGGGAACTCACACGGCGGCACATCATTTCCAAGGCGCGCTCGGCCTGCCCGATCAGACGCATGCAGTGATGGATGCGTCCGGGTCCGAGACGTCCTTGGGCAATCTCAAAACCGCACCCTTCTCCCAGCAACAAGTTCGATACCGGAACGCGCACGTTGTCATAGGTCACTTCGGCGTGCCCATGCGGGGCGTGGTCGTAACCATAGACGGTAAGCACGCGCTCCACTTTCACGCCGGGCGTATCCAAGGGCACCAGGATCATGGACTGCTGCTTGTGTTTGGGAGCCGAGGGATCCGTCTTACCCATGAAAATGGCGATTTTGCAGCGCGGATCTCCGGCGCCCGAGGACCACCATTTGCGCCCATTGATGACGTAATGCTCCCCCTCGCGCACGATGCTGGCCTGGATGTTGGTTGCGTCGGAGGAGGCGACCTCAGGCTCGGTCATTGCGAAACAGGACCGGATTTGGCCCGCCAGAAGCGGTTCCAGCCAGCGCTTCTGGTGTTCGGGTGTACCATAGCGGGCCAGCACTTCCATGTTGCCAGTGTCTGGCGCGGAGCAATTGAACACCTCCGGCGCCCACGAGACGCGGCCCATGATCTCGCACAGTGGAGCGTAGTCCAGATTCGACAGTCCCGCACCGTGATCGCTTTCGGGGAGAAACAGATTCCACAGACCTAACGCGCGCGCCTGCGGCTTGAGCTGTTCGATCAACTCGACCGGCTGCCAACGGTCGCCCGCGTCCACCTGCTGGTGGAATGTTTGCTGATTGGGGTAAATGTGCTCATCCATGAAAGCGAGCAGTTTGGATTGCAATTCCTTACACCGGGGGGAAAATTCGAACTCCATGAGACCGCCTCCTTTGATGATTATGACTTTCGCTATTCACGATGCGCGTTTGCGGGCAGGCTGCGCCTTTTTTCTTGCGGCTGTTTTCTTTGCGGCCGGCTTAGCCGAGCGTGCCGCGAGGACGCCGTTGGGATCGATGGACAGTATCTCACGACGCAGCCCGATTGCGTCGCGATGACCTTCGCGCTGCCGGATGACGTAAAGGGCATATGTAACGAACATGCGCGCCATGGCCAATGAGATCTTTCCGAGCACGGGAAGGCCGCGCTCCCGGATGGAGGAAAACTCCTGATGTAGCTGTTCGAGCTCCTCGACAGAGGGGCCTTGCAGGCACAGAGGGTCGGACAAGCTCATGTTGTCGAGCAACAGGTTGAGTCTGATCTTCCTGTATAGCGCGGGTTGGTGGCGGGAATCCCGCACCGCTTCCGAGAAAAGGCGCGCCTTTTTGACAATGGCGTCCAGCAGCTTGCCGGGATCACTCATGCGGCGGGCGCGGCTTACCAGCGCCTGACCGTAGCGCAACTTGACCACCGGATTGGCAGTGGCTTTCAAAAATGTTTCCAGCGTGGTCACCGCTTCATCATGACGGCCGAGATAGGTGAGCGACTGCCCAAGGTATGCCATCGCGCCCTCATTGTTGGGATCGATGCGTAAAATCTCCTGCGAGATTTCATTCAGGTGAACCCAGTCGGAACGGAGGTGGTATGCTCGCGCGAGGTTGCACAACGCGGCGAGGTCAACGGCGTTCTGGTCCAGATGCAGCAACAGCCGGTCAATCTCTCTGTTGAGACCCATGCGCGCCAGAAAGGTTTCGCTGGGGAACGTGTACTTACGATTGGCCCCCACGAACAGATACAGCGACTCCTGCGCATTGAGCATGAAGCCACTATGCAGTGCCGCTTTACGCTGTAGACTGCCGAAGCGTTCCACTACCGAGAACAGATTTGCCACCTGGCGATAGGCGTCATCAGTAAATGAATGCTTGCCCATGAGGGAGCGGAGTTGATCTACTTCTTTGCGCGCTTCGGCGGTGATTAGGGCGTTCAGCTTTTCAAACTGGTCAAGGGAAATGCCCAAGCGGACCCCATTCCAGATGGTACGCACCAGTTCCGCGGCCAAAAGGGAGAAGGCCTCCTCGCCCTCCCGCATGAATGGCTGGATCAGGCCCTTGGCCAGGACCGCATCCAACCAAGTGCGTTTGGCGGGAGGATCCAGGGACGCCAGTATTTGCGAGCCGGACAGGAAGGTTTCGCCGCCAGAAAGAAATGATCCCGGCGCAGTAAGGTTTCTAGCTTCGAGTTCTCCCGATATCGCGCGAACATCATAGGAGAGCCGCTGGAAGATCCCGGCGATCTCATCCAAACTCAAGCGGTGCTGCTGCTGAAAGGCCTTGACCAGTTCTATGAGATCGACGGTTGAAGGTGGATAGAGGGCGCTGGTCCTGCTGGTGCGCGCCGGCTGCGGGAGCAAGCCTTTGTGCATGTAGTAATGAATGGTCTGGCGGTGTGCACCCGTACGCTGTATCACTGTCTTGATGCTTAGATAGCCTTGTTGTACAGCCCTGGCGGCAAGCGGGTTTCTAGCGCGCTTCATTGCACCGCCAATTATATACTGCCGCCTGACAGTGTTGTATCAGGGAGCGGTCCGAACTGACTACCGAAAGCTTTGCAGCTCCGGCTCCAGGTGCGGCGTGGCGTTGAACAGGTCGAGAGACATCTTCGTTCCGCTAAACAGGAACTCCGTGAGTGAGCTGTTACGCAGCCGCCAATGGATATCGATGGCTGACGCCGCTGGAGCCCCGACGGCCGATTGGACGGCGACGCCGATCGGGCCCCCTGAGGTGACGACAAACACCCGGCGTGACCGGCCCTCGGCCTGCAGGATGTCTTGCAGGCCCTTTTGAACACGGGCATGAAAGACCGGCCAACGCTCCACGCCCGAAAGCGCCCAGCCCTCTGCGCGCCACTCTTGCAGCAGGGCTTCGAACATCTCCTGAAAATGACGGTTTTGATCCGCGGTTCCACGGTGTGCCGTCCAAGCAGTGAGAACAGCGGCAAAGCCAGGGTTGGCCTCTGCAATCCGGGGCGCCAACTCCCGCTGGATCCCCGCGCTGTCGTACTCATTAAAGCGGGGGTCTTCACGGAAGGGCGCTTGAGGCAGGCCGGCCTCCCGCATGGAAGCGCGTATGATCTCGACTGTCTCAATGTGGCGGCGCAAGGAACCGGATACCATCTCGTCGAAGGCAAGGCCGTGCCGCAGCCAGTATTGCGCCAACCGTTTGGTCTGCCGGCGGCCCAATTCCGACAAGCGATCGGGATCATCTTGAAACGGGAGCGCTTGGCCGTGCCGGACCAACGTGAGCGTACTCACCGAAGCTCTTCCATCAACTGATAGGCCGTGGCACAGAGGGAGCGAACGCGCAGGTGAAAGTCTTTGAACCGGATGTCCGAGGTTTGGCCCTGCGCGTAGCGGTAGTAGATTTGCTGGAGGATCACCGCGAGTTTGAACACGCCCAGCACTTCGTGCCAGCCAATGGAGGAGATGTCGCGCCCGGTTTGGGCTGCATAGCGGGAGAGAAACTGCTCCCGCGTAAACCAGCCATCGGCACGCGGCAAACCGGTGACCTGGTTGTCGTCCGCTCCAGGGGATCCGGCATGAAGCCAATAGCAAAGGGATAGGCCCAAGTCCGCCATGGGGTCGCCGACAGTGGCCATCTCCCAGTCTAGCACAGCGGCGATGCGGCTGGGATCGAGGGGGTCCAGCATCAGATTGTCGAGTTTGTAATCGTTGTGGACCAGCGCGGGAGGGCCGGAGACCGGTATGTTCCGCTCCAACCACTCCACCACATGATCCATCTGGGCGATTGGTTCGGTTTGCGCATGACGCCAGCGGCCGGTCCAGCCGTGTACCTGCCGCTCCAGGAACCCTTCCGGTTTTCCGATGGAGGTTAAGTGGTGTTGCACGACGTCCACATTGTGCAGTGCCGCAAGACAGTCCACCAGGGCGCCGCTGACACGGGGGGCAAAGTCCGGGATGCCGGCGTATTCTTCCGGGAGATTCGTGCGCACGACCAAACCGCGGCGGCGTTCCATGAGATAGAACGGGGCGCCAATCACGGCGGCATCTTCACAAAGCCAGTCCACGCGGGGCGCAAGGGGGAAATGCGGGTGGATGGCGCGCAGCACGCCCGCTTCACGCATCATGTCATGGGCCTTCGGAGGCAACGGTCCAAGGGGGGCGCGGCGGAGGACATACTCATGGGCGCCCGTGCGCAGCAGATAAGTAAGGTTGGAATGGCCGCCAGGAAACTGTTCGGCCGTGAGAGGTTCTTCCAAACCGGGGAGCTTTCCACGGAGATAGTCCGCCAGTTGGTGTAGCGGAAGCTCTTCTCCTTTACGAATGGGTGCTGTGTCTTCGGCCATGGAAAATTCATTTTAGACGAGTGTGGTGCCGCCATCCACCACCAGCGTTTGTCCAGTGATATAGCCGGAAGCGGCCGATGCCAGGAATACGGCCACGCCTTTCAGCTCATCCTCTGCCCCGCCGCGGCCGAGCGGAACGCGGTCCCGCATCACTGGAGCTGCCTGATCCCAGATCTTTTCCGTCATGCGCGAGGGAAAGTAGCCGGGAGCGATTCCGTTCACGCGAATGCCATGTGGTCCCCATTTGGCGGCGAGTTCCCGCGTGAGCGCTACGAGCCCGCCTTTGGAAGCAACATAACCTGCCGCGGCGATCTCCTGCATAGGAAGCCCGCCGGTGAGCGCGTTGATGGAGGCGATATTGATGATGTTGCCGGAGCCTTGGCGGATCATCAGCCGGCCGGCTTCCTGACAGAACAGGAACGCTCCGGTGAGATTGATGTCGAGGACCATCCGCCATTTCTCGAGTGGCATCTCCTCGGCCTTGGCTCCCCAGCTCACCCCGGCATTGTTCACCAGAATGTCGAGTTTGCCGAACTGCGTCACGGCGGCATCGACTGCTTTGCGCACTTGCTCCGGGTCGGAAACATCGCAAGACATTCCGTGGCATGGAAATCCACGAGCCCCGAACTCATTGAGCGTGGGAGCCAGCCATTCCATGCGCCGGGCAAGGAGAAACAAGCTTGCGCCGGCTTCGGCCAAACCCGCGGCCATCTGCATACCGAGTCCCCGCGAGCCTCCGGTGACCAGGGCGACTTGTCCAGCGAGGTTGAACAGTTGTTGGGTGGAGCGCATTTATCCTTTCGATCATACACGTCGATACTACACGATCTCCAAGCGGCAGCCCGCAGCACATTGTATGATGGCCATCGACAGGAGCTTTCCGCCTATGAACCGCCGAACCTTTCTCCAACATGCCGGTATTGCCGCGACGGGAATGCTATTCTCCGGCGCACAACACAAGCTGGCGGCCGCGCTACGCGGCAAGGTGAAGATCACCGACGTCAAGTGCATGATCGTGCGCGGAACCTGGGACTGGAATCTGGTGAAAGTGGAGACCGACTCGGGTTTGTACGGGCTCGGCGAGGCTTATTGGGGACCGGGCGTCAAGGATCTGATCCTAAAGCAGATGAAACCGATCGTCGTGGGAGAGGATCCGCTGAACGTGGATAAACTCTACACGAAAATGCTGATGCAGAGCGCCGGAGCCGGGGCTATAGCCGGGGTCACCGTGACTGCGGCCAGCGGCATTGAGATTGCTCTATGGGATCTGGCGGGGCGGATTTTGGAAACTCCAGTTTGTAATCTGCTCGGCGGAAGGTTCCGCGACCGGGTGCGTTTCTATCGCACAATGCCGGTGGTGGAGCGCGTGGAAGACCCCGACTCCTGGCGCGAGATGGTGCATCGGGGGCGTTCGGAGAAGTTTGGCTGGACCGCATTCAAGTTTCAAGGCGACGGGGTGCCGCGCCAGGCCGATCCCCAATACAAGGAACCAGGCCACGACCCGTATAACCGTAACCTGACCGCCCGGGACGTGCGCCGCATCGTGCGGGGGATGGAGATTATCCGCGAGGAGCTTGGGCCGGATGTGGACTTCGGGATTGAAGCGCACTGGCGGTACGATGTTCGCGATGTGATTACACTGGCCAAGGCGTTGGAGCCGGTGAAGCCGATGTGGCTGGAAGATCCGGTGCCGCCGGATAATCCCGAAGCGATGGCGCGAGTGACGCAGGCGGTGGACATCCCGATTTGCACGGGCGAGAACCTGTACACGCGCGGCCAGTTCCGGCGGCTGGTAGAACTACAGGCATGCGACGTGGTCCACATCGACATTCCCAAATCCGGTGGTTTGCTGGAGTCGAAGAAGATTGCCGACCTGGCCGACCTCTACTACATCTGGAGCGCGGCCCACAATCCGGCCAGCCCCGTGGGCACGATCGCGTCCGCGCATGCGGCCTCGGCGATACGCACGTTCCGGGTGCATGAACTGGCGCGGTATATCGACTGGTGGCAGGATCTGGTGATCCACGAAGGCCCTATTTTCAAAGATGGCTACTTCACGATTCAAGACAAGCCGGGGTACGGGATTGAACTCAACCCGGATGTGGCGAAGGCACATTTGGCGCCTGGTGAGACATACTGGGGGTAGTGGGACGTTCCTTGCGCTCGCTTGCGCCGCTGTTGGACCTGCGGGTATGGTCGTGGATCGTTTGGGCGAGTCTCCTGTTGCACTTGGTGCTCCCTGAATTCGCCCCGCGGGCTGTCCTGCCGTATTTCTACGCTCTCCAGATCGTGTTGGTGGTTGTCCCCCTTTGGCCCCGCAGGCTGGTTGTGATCTACGATGGGGCATGTGGAATCTGCAATCGGGCGCGCCGGTTGTGGCAGCGCTTCGATTTCCTCCGCGCCTTCCAATGGGATACGTTTCAGTCCGGCGCAGGCGAACAATGGAGCATTTCCAAAGAGGCCTTGGAAGAGAAATTGCACCTGGTCTCTGATGGCGCAATCTCATCCGGATTCCGCGCCTGCAAGAACATGCTGCTATGCCACCCAGCCACGTATGTCGTATTGGCGGCCATGTTGGCGGTTCCGCCGGGTCATCTCCGGCGCGTGTTGCTGGCGCTGCCACTGGCGTTCTTTTTCCCTTTTTTGGAACCGGTGGGCGAGGCCGCTTACGCCTGGGTAGCGCGGAACCGCTACCGTTTCTCCTCCGAGGGAGCTTGCGCGACGGACGCAAAGCAGTAGAGAGCGCGGGCGGTGCGCAGGTAGATGCGGTTCCCTTCGATGGCAGGCGTCGCGTAGATGGCTTCGTCGAAATCGTTTACCGCAAGCACCTCCCAGTCGCTTTGCGCTCGAATCACACTGACTTTACCGGTTTCGCTGGCGATGTAGAGCTTTCCATCGGCGGCCACTGGTGAAGAGTAGTAGTTGTCCAATGCGCCCGGCACTCGCGCGGTCTTGTAGGTTGCACCGGTGGCGGGATTGAGCGAGGTGAGAATGCCGCCGTCTTTGATGGTGTAAAGCACATCGCGATAGAGCAACGGTGACGATACCTGAGGCACGAAGCGTTCATTTCTCCACAGCACGTGCGTCTGGGTGAGATCCCCTTTGGCATTGCCGGGGCGGACGGCCATGGTGACGTTGCTGGAAGAGCGGCGCGCGCGAAAGAAGGACCAGTCGCGTGCGTTGAGAAAACCATCGTGATCGAGGTCGATTGCCTGCCAGCTTCCCGAGTGCTTGTACTTGGGCGTGATCTCGGAGGGCGCGAGCAGACCATCCTTGTTCGTGTCAATCTCGGCCAGAACCTCTTCAAAAGCGGGGACGGGGTTCGCCTGCCCAGGATCCGCGCCCGGCGCCCAACCGGTGGCGTAGACGACGCCTCCCGAAACCACCGCGGTGGTTTTCAACTGCCAGGTCAATCCGCGCACCCGCCACAGTTCTTTTCCGTTTTGGACCGAGTAGGAGACCAACATGTAGGAGGTTGGGATGATCAGTTGCTGCTCACCGGACGGGGCTTCGAACAGCGTGGGCGTCGAGAAGCCGTGCACGATTTCAGGACGCTCCGCGCGCCACAACATTTTCCCGGTGTCCTTGTGGACGGCAAGGATAAACGAGCCCGTATCCTGATCGCACACGAGAATCAAGGCATTGCCCGCCAGGATGGGTGAGGTCCCCATGCCGTGCAGGTTGTGGAACGGCCCGAGCGGGTGAGTCCAGCGCCGGTTGCCGTCCGGCCCATAGGAGACCAGTCCGAAATCGGAAAAGAATGCGAAGACGTTCTTACCGTCGGTGACCGGCGTTGCGCTGGCGGCGTGATTCAGATTGTGCCGCGCTTCCATGCGCGCTTGTTCGATGGGCTGCCGCCAGAGAATCTTGCCATCACTGAGCCGCACGCAGATGGTGAGGAGTTGCTTTCCGTCGAGTGCGGTGAGGAAGATTTTGTCACCGGAGAGAACCGGAGAAGACGTGCCTGGCGGCAATGGGGTTTGCCAGACGAGGTTCTTTGACGGACCCAGATCCACCGGCAACCCGGTTGATGCGGCAACACCGGAGCCGTTTTCGCCGCGGAAGGAAGGCCAGCCTGAGCCGAGGGAGGCCGAGGCCAGAAGCGTGAGAAGTAATATGTACCGGAACCACATACTGCCTGTTGACTATATCCCAAATGGGACCCAATGCGATCATGAGGAGTGCGTTGCGTAATTCTGGGATGTGGATACACAGGAAGGATGCTTGCCCGCCGTTTGCTGGCAAGGGAGATGCCGGTGCTGGCGCTTGCCAGGAGTCCTATTGATCTGCCTGGAGCCGAATCCGCTTTGTTCGATGCTACCGCGCCGCGAGCAGCCGAATTGCTTGCACGGCTGCTTCGTCCACGGGACCTTGTGCTCTACTCGGCGCCACTCGTGAAAGCGGGCGACGATTGGATGGCATCCGCGCCGCTGCTGGCACAGGCTCTGAGCAGTGTTGCACGAGTGGTTTATCTTTCCACCACGGGTGTTTATGGCTCCACCCAAGTTGTGGACGAGACCACGCCGCCCGCGCCGCGAACCTTGCGCGAGAAGCTGCGTATGGAGGAGGAAGAAGCGCTGCAGGGCGGCCCCTGGTCCAGCCTTGTGCTACGGCCCGCGGCGATTTATGGTCCGGGACGGGGCGTACACGTATCGATGCGCGAGGGTAGGCACAAGCTGTGGCGTGATGGCAGCAACTTCGTCAGCCGCATTCATGTGGATGACCTCGCCGCCCATGCGGAAGCAGCTCTGCTATCTGAGGTCACGGGTGCTTTTCCAGTCGCTGACGAGGACTCGTGCCGTGCGGTGGAGATTGCACGGTTCTGCGCCTGTCTCATGGGCGTCGCGATGCCGCTATCCGGACAGGATCTACCAGGTGAGGACACGCGCCGGGCGGATCGTCGCGTGGATGGAAGCGCCATACGGCGCCTGCTCAATGTGGACCTGCTGTATCCCAGCTACCGCACCGGGATTCCCGCGGCGCTTAGATGAACTTGTATTCGCCGGGGACCGGCAGCGGTGGTACCGTCATCTTCTCGTCATAGCCGAACGTCTTGGGCTGCAGATCGAGTTTCGAGTTCAGGGCCATGTCCCAAGTGATCTCCTGGCCCGAATATGCGGACTCGCGAGCCATGATGCAGGCGAGCGTGCTCTCTGCCACCGGCATGCCGTGATTGATATAGGGGCCGTCTCCGCGAATGCTGTTGACCATCGCGGTGTGTTCGGCGCGATAGTCGAGATCGCCCTTCGTTCCCATGTCTTTGCAGTTACTGCGGCCCTTGGTGCCCACCACCAGCTCGCTTACGTTGCGGTACATGCCCGCGCCGCCGGGAAACTGCCGGCAGTAGCTGGACATGCGGACGCCATTGGGATACACAAAGTCGGCGCTGATGTGATCGTAGATGTTGCCGTAGATCTCGGTGCGGGGCCGCCACACGGCTCCGCCAGTCGCAACCACGCTGGCCGGGTGCGTGCCCATTACCCAATTGATGACGTCGATGTTGTGCAGATGCTGCTCCACCACCTGGTCTCCGCAGATCCAGACGTGGGAGTACCAGGCGCGATGCTGCCATGTCATGTCGCCCCATTTCGGATCACGGGCCTTCTGCTGGATCACAGGCGTGCCCACCCAGTAGGCATAAGCAGCCACCACTTCTCCGATCACGCCATTCTTGATCTTCTGAACCGTCTCGACGTACTCCTGATTGAACCGCCGCTGCGCGCCACTCACTACGGTGAGTTTGAGCTCTTCCGACTTCTTCACCGCGGCCATGAAACGGCGCACCCCGGCCGGATCTGTCCCAAACGGTTTCTCGCAAAACACGTGTTTTTTCGCATCAATGGCAGCTTCAAAGTGCATGGGCCGGTAGCCGGGCGGCGTGCAGAGCATCACGATGTCGATGTCGGAAGCGATCAGTTTCTTGTAGGCTTCGAATCCGACGAAGCGCTGTTCCGGTCCGACCTTTACGCGATCGGCGATCTTGGCATTGCGCGGATCGGTGCGCAGCCAAGCGAGGTTCTTTTCGAGATGATCTTCGAAAATATCCGCCATCGCCACCACTTCGACATTCTCCGTACCAGTGAGCAGATCGTTCACCGCCTGCCGGCCGCGGCCGCCGACCCCGATGAGACCGGCCTTCAGTTTGGTCTTGACCTGTCCACGAGCCACTTCGGGCCGTACAATCGTGAAAACGGAAGCCGCCGTGCCGGCTCCGGCAGACGTTTGGAGGAACCCTCTTCTGGAAATCGGGTTCGGGGATATGGTATTCGATGGATTATCCATGATTGACACCTCAGTCGTTCCACATTCTATCTTTTCGCGGACTCCCCAGGTGGGCGGAGTGATAGGCGGAGTGTTCGCGGCCTCGGTTACGCCCAGGCTGGAAGGAACCAACCAAGTCGACCTGCCGGCGGCCTTGCGTTTGATCGATTACTTTTGCGATTGCGCTCTGCGCGGTATCACTTTGCTCGGAGCAACCGGCGAATTCCTGCATCTGGACACGGACCAACGAGCGCTCTTCGTCTCCCGGGCCATTGCCCATAGCCGCCTGCCTGTGATGGTGAACGTCTCCCATTCGAGCCTGGATGGCGCGGTGCTGCTGGCGCGTCAGGCGATAGATGCCGGTGCTGCCGCGCTGCTCCTGATGCCGCCCTACTACTTTCGTTATGAGGGTCCGGAGGTGGCCGAGTTTTTCCAGCGCTTCGCGGACCAGGTGCGCACTTCGTTGCCGCTGTTCCTCTACAACATTCCCTTTTTCACAACCTGGATTCCCATCGAGGTGGCCGAGACACTACTGGAAGCTGGCGTCTTTGCGGGCATTAAGGATTCCAGCGGCGATCGCGCCTACATGGACCGGCTTCTCACGTTATCCGAGCGCACCGGGTGCACGGTGATGGTGGGCAACGACACCATTTTCACCATCGCCCGGTCCGCTGG
>JAENWC010000292.1 GCA_016650235.1 Terriglobia bacterium
CAGCGCCAAGTTCACAGACTACAACCTGCTCTACCCGGCCCATCCATTCCGGCTGGCCGTTTCGCTATTGAAGCGCGGGTACGGACTGTTTGTGGCCGATTTCCATTGGGTGGGAACCGCGGCAATCTTCGCAGCCCGGAAAAGGTTCACCGGGAATGGATGGAAGCTGGT
Organism: Terriglobia bacterium; assembly: GCA_016650235.1. Taxonomy (GTDB): domain Bacteria; phylum Acidobacteriota; class Terriglobia; order Bryobacterales; family Bryobacteraceae; genus VFZE01. The sequence goes on from JAENWC010000292.1 coordinate 172, forward strand.
GGGGCTGGTTGCATTGGCACATCTGTTATTGATCACTCTCCTGGGCGGTGCACAGCTCGAGCGGTACATGCTGCCCGTGCTGCCGGTCTTCTTCATCGCCGCGGCTGCATCCTTCAGCCAGTTGGGCCGATTGCCGCAAGCGCTGGGGACCGCTGTGATGACGGGCGGCCTGCTCGCCGGGCTGTGGTGGAATCCGCCCTATCCGTTTCCCTATGAGAACAATCTCGCCATGACAACTTTTGTCGAACTCCATCGGACGGCCGCCGAATTCGTGTCCCACGATTATCCCGGTGCGATGATCACTACCGCCTGGCCTCTCAGCGATGCACTGCGGCGGCCCGAATTCGGATACGTCAACCGCGGGCGCAATGTTGTGGAACTGCCCGATTTTCAACCGCAACGGCTCGCCGGTATCCGCGAAGTGGAAGTACTGATTCTTTACTCGCGCGATTGGGCGCGGGTTCCCATGCTGGAGTCCCAATGGCGCCGCTACTTTGCCTACTCACCGCCTGTGACCAGTGCTGAGTGCCAGGCCCGCTACGGTCTGCAGCCGGTGGCGCGCTGGGAATCGAGTGGACAATGGGTGGAGGTGCTGGCGCGAACCCCCTCTGTCAACCGCCTGCGGGAACTGCTTTGAGCTCCTCCGCTTTATATCCGCCGCGGCTCTTATCGTAGAAGAACAGCGCCCCGAAAACCACCGCCAGCACAGCGGGAAGAATGCCGACGTAGCGGAATGCGGCCGCGGCCCCGTAGCTGTCATACCAGCCACCCATGATGGGCAGAATGAAGGCTGCGGAAAGGTTCCCGGTGCCTCCAATCACCGCCAGGGCAAGCGCGCCGCCCTTGGGGAAACGTTCGGCCGTCACGCCCAGCATCACGGGCCAGAAGTAGGTCTTTCCGACACCGAAGATGGTTGCGGCCAGGAATGCTTGTACCGGCGTGGAGGCGGAACCCAGGCTGAACAGGCCAATACAGGAAAGGATGGCGGAGACGGTGAGCAGTCCTGTGGGGGACATGGCGTGCGCGAGTCTGCCGCCAAAAAAGCGCAGGACGAACATGATGCCCGCTGTGTAGACCAAAATCAGGATTCCCTGCATGCCGACCAGGTTCGTGATGAGCGAGCCCACCCACTGATCCGGCCCCAGTTCGGTAGCCGCGGTGAGCCACATGCAGCCGAACCAGAGCAGGAACAACGGCCGGAAGGTCTCCTTGATCATGTCGCGATTGGAAACGCCGGCCGAAACGCGCTCGGTAGCGGGAAAGGTTTCGCTCCACACCATGTATGCGTATGCGGCGGCGGGCAACATGATCAGACCCAACTTGATCTGCCACCCGAGCGTTGCCGTAGCCGTGGAGACACCCTGTACATCCAGTCCCATGAGCTTTGTCAGAGCGTAAGATGCCAGTCCGCCGATGATGAGGCCACCCGGCCACCAGGCATGCAGCACATTCATCCGATGTGTCTTCTCGGTTGGAAACATGGTGGTGCAAAGGGGATTGATGACGCCCTCCACAAGACCTTGTGAAAGCCCGAGGGTCAGCATGGCCCCGTAAAGAATCAGGAAACCAGGATCGGAATAGTAAGGATCCACCGCGGCTGTTGGGCGGGGAGCGAATAGGATGGCCAGCACGGCGGCCACGTAACCACCACTGGAAATAAGTAGCAGGCGCCGCATGCCAATGAAGTCCACCAGCGATCCACCGATGAGAATGGAGAGCGTAAAGCCCCAGAAAGCAGGGCTCAGGATGAGACCGGTCTGCTGGCGGTTGAGGTGGAAGTCCGCGCCAAGGGCGTCAAGAATATCTCCTCGAATCGAGAAGACCATGGACGTGGTAACCAGTGCGACGCAACTGGCGAGAAAAAGCTTGCGGGGATTCATGCTCGGGTCAGTGTATCAAAAACGCGGAAACCAGCCCCGGCGATGCATCAGCCATGCCGCGCCGTAGAGCAGTAGAACCATCGACAAAGCGTAAAGCAGCGAGGCGTTGATGGGGCTGGCCATCGGCAGGAACACGCGTTCGTAAAGGAGCATGTCGGCCGTGGTTGCACCGATCTTCCAAAGCCCCAGCATGCGGTCCAGGACACCGGCGAGTACGTAAACGGTGATGGCGTTCATGCCGTAAATCTGAAAGGGCCGGGACCAGCGCGCGTGTCCTTTCACGTCGATCAGAAAGTAGAAGCAGCCAAATACGACGAGTGCCAGGCCGGCCATCAGCAGGCTGTAGGAACAGGTCCACAGATTCTTGTTGATGGGCTGGAACCGATCGCAGACAAATCCGGCCTGCACCAGGAAATTGCCGGAGAAAAGCATCCAGGCGGTCTTCTCTTTTTCACTGAGGCTGGAACGGAGCAGGTGCCCGGTCAGGACGCCGAACAACGTGGTGGCGATGGCTGGAATGGTGCTGATGATCCCTTCCGGATCCCACACCTTTGTTACGGAATACATGTGGCCGGAAAGGAACAGGCTGTCGAAATACGCCGCGAAGTTGGAGCCCTTCTCGTAGCCTTCCGGATGCATGAGCGCCGTGTAGGCCAGCATGAGTCCGGGGATGAACAGCGCCTGGCCGCGCACACTGGTGTATAGAAAAATGGCTGCGGCAATCAAGTAACAAACGGCGATGCGCTGCAGGACGCCCGGGATGCGTATCGTGTCGAGCTGAAAATAGGGCAGTCCGTTGAGCAACAGGCCAAGGCCGAAGATGAGCGCGGAGCGGCGCAGGGTATGCAGCATTAGCTTGCCGCGATCAGCGCCCTCGTCCTTGCGCTTGGCAAAGGAGAACGTGAGCGATACGCCCACGATCCATAGGAAGAACGGGAAGACTATGTCGGTGAAGGTCCATCCATGCCAGGACGAGTGCCGCAGTTGCGCGTAGGCCTCCGGGAACGAACCGGCGTTATTCACCAGGATCATGGACGAGATGGTAAAGCCTCGAAAGGCATCGAGCGAGGCAAGGCGCGCGCCGGGGGAAGCCATCAGCAGAGTGTACCCCGAATCGGCGCTGTATAACCGGGTGCTACGCTGGAAAGATGGCGTTTCGGGGGCAATTGCAGAGGGAGTTCCGGTCCTTGCTGGATCTGGCCGTGCCTCTCGTCCTTGGTGAATTGGGTTGGATGACCATGAGCCTGGTGGACACGATGATGGTGGGCCGCGTCAGTAAAGAGGCCATCGGGGCGGTGAGTTTGGGCGGTATGCTTTTCTATGCCGTGGCGGTGATCGGCATGGGAATTCTTCTGGGGCTGGACACGCTGGTGTCCCAGTCTTACGGCGCCGGCAACACGCAGGACTGCCACCATTCCCTGATTCAAGCCCTGTACCTATGCCTGCCGCTGGCCCCATTGTTGATGGGGTTGCAGTGGTGCTGGTCTCTACTGCTCGCCCCGTTCGGCGTGCATCCCGCTGTGATTGCCGAGACCACGCCATACCTGAAAGCTATCATGTGGAGTACCTTCCCGTTGCTGCTCTATGCCGCGATGCGACGCTATCTGCAAGGGATGAATCTGGTGAAGCCCGTGATGTTCGCGTTGATTTCGGCCAACCTGGTGAATGCCGGCGCCAACTGGGTGCTTATCTTTGGCAACCTTGGCTTTCCTGCTTACGGGGCGGCGGGCGCGGGCTGGGCCACTTGTATCTCCCGCGTCTACATGGCGCTCGTGTTGGTGGTGTACATATACATCGCAGAGCGTAAGGGTCTGGGGTTGATGCGGGCCAACTGGAGTTTGGACCTGGAACGGATTCGACGGCTGGTGAGTCTGGGGCTGCCGGCTGCCACGCAGATTGTTGTGGAGGTCGGAGTGTTTGCGCTGGTCACCGTATTGATCGGCAAACTGGAACCCCGTTTCCTGGCTGCACACCAAATCGCCATCAGTGCGGCCAGTTTCACTTACATGGTCCCGCTAGGATTGGGGGCCGCGGCCGCGGTGCGAGTTGGCCAGGCGATTGGAAGAAGAGACGGTGCGGGCGCGGGCCGGGCCGGGTGGGCGGCGATGACCCTGGGGGGCGCTACGATGAGCTGGTTTGGGCTGATGTTTCTGCTGGCTCCTGGTTGGGTGGCGCGCGTATTCACCACTGATCCGGAGGTGATCACCGCGGCCGGTTCGATGCTGGCGGTGGCAGCCGTGTTCCAGTTGTTCGATGGCCTGCAAGGCGTGGCCACCGGAGCCTTACGCGGCGCGGGCGATACGCGCACCGCGGCGGCCTCGCACCTTATCGGCTACTGGGTGATCGGACTGCCGCTCGGGTATTATCTGTGCTTTTCGGTTGGCTGGGGCGCCGTGGGTTTGTGGGCCGGCCTGTGCCTTTCGCTGATCGCGATCGGTGTAGTTCTGACGGGCGCATGGTGGCGCATGGCCAAACGGATCTGCGCCAGCTATCCTTGAAGGCCATTATGCGAGCTTATGCGAGCTAAATTAGTCCCGAACTGACCCGCGTGTAAGTCTCTCTTCATGGCTTTTTTCCTGTCATCGCTTTCACCAAGCGCCGCGTTTGGACGTACAGCAACAACTCGTCATCCGACTAATGAATGCACTGCCCCCGCGAGGCCCTTTTTGGGGGCGAAGGGCCTTAGGTGCCCAACTTCCGGTTCACGCCGTAATCCAGGACTAACTTTTCCTATGAGTTGCGGCGGCGTCCCTGTGGCTCAATGACCGGCGCCAACCGAACCATAACAGTTTCATTTGAAGGTAAAGCTTCAGGGGGCTGATCTCACGGTCCTACGGAAGCGGCGTAACAGGCCAACTCCCAGAAGGCCACCGATGGCCATCATCCATGTTGCGGGTTCCGGAGCTGGATCGTTGGGGGGATCATTCGGCAGTCCGCCGGTCCAGAAGCTGATGTGCGAGACATCAGGCTGTTGTCCACCCTCGTTCAAGATTTCCAAAGTGTCAAAGATGCCGCTGCTTGCGCCGCCAACCTGGTAGAGAGCGAAGCTGTTGGCGGCCTTAATGGTGATGTAGTCAATCGGCGTTCCATCAATCACCGACCAAATGCCGGATTGCGCGCCGCTTAGAGGATCAGGGGTGAAAGTGAACAAAGCTGGATTGTCGTCACTCTTTCCAAAAAGTGTTATGTCGACCGCAAATCCAGTGGCCCCCAAGATGGCAGCCTCGACGGCACTTTCAGGGTCGCCGCCGCCTGTGTTGCTATAGATTCCATCGCCGCCACCAGGGTAACCGGAAGCCTCCCCAGAGATGCAGCCATTAGTTACGAGGTCTATGCCAGGACCGTTATTACAAAAATAGACCGGGGTTGCCATCGCAGTTGTTAAAGCGGCAGTCAGGCAAAGGACTGCCAACAGGTTATTTATCAATGCAAGTCTCCTCTAGCTTGACCGCGACGGGCAAGCTTACATGCACAACGAATGTATCACAGGAGGCCGCCAAAATCTAGGGTTTTGCTGAAGGTTTACCTAAGGTCGGTACCATTAGTACCAATAGTTCCATTAGTCCCATATTTGAATCTAACTTGCTTTTTCTATTAGTGTTGCGACTGTGGCGGTGGGTAACTGTCAGGGCTAAGCCAGATAGTACAAAAGCTTCACCGAGGTGTCTGAAATCTTTCGGCTGGGGCGCGAGCGGCTGGGGCGCGAGCGGCTGGGACACGAGCGAGAAGATGTCCTGGCTTCCTACCTTCCGGCCTGCTGCACGCTCACGGTCAACGCTCCAACTTTGATGGAGCCGGACCGGCTCGATTTGGAGTTATTCTTGGACACGCTGAACTGCAGCACTCCCGAGGAACTGCCTCCGCCGGAAACAATGCTGATCCAACTAAAAGCCTCGGAAGCCGACCAGCTACAACCGGAACTGGAAGTAACGGTGAGGCTGTAGGTTTGCGCGGAGTTGGACAGAGAAACCGCGGATGGCGACACCGAGACGGCGCCGGTTTGAAAGTTTCCAACAATCGAATAGGTCTGATTCACATTCACCTGGACCGGAGACGAAGGTGGCGCCGAGATACCGCTCCAACTGGTGAGGCATGCGGAAGCCGCCGCGGACCCGGAAACGGACAATGACGAACCTTCGTTGTAGAAAGCGTCGGACGAGGTGGGACTGGAACTCACCGATCCAAGCGATGTGTTGGAGCTCGCCGCTGTCACCTTGAATTGCCTGGAAAAGTATGCCGTAAAGGTGGCATTGGTGGAAGGCGTGGTCACACTGTGGCTCTGCGCGCCGTTGTCGCTCCATCTCGAGAACAGGTAACGCGTACTCCCAAGGGTCAAGTTAGGCGCATTCACGGTGTGTACGCTTCCCACCGTCCACTGATAAGTTACCGGCGCCGTCACCGTGGCCCCGTCGATGACCAATTGTGGACCGCTGAGGTTGACCGCAAAGCCGACTGCAACCGTGGTGGGGGCAGGTGGAGGCTGCGTCGCCGGGTACATCAATTTAGCGGAACTGATGTCACCCGATGACAAACCGCTTCGCTGGCCGATGGCAATGCCTGCGGGAATGGTCACAATGGTCGGAAGACCATTGGACGAGAATGCGGAGGCGCCATAGTGCATGATGGAGCCGTAATCATAAGCACCCAGATCATCGGAGGTGCTGATGCTTTGCGCAAAATTGTTTTCATAGCCTACCGTGATATTGGCCCATTGAATCTGAACCTTCTGGTCACGGTCTTCGCGCGACTGCTCGTGGAACAGCCCGACGGCATGGCCAATCTCGTGAATCACATTTCCGGTGGAGCAGTAGTCGCCGATGTTGACAGGCTGGTTGGCCATCCGGATGTTTCCGATGTAGGAAGAGCAGGTGCCCGCGCTGGCGGGCACGGTAAATTTCAGATAGTAGGATTCGCTGGTCCTGGGCGTCAGTTGAATGGCTCCTCCCAACAAAGTGTTCCAGTGGGAAACGGCGTCTGTGATGCGGCTGGTGTTGGGCATGGCCGCGTCGATCACGTAAGGGATAACACCGCCAGACCAGCGGTACAGAGTGCTGGTGATTCCCATTCCCTCTCTCTGCGCTTTCTCCTTGCCTGAAACCAGGACCAGTTCCTCTACAGGTCCAAGTAAGATGTCGCCTTCCAGAACCCCGATTCCTTCACGGACCGTGAAAGGAACTGTAGCACCGCGGAATTTGGCCATTCCGGATGTGCCTTCCAGCTCTGGCCTGGCCAGCGCGGATTTGGCGTCTGTTGATTCCACATCGCGGCTGGTGATTCTGAGCACTTCCGCGGGATTGAGAACTCGCGCCGCGGCAAGATGGAATGGGAGGCTACTTTCGGCTTCCTGGGCAAAAACGACCTCCAGCAAAGACTCTTGGCCGAATACTGGATCGGACCAGAAGGGATCCCCTTCCAATGGCCCTGAACCCCGGTAGCTGCCTCGAAGCGCCCCGCGTTCACCGGCATTCATTTCGTACAGGAACAATTCCGATCCGGAGGTGAGATGCAGATCCTGGAGAAGAAACTGCATTCCGCCCGCGCCGGGGCTGGACAGCCGGAGCGTCATCACCCATTTGCCATCGCGTTGCCCGATCCCGATCTGTTCTTCTCGTAATTCCGGAAGGGCCAGTTCCTCCTGATCCGGGATTGAGGCGAGTTCAATCACGCTGCCGGAAATCAAGTAATCAATCGCGGATGTCCGCTCGGCCTGAACGATCAAGGTGAAGGCCAGCAGGCTGGCAATCTTGAGCATGTTTCTCATTTCTCACGATCCTCATTACGAAAATTTACATCTGGATGAGTGTGGATCGACTGATTGTTAGAAAAACCATCTAGGGTAGACAACCGGGTCCGCCCCCACAATTGACCTGGTGATACAGAAGTTGATGGAGTTTGTGCGGACACTAGGGGCGGCGCCGAAGGCTGGGAATGTGGGGCTGCCCAATGTGGAGGCGACGGTGCGGGGATTTTCGGCGGTGTCGCTGGTGGTGGTGGATGAGGCTGCGCGCGTGCGTGAGGAGATGTACACGGCGGTGCGTCCGATGCTGGCGCTGAAGAATGG
>JAENWC010000293.1 GCA_016650235.1 Terriglobia bacterium
CAAATGCTCAGCACGACGATAGCCGCGGTAGTGAGCCGGCCCACCAGCACCAGCCGGTCTTCCTTGGCCTCCGGCCGAATCCTCTTATAAACGTCCATCGTTATCAGGGTGGAGCAGGAGTTGAATACCGAGCTGAGCGATGACATCAGCGCCGCCAGCAGCGCCGCTACCATCAAACCCTGCAAGCCCTCCGGCATTAGCCGCAATACCAGCATCGGATAGGCGTTGTCTCCGGCCACATCCTGCGGCCAAAGAGCCTTCGCGATCAGGCCCGGCAGCACCATAATAAACACAGGAAGAATCTTCAGCCCGGCGCAGAAGAACGCGCCCTTGCGCGCTGCATGCACTCCGCGCGCCGACAGCGTCTTCTGCACGATCACCTGGTCCGTGCACCAATACCATATCCCTAGAATCAGCGTGCCGAAGATGGTCCCAGGCCATGGATAAGCCGCATCGCCGGCGGGCTTCACCATATGGAAAAAATCGGCCGGCAGCGCCGCTCGGAGCCCTTCGAAGCCGCCCGCTTTGTCCAGCCCCATCGCCGTCAGCACCACCGCGCCGGCGATCAGGATGAAGGCCTGCACCAAGTCCGTGTAGATTACCGCCGCCAGCCCTCCGGCGATGGTGTAAACCCCCGTGGCCACCACCAGCAGCACAGCCGAGGTGATGTAGTCCCAGCCGAACACCTCGCGGATGAGAATGCCGCCCGCAAACAACGTCACCGAGATCTTAGTGAAGATGTAAGCGAAGATGGAGATCCAGGTCAGATACGTGCGGCAGGGAGAGTTGAACCGGCGTTCGAGAAACTCCGGCATTGTGAACACTTTGCTCCCCAGATAATACGGTACAAACAGCCATCCCAGCAGAAACAGGCAAATGCTGGCCGACCATTCATAGCAACCCACAGCCAGTCCCGTCGATGCGCCGGAGCCGGCCAGCCCGATGAAATGTTCACTGCCTATATTGGTGGAAAACAGCGATGCCCCGATCGCGAACCATCCCACGTTCTGGCCCGCCAGGAAATAGTCCTTCGAGGTGCGTTCCTTACGCGAGAAGTAGAAGCCGACGGCGAAGATGACCAGGAAATAGAGAGCCAGAATCGAGTTGTCGAGCATGGAGAATCATCATATCTCTATTGCGCCGCCTTTCGGAATCGGATAACCTGCCTTAACGGATGATTGTCTATCCTGGATCAATTGAGGACGCGAGGGAACTGACCCTCTTTTTTCGCCGCCAAGCTCCCAACCTGCGCGCGCTGCGTAGGCTGGTGGTCTCGCGCGAGAAGACCGTCGTCATGGATGTGAACCACGATGGCATCGAGTTCCCTGGACTCACTTACGGAAATCCGGTTTTGGAAGCCCTTCTTCACGAGCTCCATGTCATCTTCACGCCGCAGAGCCTGCACAATCCCAACGTCACCTCCGATGGCGTCAAGGAATACCGGCTCAGCGCCCGCCATCCTTGGGGCGAGGACCGCGTCATGTAGCCGAGGCGCCATTTCCCAAAGCAGCCGGTCAACAGGGCCGTGCGGCGCGGAACCGGATTTGCCGGAAACGTGTGTCGCGCCATGATTGAATCAGGCAAGCTGGACTTCGCCGAGCAAAGGCGTGTCAAGAAACATCTGCCGCCTGTTCCTGACTCCCACTTTGAATTTCTCCGCGATGCGCCGGACCGATTCCCCGGCCATCGCCTGCCGGTGCTGGATCAGGCTTTGGGCAGGGCGCAGGGTAGTTTGATAGATGGACCGTGCGCCGGCATCGCCGTATTGATTGGCGAGATCCAGCATGAACGCGACGCCGCGTTCGGTGGTGATCTCGGGCGCATAACTGCGCAGAGTATCGAGGGACCGTTCAAAGGCCAGCCGCGCGGTGGCTATCTGCACCAATTGATATTGGCGATACCGGGCAGCCTCGATAAATCGCGCCGGCCAGACCGCGTCGATCAGGTCAAAGGCGGGGTCCTTGGTGAGTCCGGTCAGGGGATCGATGCCGCCCTTTGGTTTGCTGGTGTGCTGGATCAGGGCCGTGGCGAGGCTGGCATTGCCAGCGCCGAAGATGCGGGAGTACGCGGCACTGTCGGCGTCGCGAAACGCCACCAGAATGTCGGTGAGCCGGCCGGGCTTCTGAGCCCATTGGATCAAGCCGTAGCTGAGCCCGGCTTTGTCCGTGTTGAGGTTGAGGGCGCCGAATTTGCCCATCCCTTCCAGAACCGAGGTGAGCAACAGGACCTTCGTAATTCCTTTCCATTCCAGGTCGAGCCCAAGTGTGACGTAGGGAAGGCTGGCTACTGGATCCGGAGGTGGGACATCGATGAGGCTGCGCAGCATTTCCGGGTCCACCGCGTCGGAGAGCGGCAATCCGTTTGTTTGCCGGAAATCACGAATAGCGTTTTTGGTTTTGTTGCCAAACTGGCCGTAATCATTGGCGATGACGCTGGGGAGTTTGTGGCCGTGTCCGCGCAGCAGATCCTGAACAGCGCCCACAGACTCGCGGTCGGGGTCGCCGGGCGCGATGAGCGGCAATGTGGAATCGCCTGCCAACAAGCCGTCAATACGATTGATGCCACTACGAGCCATGACTTCCTCCAGTTCGGATCAGATTATCAAAAGCGGTAAAGCTACGCAGCCCGACATGCGCCGCGACATGACCAATCAATGGAACGCCAACGTCGCCAAGAACATCCGGTTCACCGAGCGTTGGAATCTGCAATTGCGCTTTGATGCGTTGAATGTGTCCAACCGCTCGCAGATGAATGCCCCGAGTACGGATGCCTTCTCGACAAACTTCGGACGGATTACGAGCCAGACCTCGGCCACCAACCGCTGGCTGCAGGTGCAGGCGCGCGTGACGTTTTAGAGGAAGCCAATACTCAGCGGTAGAAGTCTCGCGCTTGACGGCAAAGGGCGAGCCATTCTGTCTTCTGCGCGGCGGTGAGCGCCTCCGGCGGCAGCTTCCCGACGCGCTCCATATACTCATCGATCCAATCGCGAAGCCGGGCCCGCGCCGGGGCATCCTGGCGCGCTTTCGGCCCAACATATACCGGGCTTGTGTGCGCGAACCGGACCGTCTTCGCGTTCCTTTCCCAACAGCGCACGGTGATCCAACTCCCATCCGAAACGTCCAGAACGGCCCTTGCTTTGATCCGCGACGCGTTACCGCGAGGTTGAAAGGAGCGGACAACGGCCCCGTCCAGAATCACTTCCACTGTCTCCAGTTCAGTCCGCGAGACTGCGTCGAACTCAACGTTCGCTTTTCGAGTTGCGGCGGCAAGCACAGCACCCGGCAATTGACGGTTCACAGTGACGAACAGCATTGGACCATTGGTAACAAAATTCCTACCTTCCTTCTGCGCCTCCAGGAGTTTTTTGGGAGAGAATCCGTTTGTGAGGTGCACATACGACCGGCTGTATCCCAGCGGGCTCCGCAACACGCCATTGGCGGCGCCAGCCGAGGCCGCAATGCGAAATCCAGCGGATAGATAGGAGTAGTAGAGGTCAAAGATGTAGTTGGCAAAGCCGCGGTGCCCAGGATACCGGGCCCGGTCTCGAGGCCGTCCCCAAGCCTCATTGTCGAGCATGCCTTCTTCCAGAAAGTGGTTATTGGCAACACCAATGGTGTCCGGCGGCACAAGCGCCGCCATGACCGGGGCGGCCCACCAGATTATCTTCTCCTGATCGATGAATGCGCCACGCTTCCGCGCATCCTGCCAGGTGGTTGTAGGCAGCGGCCACTCCGCGCGGGCGTTATAGAGCGGGATGGGCGTCTTCAGGCCGAAGAAAAGCGCCGCGCCCCACTGCCTTTCGTCTTCGGCATTGTCGACCGAATAAGATCGGGAAGCGCTCAGTTGGATCATGGGGGCATCAGGCCAGGTTTCTAGATTCGAGTTCTGGTTCCACTTCGTGATCGCCGGCGCGAAGTTCAAATCCGCCGCGTCCATTAGAAGAGGCATTTCATCCGGACGCCGGTGGGCATGCAGATCCGCGGACCACCAGCCCTGCCGGTTCATATCAATCCAGCGTTTCAGCCGTACTCGCCGGACACTGGGACCCTCCACCGCGAGAGTGACCGGCAGGTATTCGGTTCCCCGGTCGAGTTCAATGCCGGCTGCCGCCGGCGGAACATCGATATCGGTGGCGCCTTTGACGACCACTCCAAGTTCGGGAAAGCGCGGGTGTGCCATGATGCTTCCGGTTGCCTTGGGTGGATGCAAAGCGCCTTGGCGATCGCGAAGCCGTATCCGCACCGCGACTGGTACGCCTTTCTCATCGGCGATCTCGATTTTGACCGTCGCGGCGCTCGCCACCGGCAACATGCCAAGGAGGACGAGCTTCAAGAACGAGCGGTGATTGATGAGAGGCATGTCATTCGTCCCACACGCATGAACACGCGTGTGTCCGGCTCCGCCCAGGCGACAAGGCCAAACGTAAACCGCGTGACTGCGCTACGGTGCATGTTCAACGCCAATCTTCTTCATGCCGGACCTCCGCACTAGCGTTTTCATCCGGAATTTTTAGTGTGCATTTTCCGGCAGGCTGTAGTATAAACCAAACCAAGGTGCGCGGCACTGGCCGAGGCTTTAAGTGTCGCGGCAAAGTAGAAATGTCCCCCTTCCTGGCAAAGTAGAAATGTCCCCTCCTGCGCAAAACAGCCAGTACAAAGCCCGCCATTCCCTCATCTGAGGAATTGAGTCACGCATCGCGTACTGGTGCCGTCA
>JAENWC010000294.1 GCA_016650235.1 Terriglobia bacterium
CAAACTGGTTGCCTCCACCTTCGCCGGGATGGCAGTGGACTGCATACAGGACAACAAGTGCGGGATCATGACTTCGATAGTGAATGGTTGTTACGCGTTGAGCCCGATCCCGGATCCCAAACTGGGGCCGCGCAAAGTGGACGTGGAGACCATGTATAACACGGCGCGCTACCGGCCCAACTACGATCATAAACTTGGGCTGCCGATTTTCCTCACTAAGGCGTGATCCGTTTTGCAGTGGCTCAAACGTTGGCTGTCCAGCTTCGGAGAGAGTGCGGCGATGACGCCGGAGCTGGAAAAGCGCATTCGCTCCAGTTTTGACGAGTCGGCCTCGGACGAAGAACATTTTCCTTCCACCATTGACCCTCGCATCTATCATGTGCAGTTGATTCTTGAAACTTTTGGGGATTTGGCGGAACGTAGGGTGCTGGATGCCGGATGTGGGAAGGGACGTTTTGCGAAAGTCCTCAAGGAGCGCCATCCCGGGGCGCGTGTGGTGGGGCTGGATATTTCCGAGGCTATGCTCAGCTACGTACCCGCCGAAATCCAGCGGTGCTCGGCGAGCCTCACTTCCCTGCCCTTTTCCAGTGACGCCTTTGACGCCGCTTACGCCACCGAGTCTCTGGAACATGCCGTTGCCATTGATCTGGCTGTGGCCGAATTATGCCGCGTGGTGAAGCCGGGCGGCCGGATTGTGATCATCGACAAGAACGCGGAGCATTGGGGCAAGCTGAAGACGCCGGAGTGGGAGCGTTGGTTCAACCGCAAAGAACTGGAGAAGCTGTTGGGACGGCATTGCCGGCAGGTATCCAGCAGATTCATTTCCTATTGGGAGGACGTGGAGCCGGACGGGATGTTTCTGGCCTGGATTGCGGAGAAGTAAAACAGCATCAGCGCACGCCGGCCCGTTGAAAAAAGAACCTGGGAGCTGTAAGCCGGTTTCTGTACCCGCTTAAGGCGGGCGGCAACCATTCCTCTAGGCCGGCCATTACTGGCCGGCTCCTGCGACCTACCCGGAAGTTTAACGGTGCGGGCCACGCCGTCACGCCCGCAATGTTTCCACTGCTTGCATGTCCTCCCCTATTTGGTCTTGCTCCACGTGGGGTTTGCCCTGCCGTGCGAATTGCTCCGCACGCGGTGCGCTCTTACCGCACCATTTCACCCTTACCGGCCGCGCGAGGCGGCAGGCGGTATATTTTCTGTGGCACTTTCCGTGAAACCCGCTTTGAGCGAGCCCCCCCGGCCGTTAGCCGGCACGCTGCCCTAAGGAGACCGGACTTTCCTCCCGGACACCTGTGAAGGCATCCCGGCGGTTGCCCACTCTCCAGGTTCAGGTTTATTATCTCACGCTGGGGGAGCGCTGAGCGGCTGCCGCGGGGAACATTTGGATGAGCGTATCCACCACGTCGATGGGAAGATCCGCGGTGAGGCGCAGCGATCGGCCTTGTTGTTGAATGTCGATGCCGTCATAGAACTTCAGCAACTCCTGCTTGTCAGCCGGAGTACTGAGGCGTCCCAGGCCGGCCAATGCGCGCAAGGCACCGTAGATCTGTTTGGCGCCAGCCTCCTCGGCGCACTGCGCCGAAACGTTCAACTTCATTCCGCTGGACATGTCGGCCCAGAATACGGCGGACTCGAGCGAGGCGTAGACTCTGTTCAAATTGCCCAGATTGCCCACGTCTGGTACCGGCAGCGGAGGCAGGCCTCCCGAGGTGATGGCCCACAGATGGGGTCGACTTGGAATGGTGGCCAGTTGACGGGCCAAAACATCGGGAAGCGCAGGGGGCCGCGCCTGGGAGCCGCGTTGGTCCAGCACGGCGCGGACCGCTGCATCGGAACCTGCCACCACGATCTCCTCATCCATGAAGGCCACCACATTGCCGCCTTCTCCCAGCAGCGTGTGGCCGTGATGAGCGGCGGTCTTGGCGCCGGCGGCAATCAACTTTTTTTCCAGATCGGATTTCCGGAACTTGCCGCGCACGATAGCGATGGACCGTTTGCCATCGGAGACGATGAGAAACTCCTGCACATCCTTGCGCGGATCCAAGCCGGTCTCCGCGGCGAACCGCTCGAGCATGGGGATCTTGCGTCCAGCGACAAACTTTTCATACAGGGGAGTACGGCGCAGATCGTCCATGCGTCCGCCGGCAAGGCTCAAGGCGCCGGGAGGAACCAATGCGGTTAGTTTCGAATCGATGCGAATGTTCCCGGTATCCTGGCGGGCGCAGCCGGCAAGGGCAAGCAGAGCGGAAGCAACCAGCAGCGAGCGCATCTTATCTCAGCATACGAAACTGGCGGCGGCAGCGTTCCTTGATAAACTGTCAGATTCCATGCGCATCGACGCGGCCGTCCAGTTTTGCCTTCGCAGCCGATTTTCCTATCCCTGGATGCAAGAGGCCCCCGCGCACATGCAGCGCGACTTCACGCCGGAGGACTTGTGGCGCATTCTCTCGCGCAACAAGTACGAGGGCGCTATCGCGTGTACCGAATCGGGTGGAGAAGAGACGTCATGGCTGTTGGAACTGGCTGCGTCGCAGTCTTGGATTGTAGGTGTGATCGGCGATGGTCTGGCGCAAGCCGGCCAGTTGGATCTTTGGCAGCGGCAGGGAAAACTGTGCGGCGTTCGGCTGTGCGTGCGCGATTGCACCCGGCTTCGGTTGCGGGAATTGGAACGGCGTGGGCTGCCATGCGATCTGGATCTGGCAGGTGATTGGTCGCAATTGGCCCGTATCGCGGATACGGCTCCCGGCCTGGATCTCGCTTTGGCCCACATGGGCCGGCCGAATTTCGGGCGTGATTTTGATGGGTGGGCGCAGGCGATGGAAACAGCCGCAACCATTCCACGACTGGTGATAAAGATTTCCGGATTGATCAAGGATGCGGGAGTGGGAGGGTGGAAGGCCGATACCTACCGCCCATACATACAACACCTGATGAGAGTGTTTGCAGCCGAAAGGTTGCTCTATGGGAGCGACTGGCCGGGCTGCATGCAAACGGGAACGTGGAAGGAATCCTTGGCCGCATTCACGCAATCACTGGGAGCACAGACGATGGAAACGCGCAGCTTGATTCTAGGCGAAAACGCCCTGCGGCACTACCGGATCACGCTGACGGACTGAAAGTAGATGGTGGAACGGGCATCATGATTCTGGAGCCCGATGTAGCCCGCATCCGGACGTGGCCCGCGCACCGGTTCATACCACTGTTTGCGCTCGGGCACGGGTTGCGCGCCGTCGAATTCGTTCACCTTTTGGCCGTTGAGCGAAATGATGGTCTTTTGCCCGCGCAAGGTGATGTCCATGATGTTCCATTCGCCCGCCGGCTTCTGCGAACCTTTCGCCGTCTTGGCCAGCGAATAGAGGGCTCCGGTGGCGTGCCATTCATCGCCGCGCTCATCGATCTGCACCTCGTAGCCGTTGTGCACGCCATACCAGGGATCCTGCGGCTTTTCCGGCAGGCGAATGAAGACGCCGGAATTGGAATGGTCCGAGGTGGTCTTGAACACGACGCGAATGGTGCAATCGCCAAACTGCTCGCGCTCGTAATAGAGCAGGCCCATGCCGCCGACGGTCTTGAGATTGCCGTCTTCGATATCAAAGCGGCCCGGCCCCACCATCTTCCAACCGTCCAGATTCCGCTTATTGAACAGTTGCTTTTCAGCCGCGCAAAGGAGCACGGCGGAAAGTGGAATGAGGAAGAAAGTCCGAAGGGCGGACATGGCGGCTCCTGAGCGCTTATGCTTTGGTCTTACGGGCCTGCAGGGCGACGGCGCCCTTGGCGGCGCGCTTATGGAAGCGGTCCACGCGGCCTTCGGTGTCAATCAGCTTCTGGCGGCCCGTGAAAAACGGGTGGCAACTGGAGCAAATTTCAACACGGATATCGCCTTTGTGCGTGGAGCGGGTCTTAAAGTTGCTCCCGCAAGCGCAAATGACGCTCAACTCATTGTATGCGGGGTGGATACCAGCTTTCATCCGGGGGGAAATCCTTTCTACTCTTACTCGAATTAGTATAGCACCATCCCTGCCTGGATCGCTTCGTCCGTGCGGTGGCAAATGCTTATGAGGGCCGGATGAAACAGTGACGCGGCCATAGCAGGAACGCCGCTCAGGCGAACCAAACCCACAGCCCCACGACGCACCCGCCCACCAGCAACGTGTAGAGCACTTCGCCTGGCCGGCGCTCAAACGGCTTGGACCAGTCGAGCGTCACGGCGGCGATCTTCTCCGGCGCGTGCCGCTCGGAGGGCTGGCTCAGCAGAACCATCATCGCCACGCAAGCAAGAAAGACGATCACGCTGAAGTTCAGGAAGCTGAACTCGACGATCGCGTTCCCCGCCCCCAGGTCATAGCCAAACCCGTTGTGCAGGATGTCCATGGTGAATCGCGCCGCCCCGATGACGCCGCCGAAAACCAGCGTGGTGAAGGCGGCCCGCGCGGTCGCCCCGCGCCACAGGATGCCGGTGAGGAACACGGCCGTGATGGGCGCGCCGACCATCGCCTGCACGCTTTGCAGATACTGATAAACCTCGTTGTTCAGATGCCGTATGA
>JAENWC010000295.1 GCA_016650235.1 Terriglobia bacterium
ACGCCAGCACCGTCAGCGCGATCGCAATCCCGGAAGCCCAGTTCCACAAGCGTTCCTTCCAGCTATCCGCCAGCAACCCCGGTTGCCCCGCCACCCACGCCACTGCAAATCCACCCGCCAACCCGCCTAGATGCGCGGCGTTATCAATCCGCATGCCCGGCAGCAGTCCAAAGATCAACCCGTAGATGGCCCAACGTGTGTACATCCCCTTGATGGCGTCCCCCATCGCCGAGCGATTCTTCATCCCGACCGTTATCATTGCCCCGATCAGCCCGAAAATCCCCGCCGATGCGCCCACCGACAATCCTGAAAACCAGAACGCGCTCGCCAGGAACCCCGCGATCGTGGACACCGTGTAGATCACGATCATGCGGCTGGTGCCGAACATTTCCTCCACCTGCGCGCCCAAATCAAACAGTACCCACGTGTTCATGAAAATGTGTATCAGGCCGCCATGCAGAAAGCCGGCCGTCAGCAGCCTCCAATATTGCCCGGCAAACACCGCTGGACTGTATTTGGCTCCAAACAGAAGCAGCGTCTGCCCGTCCAGATCCATGAGCGACTCATTGCCCGCGCGCATGCTGTAGAGCATGGTGGCCAGATACAGCCCGACATTGATGGTCAGGATCACAACCGTGGTGAATCTGGCGTGGGGGATGAGCCCGCCCATCAGGTCCGAGGGGTTGCGTCTCTCGATCGCTTTGGGGCCCACCTTGATGTCGCAGTAAGGGCACACCTTGTCGTCCGTCGTGATAAACGCCCGGCAGTTCGGGCACATTCTTCGCTTGTCCACTGTTGTTCATTGTACAAGCGCACGAACATTCATGCTCTAGTACTGGCTTGGCTGCCGGTCATAAGAGCGCCCTGCAAGAGCAAGAGGCGAACAGACCCGCCGCCACATCCTGGTTGCGGCCGCCGAATGCGCTTCCCGCCACGGGCTCGAAAGGCTCACTATCGGTCACCTTGCCAAAGAGACCGGGATGAGCAAGAGCGGTCTCTTTGCCCACTTTGGCTCGAAGGAAGATTTACAGATGGCCCGCGAAGGCGGCCTGCTCGAGCAGGCGCTGGCAGCCAGGTCCGATGAGGCTCAGATTGTGTTCGAGTTGGCCGGCTTCATGAACCAAGTCAACAATGATGGGCAGCTTTGGAGCAAGCCGGAAACCTTTGTGCGCGCCCGCCGGTCCATTTGCCGGGCCCTGCCGGAGGGCGCCCACTCCGAAAGGCCGCGTGATGCCTAAGGCGCTGGGAGCAGGCAAGGCGGCGCATCCTGGCATTACAACCAGAGATGTTCGCAGGCGATTGGCCGCGGATTAACGCCGATGAACCGGCATCGCCCATGGCGCCGTCCAGTTTACGAGTTCCTTAGAAGCGCAAAGGGCGCTCGACGCGCCACCAAACCCGGAGGAACACGAGGTTAGGTTCGCGGCGGGCAGCTCCGTTTTGCGCGTGTTCCTTAGAAGGCGAACTTCAGCCCGAACTGCATGATGCGCATGGGCGTCTGCAAACTCCGGATTTCACCGTCGCGCGTGCCGTTCGGCGACACCTGGTTGATGTTGGAGAAGCTGATGCCGCCTGGATTGCCGAACCAGGGGGTGTTGAAGAAATTGAACGCCTCCCAGCGGAACTGGATGCGTGCCCGCTCGGTGATGTTGAAATTCTTATACATCGAAAAGTCAAGGTTTCTCTGACCGGGTCCACGCAATTGGGCGGTGCCGCCACTGCCTAGATGGCAGAGGTCCGGCCGGCTCAAATTCTGACAGGTGACGCGCTGATAAGCCTGCGGGTTGTACCACAACTTGCGGGTAGGATTATCCAGTTCAGCTTGGCCAATCAGATCGGGCCGGATGCTGCCATTGGGCATAGACAAATCTCCGGCGGGATTAGTAATCGTGAAAGGGAAGCCCGAGGCAATCGTGACAATGCCGTTTGCCTGCCAGCCGCCAATCACGGCCCCGGCTACGCCCTTCATATTGGCGCCCGGCAGATCATATACAAAGTTGCCTACCAGGCGATGGGTCCGATCAAAATTCATCAGGCCTCGCGAGCCGAGCCGGTCGCGCGGATTCTGGAGCTGAGCCCCTTCCTGGCCGCCATCCTCGCCATCGCCATGCGTCTTCGCGTAAGTGTAGCCGATGCCGTAGGACAGGCCGTGGCTGGACCGCTTGTCCAGCTTTACTTGCAGTCCATGATAGAAGGACTCGCCGAAGGAATCGATGTAGCGGATGCGTCCCATGCCCTGCACGCCTAATTGCGGCAATGCGGGGTCGAAGAACTCCGGATACGGCCGGTTGGCCTGTTGGAATGTGGCGGCTGGCCTGAGCGGATCATTCCAGTTGATCACCGAATTTCCTATATGGCTGCCTTTGGATCCCACGTAGCCTACCGTCAGCGCCGTGTTACCCGCCAGTTCGCGCTGGATATCAAAGCTCCACTTCCAGACGTCGCCGTCCTTATAGTCTGGTGGCAGGTATAAAAGGTCGATCGGGCGCACTACGCTTACACCAGTCGTCTTTGTGAGGAACGGGTCATTCAAGGTCAATACGTTCGAGCCCGTCGCGTATACCGACCGCGGGTTGCCATCCGGTCCGATACGATTCTGGATCGAGGTTTGATAGGCCTGACTACCCGCCTTCGGGGGCATCAGGTTGAAAATGGTCCAGGTGTTGGTGTGCTGTATGTTGTCAAACCAGCCCGCGCCGATTCGCAAGACCAACTTCTCGGTGGGGCGGTAGGCAATGCCGATGCGCGGCATGAAAAATGTGCGCGTCGTGGTCATCGGAAGAGCGCCATTCTCGTTGACTTCGCCGGGGAAAATTCGGGGGATCACCTGGCCATTGGGCTTGGTGAAGCCGGTGCCGCGGCCAAGATTGGCTCCCAATCCGGGGATGTCCAGCGTCCTCCACAGTCCCTTCGAGTCTACCGGGAACCCATTGTGGTCCACACGGAATCCGAGATTCACGGTTAGTTTGCGGCTAACCTTCCAATCGTCATTGATGTAACCGCCCCACCGGTTAGCCCGGGGAAATGTGAGCGGAATTCCTTCCGGTGTCTGCGTAGTATTCGGCCTCCCCAATAGGAAGCATGCAAACGCGTAGCCGCAGACGTTCTGGTTGAACCCGAGCAGCCCCTCTTCCAGGTTGGCCGCGCCGCGCTCCATGGAAATGCGGTAGATTTCGCCGCCCATCTTCAAATTGTGCGTCCCTTTGATCCAGGTCAAGTGGTTTCCGATTTGGATGGTGTCCATGTTGTCGTAACCATTGCCGTTGGTGAGTTCCTGGAGCGGGAAAGGCAGACCGGTAAACTGCGGAATGCCATGCTCGCGCGGGGTCAGCTTGCGGTTCCCGTCAGAGGGGACGCGGAACTCTCCCACGCCCAGCGAGTCCTGGTTGAAGCTGGTGTTGTCGGTTCGAGGATTGAAGGTGAGGTCGTCGGAGATGTTGAAGCCCACCCGGACCTCATTGATCATCGACGGGTTAAACGTGTGGATATACTGAGTGGCCAGGTTCGACACTTTCGAAGTGACGAACACGGGCAGATTCGGATTGATGTCTTCCCGGGTCAGGTTGGAACGGTCCCATGCCAAACGCCCAAACACGCGGTCTTTGTCGCCGAAGTTGTGGTCCACGCGGGCAAAGTAGGTGTTCACGTTCGTCGGTTGGGAAACAGCGGCCCGCGCGGTGAAATCCAGCGGGTCTTCCTGTATGAACTGAGCCTTCGGAACGTAGGTATTGAGTACGTTGAGCGCTCCCGGATGTAATCTGTTGCTCGGGATGGTATTGTTCGGGAATGGAATGCCGGTATCCGGATCGAAGATCAGGATCGGCGCTACCGTGCGGCCATTGGCGACGTAAGGGTTCTGAATCCGTGAGAAATTCCCCGTGCGAAACTCGTCGATCGGCCATATCGCGGTTTGCACAACGCCTTGCCTGGTCCGCCGGGCTTCATAGTTGAACGCCCAGAACGTCTTATTCTTGCCGTTGTAAAGTTTCGGAATCACCACCGGGCCGCTAAGCACAAATCCATATTGATTCTGCCGCAGCGTGTTCTTCTTGGCCCGTGTTGCCGTCGGAGCAAGCTCGAAGTTCAGAAAGTAATTCTCCGCGTCAAAGATGTCATTGCGGAGGAAGTCGAAGAAGGTCCCGTGCAGATTGTTGGTGCCGCTCTTCATCGTGATGGTCACCTGCGCGCCGCCGCCAAACCCATACTCCGCCGAGTAGGCATTCGTCTGAATTTTGAACTCTTCAATCGCCTCGATCGACGGCACAAAGTTCGTCTGGTGAATGCGCGGATCCTTTGCGTCCACTCCATCGAGCGACACCACCTGGTGCGTCTCACGCTGGCCGTTGGCCGAGACGGAGAATCCCTGTCCGGGAATCGGGAATCCACCCGACCCATCCGCCTGTCCAGTGCGTAGGCCGAACTGTACGCCGGGCACCAAAACCGCCAGGTTTTGCATGTTGCGTCCGTTCAACGGGAGTTCCACGATGCGCCGGTTCTCGATCACGCCGCCGGTGGTGGCATTCTCGGTATTGAGCGTGACAGCCGCCGCCGATACCTCGATCGACTCGGTGACGCTGCCGAGATCCAACTGGAAGTCCTGGCGCAACTGCGCCGCCGTTTCCAGGCGGAGATTCTTGGCTACTTCCGCCTTGAAGCCTTGCATCTCTACTTTCACATCGTAGTTGCCGACAAGCAGCAAGGGGAAGGAGTAGTTTCCGGACGTGTTCGTGGTAGTGGACAGCGAAACGCCCTGGCTAACGTTAGTGACGGTAACCTTTGCGCCAACCACAACCGCGCCGCTGGCATCCGATACCAGCCCTTGAATCCCCTGTGTGGCGGACTGGCCGAAAAGTAGTGATCCTGCTAAAGCACTCGTAAGTGCGAAAAGCTTGAATTTCATCTCTGGTGAAACCTCCTGAAGTCTAGTTCATCGACGAAAAAAACCAATAACGTAGAGAATACCACATGTTGCTTAGCATTGCTTGCTTGGTGGTGAGCGACGTTAGCGGCGCCCCGTGGCCTCACCGAATACCCGCAGCAGATTTCCGCCTAGAAATTTCCTGATGCGGCTTTCCGGCCAGCCCCGTTTCAACATGGCCGCGGTGAGTTGCGGCAGATCGGCGATGTCTTTCATACCACGTGGCGGCGTTGGCCCGCCGTCGAAATCGCTGCCTAAGGCGACGTGGTCTTCTCCAGCGATCGAGATGGCCTCCTCGATCACCGCAATCCATTCCTCCACGGAGAACAGGACCGAGTCCGGAGCGGGAACACCCATCATCGGGAACTGAGGAGCCACCTTGCGGTCGATCTCCCCGATGGTCATTTGAGATTCCTTCTTGCCGATGGCGCCCGTGTCCCAGAACGGTTTCCCCGCGTTCCTGGTGCGCCAGTCGAACATCGGCCGGTTGTGAAACTCATTCCCGATATGGAACCCGATCACCCCACCCTTCGACGCCAGCTTCTTCACCAGATGGTCCGGCATGTTGCGGGGAATATCGTTGCGCCGCCGCAAGCCGTGGTGCGAGGCCACCACCGGCTTCGAACTCACATCGAGCACTTGATCAATGGTGGCGTCCGAGGCGTGCGAAACGTTGATCAGCATCCCCAGCCGGTTCATTTCCCGCACAAGTTCGCGCCCACGCTCATTCAGACCGTTCCACTTGGCCGGCGCGCAGCAGGAGTCGGCGAACTCGTTCGCCCAGTTGTGGGCCGGAAGCTGGATCATCCGCAACCCCAACCGGTACAGATCCCGCAGGATGCCCGGATCGCCATCCAGGTCGAACCCGCCTTCCAGGTCCAGCACGGCCGCCAACCGGCCCGAACGGTTGATGCGCGCGATGTCCTCCACGTTATAGGCGATCGCGATCTTCCCGGCATTCGCCTCCACCTGCCTGTGGGCGAGGTCGAGGAGGCGCAGCGCATGCTTGGTTTCGTAGCGCGACGGATAGTATTCTTCAGGAACGTAGAGCGAGAACATCACCGCGTCCAAGCCGCCGTCCAGCATCCGCGGTAGATCCACCTGACCGCCCTTCAGCCGTTGGCCGATGTCTGAGCCGTCGTGAAACTGGCGGTTCATCACATGCACGTGCCCATCGAACACGAACGCATCGCGATGAAGTTTGGCGGCGCTGGGCGCCACCTGAGCCGAAGCGGCCGCCGCGAGCGCCAACAATAATAGGCTGAACCACTTCACAATTTCTTCTCCGGCGCCGGAACCGCACCACGATTATAGAGCGACTGCTTCACGGGACGATAACTCACATTCAAATGGGGAGTCTCCAGTATCGCGCCTTTCTGCCAGGAACTGTCCATGGCCGCGGCCAGGACACCGGTGGTCAGCAGGGTCCGCTCCACCGGGTAGGGCTCTTTTCCTCGCAGGATCAACTCCTCTATATAGTGCGTCAGCCCGCAGAAGTGGCTATAGTATCGTTCTCCTTGCAGCCAGAACAAAGTCGAAGCCGGTTCGGCGCGTCCTTCCACCTCCGCGGCGAAGGTGAAGCCCTCGGCGTGGCCGTTGGTCATATAGAGCGCCGCCTCCAGACCGTCGCGATACCGCACCAGGAAAACACTCGGCTTGGTCACGTTGTCGCGGACATTGCCCGGCACGCGTTTCTCGCTGCGCGCCATGGCCGCTTCCATCAACTTCGCGGCCCATGGATTTTCGCCGGTCCACTGCCACACCGCGGCGCCGTCCAGGCACTGCACCCGAGCCACCCCAGTTTCGCCGCCCTGCCGCCGCTCCACCATGCATTGCAGCCCTTCCAGTGCGTGAAAGCCGTACGCCTCCTTGGGACCGCTGAACGTGCAGACGGCGTGCTTGATCTTTGCCCCCAATTCCAACTCCAACTCCGGACGACGCCAAGCCACCGGGATCGATGATCCGGCCAGCAGCGGGAACTTCAGCCGCCGCGATGCATCATACATCCATTTGGCCTTCTCCCAATCGTAGGAAAGATGCTTGTCGCAGAAGGTCGGCACAGCGCGGCCGTTTGACTCATAGACCTCGACGATCTGCTGGAACAATTCGTAGCGGGGATACATGTGCTGGCCTTTTTCATTGGACGGATAGTTGCCGTGCTCGCCAATCAGCACCACTCCGTCCACGGCCAGCTTGTCACCGCCCGCCTGGAGCGCCTCGCGGATGGTCGGGTGTATCTTTACTCCATACTTGGCAGCCATGTCCCGGCTCATGTCGTTCTTGGGCACCTGCGCGGTGTACATCGCCACCGGATGTGTTCGAGGCTCCACATGCTTGCCGTAATATTCATAGCCCCCCATCAGCCGGCCCGCGATCACATCGGCGTGCGCGTTCAGACGGTATTCGGTAATCACCAGAGCAATGCGTTTCCTGGTTGCGCCGGCCACCGGGAGCGCGGCTGTGAGAGCAAGAAAGTTCCGTCGGTCCATGATGCGTATTATGCTATACATCGATGATTGCCGTTGCAGGTATCCTTCACGAGTCCAACTCATTCCATTCCGTCCAGACCCGGATCGAGGATTTCCGGCGGCCTTCCGCCGCCACGCCCCAAGCCACACTCGACCTGTGGGCCGACAACCTCGACGAGGTGGCTGGATTCATTCAGGGCGGACGCGCCCATGGCCTGTACCTGTTTCCAACTCTAGTGGCGTACGCTACCCCGTCCGGGCCGGTGACCGATGCGGCCCTGGATGCTCTCACCTCCGACCTGATTGCGAAACTTCGGGCGGCGCCCAAGCTGGACGGAATCCTGCTCGCGCTCCATGGCGCAATGGTCACCGAAAGCCATCCCCACGGCGACGCTGAGATCATGCGCCGGGTGCGCCAAGCGGTGGGCGCGAAGATTCCGATCGTGTTAACGCACGATTTCCATGCCAACATCTCGCCAGAAATCGTCGCGCTCTCCACCGTTTTGCTCACCTACAAAACCTGTCCGCACATCGACCAATTGGCCTGCGGCGTACAAGCAGCCGGCATCATGTCCAGCATCATCGCCGGCAAAGTGAAGCCGGTGCAGGTGATGGTGAAGCCGGGGATGCTTTTCAACATTCGCTACCACAACACGGGCGCAGCTCCGCTCAAGGCCGTCTTGGAGGAAGAGCTGCGGTTGGAGAAGGAACCGGGTGTGCTCGCCGCCAGCGTCGCCTGCGGTTATCAATACGCGGACGTGCCGGCGATGGGTCCAAGCGCGATTGTGGTTACCGACAACGATCCGGCCAAGGCGCAAGCCTTCGCCCAAAGACTCTCCGATATGCTGTGGGCCACGCGTGACCAGCTCAAACTGAATGTTCCGGATGCGGCCGCCGCGGTCAAGCAAGCCATGGCATCGCGGGCCTCTCCGGTGGTGCTGGTGGAGATGGGCGACAATATCGGCGGCGGTTCGGCCGGAGACGCCACCACTATCCTCGAAGAACTGGTGAACCAGAAGGCTGCCGGATGGGCCGTTGCCTTGGCTGACCCCGAGGCCGTACAAGCAGCCGTCAGTTTGGGTGTAGACGGCGCATTTGACATGCTGGTGGGAGGGAAAACAGACAAACTGCACGGCGAACCCGTGCGCATCAGTGGCTGTGTCAAGACCATCTACGACGGACGCTTCATGGAAACCGAAATCCGCCACGGCGGGCAGCGCTACCACGATCAGGGCCTGTCCGCCGTGATCGAAGTCGAGGGTGGCAGCTATGTCCTGTTGACCACCAAACGCCAGATGCCATTCTCAATCCATCAATGGACGAGCGCCGGTATTCTGCCCGAGCGCCAGAAAATCCTGGTCGTAAAGGCGGCCATCGCCTTTCGTGCTGCCTATGAGCCGATTGCCGGAGAAATCATCGAGGTGGATACTCCCGGCGTCACCGCCATCAATCCGGCGCGCTTCGTATGGACGCGAGTGCCCGGCTCGCGCTTTGGCATGACGCCATGAACCAAACGAGGGATGGAAAACAAGGCCGGCGCAGGTTTCCGACCGCGTTCGGATGCCGGCCTGAGGACCTTGTGTACTCCCACGGCCACGGCTGGTCTGTTGAGAATCTGACCACCAGTTCTCACACCGGCACGCATATTGATGCGCCCTACCACTACGGCGCCACCTCAGCCGGTACGCCACCCAAGCGGATCGACGAGGTGCCGCTGGAGTGGTGCTTTCGGCCCCGGCGTGGTGATCGACATGGCGACATAAGACGACATAAGAGCAAAGCGATCTGATTTCTGTTGAGGACCTGCGGACGGCTCTTCGGAAGATCCGGCACGAGTTGAACACAAGCGATATCGTGCTGATCCACACCGGCGCTTCGAAGCGCTGGGGAATGGACTCTCGACCGCCTTCAGAAATCCTTCGACTTCTACGTTTCGTGCCTGCCGGTGAAGATCAAGGGTGCGAGCGCGGGCTGGTGCCGTGGCCATGGTTCCGCGCTGCGGCAAAGCGTCACCTTGCCATCGAATGTCGCGGCACAAGTTCGCAACTTGGCGAAGACCCGCAGGCTAAGCGCCAACAGGATGCTGGCTGAACTGATCGAGAACGGCATAGAGGCTGAGAAGCGCAAGCAACAGGAGTTCTTCGAACTTGCCGAGCGCTTCCGCACCGCCGCCGATCCCAAGGAAGTCAAACGGCTGGGCGATCAAATGGGCCGCATGGTCTTCGGCGGCTGATGCCGAAAGCGAGAGTTGGGGCAGCCTGCCCACAGGCGTCCGCCGGCACTTGATTGACAGAATGCAGGCTCTTCGCGATCAAAGCGGGTCGTTGGCGCGCAGGCGCCGCCCGTGCAGGCTTGTGGGCGGCTCGTCGAACTTGTCTTGACTTGTCGAGCATGCGAGACGCAACCTTTTCATGCTCTCGCAGCCAGTTTTTCACGTGACCGGCGTCCGATGTATGTCATCCGGCGCGGTTGGGGGATCAGTAGGCTTCACCCCGGCTGTCAATACCGAGCACGCGGATGAAATTAAGGCGCGCCAGATCCCGCACTGCGGCAGGCCGGAAAACTACGCGGCGGATCACAGCCCGAGCCGGCGCCGGACTTCCTCCAGAGGAACATCGCCGCCCGGTTCCGTACGGGCCTCATCCAGCTTGGCTGCGGTCTCCGCATCGATGATTTCCTGCTCACCCAGTTCCGCAAGAAAAGAAATGGCCACCTGCACCTCAGTGTCCGGAAGAGCATCCACGAGCGCTTGGAGGCGGTTGCGATCGGAAGACATGCTTCAATTATAGCTTCACGGGCGGCCATCCACTTCCGGTCCGAACATCAAGCGTTCCAGGTGGAGTCCGGATCCTGCTGGCAATCCCACATGCGCTATGGGTTGATCGCGAGATCAGCATCGCCGACCTCAATCAACTGCTCCGTGGCCAAGTGCCCAGAGGGAAGCGTAAAGGGCGCTCGACGCGCCACCAAGCCCCAAGTGATTGCCGGTCCAATCCCAGGGCCTTCCATCCACAACATCAGCGTTTGGTGGTCCCTTTGACTTTTCCAGTGTCCGGGCGCGCGTCCGGGATGAAGCCATCCCGGTTCGGCATCTTCACCTTGGGCAGACTCTCCGCGCTCATCTTTTCATTCGCGCGGATGATGCCGTTCAGTTGAAGAATGTAGGCCGTCACCGCATACACATGGTTCGATGTCAGCGAGCCGGGATCCTTAAACGGCATCGCGCGATGGATGTAGTCGAACAATGTGGTGGCGTACGGCCAGTAACTCCCGACGGTCTTCAGCGGCTTGGGTGTGTTGAGCGTTCCCGACCCGCCCACCAGCGCTACTTCGTCACCCCCTTTGCCCTCTGCTCCGTGACAGCGCTGGCAGCGCCGCGCGTAAACCTCCTTGCCCTCCACCGCCGTGCCGCTGCCTTCCGGGAGCCCTTCTCCGCTCGGCGGCACAGAGATGTCGAGCGCCTTCACCTCCTGAGGCGTGGGCGGTCTCCCCGCGCCGTATTTCCCGGTCTGCGCCTGCATCAATGCGACCGCCACCAGCATCAAACAGGCGCTACGCATTCTTCACGCTCCCGTCAGCCATCACCTGCCACGGCTTGGTCGCATTATTGTGATAGTCGGAATTCATTCCGCGTGCCTCAATCAGTTGTGCGCGGTCCGGTTGTACATAACCGGATTCATCCGTGCACCGCGACACCAGCACCGTTTCCGATCCGTCCCAGGTCCACGGCAGCCGGAACCTGGTGAATGCCATCCGATGCCGCGGTTCTTCCAGCCGCGCATTGACCCAGCTCTTGCCGCCATCGGTGGATACTTCCACACGCTCAATCTTTCCCCGGCCGCTCCAGGCCAGGCCGCTGATCTCATGGAACCCCTTCGCTGCCAGCTTCTGGCCTCCCGAAGGATAGGTGATCAGGCTTTTCGCGTCCACCACAAAAGTGAAAATGCGCGCCTTGCCATCGGCCATCAGGTCCGTGTATTTGGAAGTCTCATCCTTGGTCATCACCGGCTCATCCACCACCTTGATCCGGCGCAGCCATTTCACATTGATGTTGCCTTCCCACCCCGGGACCACCAGCCGTAGCGGATAGCCCTGCTCCGGACGCAGCGCCTCCCCGTTCTGCCCATAGGCCACCAGAATGTCCTCGTTCGCCTTTTGCAAAGGGATGCTGCGCGACATCTTGGATGCATCGCCGCCCTCGGCCAGCAGCCACTTGGCGCTGCTTTGCACTCCGGCCTCGGCCAGCAGCAATGACAACGGAACTCCGGTCCACTCGCTGCAACTGGCCAAGCCTTGGCTTCGCTGCGCGTCGGGGGCCCCCTTCGCGCTCCACTCACTCCGTCCATTGCCCGAGCATTCCACAAAATGAATGCGCGACACCGACGGCAGCCGCTTCAACTCATCCATGCCGAACACGAGCGGACGATCCACTAGCCCGTGGAGCAACAACTGGTGCCGGGCCGGATCAATGGCCGGAACCCCGGAATGATGCCGCTCAAAATGCAATGCCGCCGGGGTCAGGATACCGTAGGAATCCTGTAGCGGTGTGCGCGTGGAAGCCGCCTCCGGAGTCTTCGTCTCCGGCTTCAACCGCTTGGATTTCTCGTGCGGCGAGCGGTCTCCGTATTCACTCACAGGTTTGCCCAGCCGGTTGGGACCTTCATCTTCAGCGGCCGGCTTCTCTCCTTGCCGGCAACCCGTCATTGCCGCGCCGAGCGAGGCGCTGAACAGGAATTTTCTACGGTTGGAACCTTTTTTCATCTTCGTCTCCAATAGGAGATATTACCAAGCAATGCGCTTTGGTGTATGATGCGTTTGAGCCTACTGGGAAGCAAGACGATGCGTTTGAACCTACTAGCCGTTTGCACCGCGGCGCTGGGATGGGCCGCAAACACGGCGGCGCCATCCAAACCCACTTTCACCAAAGATGTCGCGCCGATTCTTAACCAACGTTGCGTGGAATGTCACCGCCAAGGCGAGGCCGCGCCAATGGCCTTCACCTCGTACAAGGACGTCAGGCCTTGGGCGCGTGCGATCAAGGAAAAAGTTGTTTCGCGCGCCATGCCGCCCTGGTTGGCCGACGCACGCTATGGTCACTTCGACAATGAGCGGCGGCTCAAGCAGCCGGAGATTGATACCGTTGCGGCATGGGTGGACCAAGGCGCTCCCGAAGGCGACCCCAAGTTCCTCCCAAAGCCGCCAATCTTTGAACAAGGCTGGGCCGTCGGCAAACCCGATGTGGTTTTCGAACTGCCGCAAGCCGTCGCTGTACAGCCC
Organism: Terriglobia bacterium; assembly: GCA_016650235.1. Classification (GTDB taxonomy): domain Bacteria; phylum Acidobacteriota; class Terriglobia; order Bryobacterales; family Bryobacteraceae; genus VFZE01. Next base: position 12,664 of record JAENWC010000295.1, read on the forward strand.
TCAGGCGTGATTCCGTATCAGTACTACACCGTCCCCACGGGCTTCAAAGAAGATACGTGGGTACAAGCCGCCGAAATCCGGCCTGGTAATCGCGCCGTGGTCCACCACATCATCGTGTTCATCCAGCCGCAAGGCGCCAAGGAGGGCTCTCCAACAGGCCGCGAAAAACTCTCCGGCTTTGCGCCCGGCGAGCAACCGAAGGTTTACCCGGCAGGGACCGCCAAACTGATTCCGGCAGGATCCAACCTCGTTTTCCAGGTCCACTATACGCCCAACGGCACGGCGGCCACAGACCGCAGCTACATCGGGCTCCTGTTTGCCAAACAACCCGTCACCAGACGCGCCCTCACCGGCACCGCGCTCAATACTAAATTTACAATCCCGCCTGGCGACGGCAACCACGAAGTCCAGTCCAGTTGGGAGGCCAAGGAAGATGTCCGCATTGTGGACCTCATGCCGCACATGCATCTGCGCGGTAAGGATTTTACCTACACTGCCGTCTATCCCAACGGCAGCCGGGAGATCGTTTTAAGCGTTCCCAGGTACGACTTCAACTGGCAGCTCCTGTACCAGTTTGCTGAACCTCTACGCCTGCCCAAAGGCAGCCGGCTCGAGTGTGTCGCCCATTTTGACAACTCTTCCAATAACAAACACAATCCCGACCCAAACAAAGAAGTGAAGTGGGGCCCCCAAACCTGGGAAGAGATGATGATTGGCTGGTTCGACTACACAACCGAGGCCGAGTTAAACGCCAAGGCACGGTGAACACCAACCAAAAACGCCACAACCACTCCGCATGTGCAAGCGGGGTGGCTGTGGCGCTGGGTTAATTCTGACTTCTGGTTGAGAGACTAGCGCCCGGGCTTCTTCTCGGCCTCGCCTTCCTTGCTCTTCTTCTTCTTCTTCTCCTTTTTCTTGCCGGATTCGTCTGTCTTGGTCCCTTCCTTCTTTTCGCCTTGGTAGGCGGTCAAAGTGACGGCGCCAAGCATTAGCGAGAGGCCGATCATGATGCTGAAAAACTTCTTCATTGGGTCTTTCTCCTTGAACTGTAGGCCGTAGCTTACTCCAACATTGTGCGTCATGAAGATGAACAGGCCCTTAAGTTTTCATTATTTTCAGTTCATATCCGGAATAGGCTCTTCTTCAGTCACACGAGGAGAAAATAATGTCGATATTCCTCTATGTGGCTTGTTATCTGTATCCTATAGGCTTAATAGCCTTGACAGCGTGGCCGTACCACTTCCGTCTTCCGCTTTCCTGCACGCTAGGCTGGAGTTAGGAATGAAGAAAAACGAACTGGCTCTCAGACTCGCACAAGACGTCAGAGTTTCGCCCGCCGAGGCGGCTGACCATCTGGACATCGCGCTGCACGACATCATGAAAAAAATCAGAAATGGAAAACAGGTCCGTCTGCCGGGACTCGGTGCATTCCTGCCAGGCGGCCCCCACACCGGCTTTCAATTTAACCGCTATGCGAAAAGCAAAAACAACCGGAATAAAAAAGGCTAGCGCCCCGCGGCCCAAGCCGAACTCCTCCATATACGACCTCGCGCAACTGGTGCTCCGGTGCCTGTCGGAAGGAACAGGAGTGGACATCGAAGGACTCGGCGCGTTCAAGCCCGATGGCGCTGGCGGTTATCTCTTCCTGGGCGAAACAAAGCCACAAGTGTTTCTTGCTTATGCGGTGGAAGACTTGCCTTTCGCCGGCAAGCTGTTTGAGGCGCTCGCCAAGCATGGATTCGAACCTTGGCTCGATAAGCGCAAGCTCCTGCCCGGTCAGAATTGGCCGCGCGCCATAGAAAGGGCTATTGAGGCTTCCAGTTTCTTTGTTGCTTGCATGTCCCATCGCAGTGTGACTAAGCGCGGACGCTTTCATGCCGATATGCGCTACGCGCTCGACTGTGCTTCCATGCAGCCGCTGGGCGAAACTTACTTCATTCCAGTGCGCCTCGATGATTGCGAGGTGCCCGCGGAAATTCAACGCTCCTTTCAATACCTGGATCTGTATCCGGATTGGGGCAAAGGAGTGCAGCACCTGATCGATGTCATGCGCCAGCAGGAACGTAAACAACGGCGGCGCAATCTGAAACCGCGGGCGGCTTAATGTTTGCCCATCCTTTTCTGGATCTCTCCGGCCCGCTTGTGGTCCGGCGCAATTTCCAGAAACTTGGCGTAGGCCAACTTGGCCTTGTCCGGCTGCCGCAGCTTTTCGTGGGCCTCGCCCAGCCGGAGAAAGGCTTCCCCAGAGCCGGGGTTCCATTTTGTGGCCTCTTCAAACCGCAGCACGGCCGCCTTGTAGCTCCCCTTCTTGAAGTAGAAGTTCCCGATGTTCAGTTCTTTTTCGGCCTGCAGCGGGTTGAAGTTGTACTCCTTCTCCTTCAGCCCCTCATCCTCTTCCGGAGGTTCCTGCTCCTGCCGCTGAGCCGGCTCCTTCGGTTTTTCCTGCACTGCAAGAGCACCAAAAGAGCACCAGGAGAGCACCAGAATTTTCAAAAGCGCAACGGGCGCTCGCCGCGCCGCCGGACCCCAAAGGTAAAAGGAGCCATTTCTCGCGGCGGGCAGCTCCGTTTTGCGCGTTCTACAAACAGGAAGTGCCACAATGTCATTATAGTGGACCTGCGCGATCAAGCGGCGTTGTTGCCCCTCAGGCCCGGCGTCTACATGTATAAAGACGCCGGCGGCCGCATCCTCTATATAGGGAAGGCCAAGAACCTCCGCAGCCGCGTTCGCAGCTACTTCAACGAGGATCGCCTGGCCGACGCCCGCACCGGCACGCTCATCGCCGATGCTGTCTCGGTCGACTACATCCTGGTCGATAACGAAAAAGAGGCGCTCGCTCTCGAAAACAACCTCATCAAGCAGCACAAGCCCCGCTTCAACATCCTGCTCCGCGACGACAAAACCTACCCCTACATCAAGCTCACCAACGAGAAATACCCGCGCGTCTACGTCACGCGCCGCCTGTTCAAGGGAGCCTCCTACTTCGGCCCCTACTTTCCCGGTAACCTCGCCCACCGCCTCTTGAACTTCATTCATCGGAACTTCCAGGTTCCCTCCTGCACTGTCGATCTAACGCGATCCCACCCCCAGCCCTGCCTCGAGTTCCATATCAATCGCTGCCTCGGCCCCTGCGTCCACGGCCTCACCACTGACGATGCCTACGCCGAAGCCGCCCGTAACGTCCGCCTGTTTCTCGAAGGCAAGAACCGCGATCTCGCCGGGCAACTCCGCCGCCGCATGGAGGATGCCTCCGTTAATCTGCGATTTGAAGAGGCCGCCGCGGTCCGCGACCTCATCGCCACCGTCGAGGAGCTGGATGAGAAGCAGAAAATGGCTGCCGCCTCCGGCGATAACACCGACATCCTCGCCATTCACGCCGAGCCGCCCCTGGTGGCCGCAAATCTCTTCCACCTCCGCAACGGCCGCATTGTCGATCGCCGCGAATTCTTCTGGGAAGATCAGCCCGAGTTTGACCAGAGCGACTTTACCTCGGCCCTCCTCAAGCAGCTCTATCTTGGACAACGGGATGTCCCCGACCATATCCATGTCCCAGCTGAATTTGAGGATGTGGCGCTGCTCGAAGACCTGCTCACCGAACAGAGGAACCGCAAAGTGGAGATCCACACTCCCCAGCGCGGTCACAAGAAAGCGATGCTCGCGCTGGTGGAGACTAACGCGCGCCACAGCTTTGAACAGCGCTTCCGCGTTCTCACACCCTCCTCGGATGCCATCAAGGAAGCACTCGCTGAAACGCTCTCCCTGCCCGCGCCTCCCTCGCGCATCGAGTGCTTCGACATCTCGCACATCCAAGGCACCGATCAGGTGGCCAGCATGGTGGTGTGGGAAGACGGCCGCATGAAGAAAGCCGATTACCGCAAGTTCATCATCAAAACCGTCGCCGGCAATGATGATTTCGCCAGCATGCGTGAGGTGGTCACGCGCCGCTACAGCCGCATCCAGCAGGACGGCTCCACTATGCCGTCCCTTATCCTGATCGACGGCGGCATCGGGCAGTTGCACTCGGCCTCGGAAGCGCTCGAGGCCCTTGGCATCATCAATCAGCCGCTTGCCTCCATCGCCAAGCGCGAGGAGATCATCTATGTTCTGGGGCAGGAGGACGAGCCGGTCGCGCTGGACCGATATTCCCCCGTCCTGCATTTGGTGCAAACCATCCGCGATGAAGCGCACCGCTTCGCGGTCACTTTCCATCGACAGCGCCGCAGCGCCTCCCGCCTGACCAGTGAGCTCACTTCCATCCCCGGCATTGGCCCGCAAAGCATGAAGAAACTACTGCGCGCGTTTGGTTCGGTGGAAGGGGTACGCAAAGCCGGTGAGGCCTCGCTCGCAAGGTGTATCGGACCGGCCGGTGCGCGCCGCGTGCTCGCGCACTATGCGCCGAAACTCACCAGTTTCCCTTCGTAGTATTTGCCCATCGCCTCATTGGCGGCAATAATCTCTTCCAGTGACTTCCCCACCGCTTCCCACTTGCCGCCCGGCACAAAGAAGTACAGCTCTTCATCGCTCAGGCCGGTGAAGGTGCGGTTCCCACGGCACCCGAATGAAAGTGCGGCCGTTCCGGACTGTTGCGTCATCGGCAGCGCCGCGCATCCGGGACGCCCAATGATGTTGGTCACCGAGTTGCCCGCGCCGCATCGCACGGCGGCCTCGTACAGAAGCATCGCCGCTCCCGGCTTGGCCGCCACTACAACAACGTCCGCGGGAAACTCCGCGCTCGACGCCGGTCCGTATGCCACCACTTGTGGGGCGCGTTGCAGCGTGGGAATCCCCGGAACCTCTTTCATCTCGATATAGCCGCTGGCCACCATGAAGCCGACCGTCTCTTCCAATTCCTTGGCCCGCTCGGCCGGCAGCTCGATGTGGTGCGTGTGCGAGCCGACCGCGCAGTTGTAGTGGTCCTCTTGCACCGTGTAGAAGCTGGCCCCTTCCATCGCCACGCGCCAGAAGCTGCACCCAGCCGGCATCGCGCCCCCGTCATATTTGGCAACGCCTTCCGGCGCACTGTCGAGAAACCCTACCGCCACCGGGGGAGAAGCCAACCCCAGCAATTCCTGTACATTGACCATACCTGCGATTGTAACGTAACCATTTAATGGAGCGTCTTATGATCCATGACCTGGACCATTTCTGTTGCCCTATTGTGTATGTGCGCCTCCGCCGCCACGACGGATTCGGATTGGCCCCGCTGGCGTGGTCCCGCTAATGATGGCGTGGCGCGGGGCGACGCTCCCACCTCCTGGAGCGATTCCAGTAACATCGCCTGGAAGGTGAACGTTCCCGGCAAAGGGAACTCATCCCCGGTGATCTGGGGCGACAAGATCTTCCTTACCACTGCGATTGCAACCGAGGCTGCTCCTGTTGCCGCGGCTCCGGCGGAACCGGGACGCCGGGGCGGTCCGGGCGGCGGCGCAGGCGCGCTCGTCGAACACAAGTTCGATCTGCTTTGCCTGGATCGCAAGACCGGCAAAACCATTTGGCAAAAGACCGCCATCACGGCCACTCCGCACGAAGGCTATCACCGCCAATACGGCAGCTTTGCTTCCAACTCGCCGGTCACCGACGGCAAGCACGTATTTGCCTTCTTCGGTTCGCGCGGTATCTACGCCTATGACCTCAACGGCAATCAAATCTGGGGTAAGGATATGGGCGTCAAGATGCGTATGCGCCTGTCCTTCGGCGAAGGCATCGCGACCACGCTCCATGAGGATTCTCTGATCCTCGGCTTCGATCAGGAAGCCGATTCTTTCCTGGTTGTGCTAGACAAGAAAACTGGCAAGGAGAGATGGCGCGTGGCTCGCGATGAACCCAGCACCTGGTCAGCCCCCTATGTAATCGATCACGGCGGCCGCAAACAGGTGATCGTGGCAGCTAGCAAAAAAGTGCGTAGCTATGATCTGCAATCGGGCAAGCTCATCTGGGAAGCCGCCGGCCTGGGGTCCAACGTGATTCCCGCGCCCGTGCATCAAAACGGCGTGGTCTACGTGATGAGCGGCCACCGCGACCCGAATCTGATGGCCATCAAGTTGGGCAAGGATGGGGACCTCACCGGTACCGATTCCATCCTGTGGAGCCTGCAGCGCGGCACTTCCTACACCGCCTCCCCTGTCCTTCACGACAACAAACTCTATTTCGTCACCGACACCGGAATGCTTACCTGCCTCAACGCCACCACCGGGGAACCGTATTACTCGCAGCAGCGCCTTCCCAAGCCTTACAGCTTTAAGTCGTCTCCCGTGGCCGTCAACGGCAAACTCTATCTGGCCACGGAAAATGAGGACGTAGTGGTGGTGAAGATGGGCGAAAAGTTTGAAGTCCTGGCCACCAACACGCTCGCCGATCAGATCTTCATCGCCACCCCGGCTGTCGCGGGAGGCGAGATCTACCTGCGCGGTCAGAATACACTGTTCTGCGTTCGGAGTAACTGACTCCCGGCGCGGTACAATCGATACCGCGTCATGAGTACAACAGATTTTCTTACCGTCGCCGATCCGGCGTTCCACAGGATTGTTCCCGCTTCGGCCTGCATTGAAAAGTTGGCAACCGGCTTCGCCTTCACGGAAGGTCCAATATGGACTCGCGACGGCGATCTGGCTTTCAGCGATATCCCCAACAACTCGATCTTCCGCTGGAACCCGGACACAGGCGCGGTGTCGCTGTTGCGGAAACCAAGCGGCTACGATGGTCACGACGCGCCCTTAGGCGCATTCATCGGCTCCAACGGACTCACCTTGGACGCCGTGGGCCGCCTTGTGATCTGCGAGCACGGCAACGGCCGCGTTACCAGGTTGGAGCAAGATGGATCCTTGACAGTGCTCGCCTCGCGCTTTGAAGGCAAGCGTTTGAATTCCCCCAACGATCTGGTCTATCACTCCAGCGGTGATCTCTATTTCACAGACCCGCCCTACGGGTTTGTGAAGCAGGACCAGGATCCAAGGAAGGAGTTGAGCTTCAACGGCATCTTCCGGCTGCGCCACGGCGCTCTGGATCTGCTATACGCGGATCTTATGCGCCCCAACGGGCTCCTGTTCACACCCGGTGAGAAGACGTTCTTTGTAGCAAACTCGGATCCCGCGCGTAAGATCTGGATGCGGTTTGATGTTACTACGGAGGGTACGCTTAGCAACGGTTCCGTCTTCGCCGATGTTACCGGTGAAACCGCCGGCGGGCTCCCGGACGGCATGAAACTGGACCAGGAGGGAACACTATATTGCACTGGCCCGGGCGGCATCTGGGTGTTCCTCCCCGATAGAAAACTGCTCGGCAAGATACACTTTCCGGAGATTCCGGCCAATCTGCATTGGGGCGATGCGGACGCGCAGACGCTGTATGTGACCGCGCGGACCAGTTTGTACCGCATACGGTTGAACATACCGGGGATCAGGCCGTGAACCGTCTACTCTATGGCCACTAGAACGTAGTTGCTGGCCACGGTCTCCAGTTGCAGCCGGACCGGTACATCTCCATTGACCACACCCTCTGGCACCACCACATTGATCTGATACAGACCTACGAAGCCTGGCGTGAGCCCGACGAAGAGAGCCGGGGCGCGGACGCCGGTAGGTAACGCAAGCGCTCCGAACAACACGTCGGTCACAGGCGACATCACACGCGACCGCGGCTCACTGGAAAGAGCCGCTTCCCCCGCTGGCCACGGGCGGAACCGTTGGCCCCAGCCCCAATGCATAGATCACGATCGCTTCGCCCACCCGCGCCGGACGGCTGTTCGGGATACCGAGGCTTTTCGGCACGGCCTGATTGCGTTCCGGCGTAAGAGAGCTGTTCTCCGAAGATCGCGCCGATGCCTCCGCGTGCGATCGCGCTACTACTTCAAGTTCCACGGGAACACGCAACGGACTGTTGACGCCATTGGTAGACACCTCGACGGCACCTTTGTAGTGGCCCGGGGCGAGACCCGCCACGTCTGCCTGGACGGAAACCGCGCCAGTCCCGGCCGTTGTTTCCGCGCGCAGCCAGGCGCCTCCGGAATCGGTGCTGGCCGAAGCTCCCGTCATGCGGAGACTGCCCAAGCCGCGGTTTGTGACCGCCAGGGACTGCGATTGCGGCCCCGTATTTTGCGCGATGCGGAAGCGGAGGCTCTGCTGGCTGGGGGTCTTGTTGCCGGCGGCAAATCCGGAATCTTTGAGCACGATTGACCCGTTGTAGGAGCCCTCGGGAAGACCCGGCAAATGCTGGGCGGCCACCTTGTAGGGCAGCACAAAGCGGTGGCTTCCGAGACCGTCGAGTACGAGGGAGAGCCACTGGCCGCCCGATTGCGTGGTGATGGCGGCCATGACCGGGCTGTTGGTAGAAAAGACGGCCTCATCACTCGCCGAGTTGGGCGCAACAATAAGGTCCAATCGATTGGGAACTCCGCCGCCGATCTGCACCGTAACAATGATGTTCTGCGGAGCATCCAATGCGTTCGGGTCGCGTACCGTCAGCGTCGCACTACTTGTGCCGCCCGGTAGAGACTGTGTGGGAAGCGCGATCCGAATTGGAATGCAACTGCCTTCGCGCCCCGAGCAATTGCGAATCGGACCCGCCGATGCCGTCACCCAGCTTGCCGATGCGGTGAATGTGAGATTCAGCAAGCCGTCTCCGGCGTTGAACGCTTCCACCTCCTGCGCCGGGCCTGATGTGGCTGGAGCGATCGAGACCGGACCCACCACCGTTTGCGTCAACCGCAGCATCGGCGCGCCAGAGAGCAGAGCCGGGCTTAGCAGCAGCCAAAATCGAAAAAAGGAACCCATGAACAAATTATCGCGCCTGGATGATCAGGTTACCTGTGCCGTCCACGCGCATGCGCCAGCCCGTGGGGACCAGCGTTGTGGAGCCGTAGTCAAGCACCAGCGCTGGACCTGGTTTCGGTCTCCGGCCAATCTGCGCGCGCTGCCAGACGGGAACCTCGCGCCATGCCCCATCCACATGCACGCGCCGGAGGACGGGTTTACCCGGCGGCCCAGCGGCGGGACGGCCAAGGTCCGGTTTCATCGTTTGCTTCCGTGCGCGGACGCGAATGGTGACCACCTCGACGGAACGGTCTGGACTGGAGTATCCGTAGAGGCGAAGGTGTTCCTTGTGGAAGGCCTGCGCGGCCTGCACGCGATCGAGCCATGGGACGTTCAGCTCATAGCTTTGACCTGTGTAGCGCAGGTCCGCCGTACGGTCGAGTACCGCGCCGCGGCATTGACGCCTCGCCCGTTTCTCAAGATCCCGAAAGCGTTTCTCCAAATCGGCGCGGCCCACGGCGCCGGCTGCATAGTCGCGCACAAAGTCGGCCAGTAGCATTCCCAGCGCTGACAGCCCTTCTGCAAAACGGGGAACGAGCACCGTTCCTATCCCTAACTCGGCCGCGATCTGACATCCGTGCAACCCGCCGCTGCCGCCAAAAGCGACCAGTGTAAAACGGCGTGGATCGTGGCCCCGTTCGATGGAGACGGCGCGAATGGCTCGTTCCATATTGGCGTTGGCGACACGGACGATGCCCTCTGCCGCGGCCACAACATCCATTCCCAACTGTGCGGCGATTTGTGACACGGCTGCCTCTGACCGCTGCACATCGATGTGCATCTGCCCGCCGAGAAACTGTTGCGCGGTGATACGGCCCAGCACAACATGCGCGTCTGTGACGGCCGCTTGCATCGCTTTCCCATAGCAGGCCGGGCCGGGATCGGCTCCGGCACTCTCCGGACCTACGCGCAGCAGGCCGCCGGCGTCGACGCGCGCGATGGAGCCTCCCCCGGCTCCCACAGTATGAATATCCAACATGGGCACGCGAACCGGGAAGCCGTCCACGTAGGATTCCGCCTTCTCTCGCGGCTCGCCGTCGCACAAGCTGACATCGGTGGAGGTGCCGCCCATATCAAACCCAAGAACACGGGCATAGCCGGAAAGTCCAGCCATGTGGGAAGCCGCAATCACGCCGCCGGCAGGACCCGACAGGACGGTGCGCACCGCGTTCCGACGCGCCTCGGAGGCTGTGAGGAATCCACCGTTGGACTGAAGGATCGCGATACTATGGCGCGTCTCCGCTTCGAGTTCCTTGAGGTATGCGTCCATCAGCGGACCGACATATGCATTGATCACCGTGGTAGAGGCGCGCTCGTATTCTCGAAACTCCGGGGACACCTCGTGCGAGCAGCATAGATAGCCCACACCGGCCAGCGCGTCCGCCACCGCCTTCTCATTCCCGGGATTCTGATACGAGTGCAACAGGCACACGGCCACCGATTGCACGCGCGCCTTCTCCAGCAACTTGCGCAGCTTCCTGAGCTCGGCCAGGGTGGGGGTTTTGGCGGCAGTGCCGTCGTACCATGTGCGCTCCCGGACGCCGAAGCAATACCGGCTGTCGACCAGCGGCCTCTTCGGCATGGGCGTGAGATTGTATAGCTCGGCACGGTTCTGGCGCCCAATGCGAAGCATGTCCTCAAACCCAAGCGTCGTGAGGAACGCAGTCTTGGCGCCTTTACGTTCCAGAAGCGCGTTGGTAGCAACGGTTGAGCCGTGGACGACATCCGCTCTTTTAGACCCCGCGGCCAGCGCGAGCCCCTCCAAAATCACCTTAGCGGGGGCGGCGGGATTCGACCGCAGCTTGAAGCTCTCAATCCGCCCGCCATTGTGAAAGACGATGAAATCGGTAAATGTGCCGCCCGCGTCGATTCCGATGCGCATGCCTACGCCAGCTTAGCGCATCGGGCAGCGTTCATTTAAGGCCAGGGCGTAGAGTCTTGGGAAGCCTACGAACACTGTTTTCGTTACGGGCAGACTGGGAGAGGCCATCCTGGAGGCTCCCAGGACTGCCTTGCGGAAGCATGCAATTTAATGTCAATTCAATACATGGCCCTCGACCTCGTCAATATCCACTCACTGAGCGATTTTCAGCGTAACGCCAAGGATCACATCCGCAAGCTGAAGAAGTCCGGCAAGCCGGCCGTTCTCACCGTGAACGGAGAAGCGGAGGTGGTTGTGCAGAGCGCCGGAGCGTATCAAAAGCTCATGGATGACCGCGAACTGTTGGACGGCATCCGAAGCATTAGCCGCGGGCTGGAACAAGCCAAACGTGGAGAAGGCCGGGCCATGCGAGAATTCCTTGCGGCTCTCGCCAAAGAACACGGAATCTCGCTGAAGTGAAGTATCAGGTCATTGTCACCCCGGAGGCGCAAGCCGGTATTCGAGAATCCTTATGAGAAGCGGTGGTGAGCCCGTCAGGGATGAAGCCGAAGAATGAGGCTCATCAGGACTTCCTCCCATGGCATCATATGAGGGGAAAGATCCTTTTTCACCACTTCTTCTATGATCGAGCTCAGCGGGGTATCCAAGACCTTTGACGGCAGCCGCCAGGTAATTGCACTTCATCCTCTTGATCTTCAGATTTCGAAAGGCGAGATGGTCGCCATCATCGGCCCATCCGGGTCCGGCAAGTCCACCCTATTGAACCTGATCGGCGGGCTGGACCGGCCGAGTGCGGGTGAGGTGACCATTGATGGAGAGGCGCTCGGGACGCTGCGCGATGACGATCTTACGCGCCTGCGCCGGGACAAGATCGGATTCATCTTTCAGTTCTTCAATCTGCTTCCGAGCCTGAGCGCGGCGGAGAATGTCTCGCTGCCGCTGCATCTGCGCGGATGGGACCGGAAGAAGACCAAGGAGCGAGCCGATGAATTGTTGCAGCTTGTGGGATTGGGCAGCCGCATGGAGCATCTGCCGGATGAGATGTCCGGCGGGGAACGGCAACGAGTGGCCATTGCGCGGGCGCTGAGTATTTATCCACCCATCCTGTTGGCCGATGAGCCCACGGGAAATCTCGACACAACCACTGGAGGCGAGATTCTTTCATTGATCAGCGGCCTGCACGATCAATTCAACACAACGGTGCTGGTTGTCACGCACGATCTTTCCGTAGCCGCCAGTTGCCGGCGTGTTTTGTCGCTGCGGGACGGGCGCATAATTCAGGACAGGCGGCAATGAAACTGCTGCGGCTGCTTACCTGGCCTTACCTGCGTAAACACCGCCTGCGCTCGGTGCTCACGCTGACGGGCATCGTGCTCGGGGTTGCGGTTTTTGTCGGGATGCATACGGCGAACCTCAACATCGGCCGCGCTTTTACGCGCACCGTGGACCAGATTGCCGGCGCCGCGCAGTTGCAGGTGTCGGCGGGCGAGACAGGATTCCCGGAGGAGGTGCTGGAGCAGGTGCAGTCGGTGGCCGGCGTGCGGGCAGCCGCGCCGGTGATTGAAGCCGCGCTGAACACAGGAATGCAAGGCCAGGGCAATCTGCTGGTGCTCGGCGTGGACATGACCGGAGACGGCAGCCTCCGCGAGTATGACCTGGAGGAGGAAGAAGTCATTGACGACCCGCTCGTCTTTCTTTCACAACCCGACTCATTGATCCTGAGCAAGCAGTTTGCCGGGCGCAACGGCATTGTGCGCAACGCAAAGATCACGCTGAACACTATGCAAGGCCCCAAACAGTTCACGGTGCGGGGCATCATGAAAGCGGGCGGGCTGGCCTCGGCCTTCGGCGGCAATTTGGCCATCATGGACATCTACGCGGCGCAACTGGTTTTCGGACGGGGCCGCATGTTTGACCGGATCGACGTCGGCGTGAAGGAAGGAGTGACGGTGGATGCCTGCCGCCGCGAGCTGGAGCAATTACTGGGCCCGGGATTCCAGGTGGAGCCGCCTTCCTCGAGAGCGCAGCATTTTGAAGCCGTCTCGAAAAGCCTTTCGGTCACCATCAACGTCACCAGTGTGTTCGCGCTACTGATCGGCGTCTTCATTATCTACAACTCCTTCGCGATTGCGATTACCGAGCGGCGTTCCGAGATCGGCATCCTGCGGGCGCTGGGCGCTTCGCGGCACAGGATTCTCGGTTTGTTTATTGCCGAAAGCGCACTGGCGGGGGTGGCGGGATCGGCCATCGGGGTTTGGTTGGGATTGCTGCTTGCCCGCGGCATTACGCCGCAACTGAGCTCGCTGGTGCAGGATATCTACGGAACGCCGCAGTCGCCGGAACAGAGCATGGGTGACCCGATGATGATCCTGCTGGCGATGGCGATCGGGGTGGCATCCAGCATCGCCGGAGGAATTCTTCCGGCCCGCGCTGCCGCGCAGGTGGATCCGGTGAAGGCGCTGCAAAAGGGCCAGTATCAGGTGATTGG
>JAENWC010000296.1 GCA_016650235.1 Terriglobia bacterium
GGAACACCGAACCGAGCCTTAAGCCCATGGAGGAAAATGCCCGGTTCATCATATTCGGCTAGACTCCGGATCTTCCGATTAGCTGCCCGAACACATAGCCGGCAGCCAGCAGAAGACCGAAAACGACGGTGAGCACCGTCAGGATTTTGCCCCACTTGTCGATGGCATCGAGCTTTAGGGCGAGCGCCGCCTGTGGCGCGAGCGCTCCCTGCAACACATGCAACGCGTCGTCCTCATTTCTGGCGAGCGTCTGCCGCCAGACGAACAGAGCCAGTACAACCACGGCGAGAGCGATCCAGACTACTAACAACGGCAGATAGTTGAAACTCATGAATGACCTCCAGCTTAGCTTCGCGCATTACAGCCGAAGTTGCGGACCCGGAACAACCGCCGGACCCGCCGGTAAATTTTGGATGCCGGTCTTGTCGAACGTCTTGCCGGTGGCCTCTTCGATGGCGTCCACCACCAGCAGCAGGTAAGCATCCAGGGCGCATTGCACTTGCTGGCGAGCTTCGCACGAGGCATCCTGCGCTTGTTCCTGGCACACCGAACAGACGTTGCGCCGGATGGCGTCAATGTACGGCTGGATGTCGCTGCTGTTGACCGATTGAATCGCCTGGGCCACTTGGGGGAAAAGCCGGAACAGCGCGCAACTCGAGGGATCCTCCAGGCCGCACTGGTCGTCCGTGGTCCGTTCCGTGCACACACTACAGATCCGGTTCCGGACAATGGCTTCTAACTCGTCGACTGTGTGCTCCATGTTCAAGTCTCCTTACTGGAGTGAAAGTGAATGCACGCCAGAGTCCAAGCCGACATCAAGCTAAGCTATTGTGTTTTGAAGCGTTTGGATCCGGGATTTCGGTGTTCTGGGGGTAGTGACGCATGTGCCGTCCCGGCAGTGGGGGAAATTCCGCTCGGGGATGGATCTCCGTGGCGTTTGTCCACACGGAGCCCTGCCGCCATGATTGCCAGCAGAACCGTGCTGATCGGGTCTTGCTCGCTGACCACGGATACGATGCCGGCCTCCCAGGCTTCGGCCATCAGTTGGGCGTCCCTATGGGTGATCAGTACGATCCGCTCCGGGTGGGAGAGGGGCAGCGGTAGCTGTTCGAGCGTGGATGGGTCGAGCACCATCACACAGTGCTGCGAAGGGTCGGGCCGGCCGACCGATTCGACATGCCATGCGCAACTATGGGACAGGGCATCGCGAAGCGCGGCGGCGTACATCCCGTCGGCGATCGCGAGCTGAATCGTTTGCATCATGGAAGGCTCCACGCCTCAGACTGCTTACTTCTTGTAACCGTCGAGGGTCTTGTGTTGCGAGAAGAACTTGCCCGCGTCGGTCAACTCCTTAGGCTTCAACTTGGAATCCACGTGGCAGACGACGCAGGCTTTCTTCGTGGACTTCGTATATTCCGCCTTACCATACGAAGCTGTGGAACAAACCAGGAAACCGCCCAGCAAAATGACAGCGGGCAGTGTGACTTTCAGGTGGGACATGTTGCCTCCAGTACGTAAGATAGCAATTGCAGCGCCATCCCGCTAAGCCTCTAGATTCGGACTGTCTGCCCCGAATTCACCGGCTGGTGGGGGCATTCCCCCCCGAAGTAAGCCTCCGGTTGCGCGAATTCACGCAGGGGGCTTGCTATAATCGGAACCAGTTATACTTGGAACAAGCTCCCACGCTAAATGTCTAAGCTCAATGTCTAAACTCACCCCAGGCTGGCAGAAAACCAGTGTACTGGAATCGGTATTCGACCAGCTTTCCGACGCCCTGGTCCTCTACGATCCCGAATTCCGCATCACCGGGGTAAACCGGGCGGCCGAAAAGCTCTTTGCCATGTCCAGCGACGAGATGCTGGGCAAACACTGCCAGCAGGTCTTCCAGTGCTCGGTGTGCGAGCCCGGCTGCGGGGTGTTAGTGGGCTTGAACCAGCCGCCGGCGGCGCCCAACTGCACGGTCCACCTGCATACCAACAACGGCCTGGAACGCCTGGTGGTGATGCGCACCAACCAGATGTTCGACGAGGTCGGCCAACTCACCGGCGTCGTGGCTACCATCAAGGACATCACCGAAGAGGCCGCGCCCCAGAAACGCGAGGTCATCGCCGAATCCCCCTGCATGCGCGAGCTGATGAATTTCGTGCGGCGCGTATCGGCCAGCGAGGCCACCACCATCCTGCTGGAAGGCGAGAATGGCACCGGTAAGGACCTCATCGCCAAGACACTGCACTACCAGAGCGTGCGCCAGGCCGAGCCGTTCATTGCCATCAACTGCGCGGCGATTCCGGAAACCCTCCTCGAAAGCGAGTTGTTCGGGTACGAAAAGGGCGCCTTCACCGACGCGCGCTCGCAAAAGCGCGGCATCTTCGAGCTGGCCGACAAAGGTACTCTGTTTCTGGACGAAATCGGCGAGATCCCGCTCATGTTGCAGGCCAAGCTGCTGCGTGTGCTGGAGGATCAGACCTTCCGGCGACTCGGCGGGCTGAAGGATATTCACCTGGATCTGCGCGTGATTGCCGCCACCAACAAGAATCTGCGCGAGGCCGTCAAGGAAGGCGCATTCCGCCAGGACCTCTACTTCCGTCTGAACGTCATCCAGATTCTGATTCCGCCCTTGCGCGATCGCGTCGAAGACATCGTGCCGATGACCAAGTTCTTCATCGAGCACTACAATCGCAAGTTCAAACGCAATATCGAGAACGTCACCGATGCCGCGGCCAAGTTGCTGCTGGCGCACGATTGGCCGGGCAACGTTCGCGAACTGCGCAACGCCATCGAGCGCGCCATGATCCTCGAGGAAGGCCCCTCCATCACGGCGGCCAGCCTGCCCATCGCCATCACGCGCCCGGACGGCAGCGGACAACGGGCCGGAATACCGCTCGGCGCGGCGCCTCCCAGCGACGGACTTTCGCTCGAAGACAACGAACGCAGCCTGCTGGTGCGCGCCCTCGAAAAGACCGAAGGCAACCAGACACAGGCCGCGCGCCTGCTGCGCATCACGCGCGACACACTGCGCTATAAGATGAAGAAGTTCAATTTGCGATAACGACGTCGCGGACCGTACACCCCAATCAGAGCCCCGACTGCGATTCACCCCAATTATCTGTGTTCATCGGTGTTTATCGGCGGCTAATAATATAGTCGTGAGAAGGATTGGGACTGGGCGGCACACTAAATATTGGCCGCCGATGAACCGTCATGGGCCGCTGGGAGGCGGCCCACAAGAGACGATGAAAACGTGGTAGATGGGTAATGGTGCAGACAGGGTCGAAGTGTACTGGGCATTCCCGTTGATGAACCTGACCCGGGTTGCTGTATTGGACAAGAGATTGGGCCAATGAGCCCGCAGAACAACATGACTCCCGAGGCGGCAACCGTGCACCGAAAGGAGCAGGCGATGATTGCGGCTGTGGTTGAAAAAGGTGCGGGCATTGATGTACACAAGAAATTCCTGAAAGTGTGTGTGATGGTCGGTCCGCTGAGCGAAGAGCCAAGGTTTGAGATTCGCAGGGTAGATTGCAGCAATAGTGCGTTGGAAGGACTTAGGCAGTGGCTGAAGGCGGAAGGGGTAACGCACGCCGTGATGGAAAGCACGGGGCCTTACTGGGTGCCGGTGTTCAACATTCTGGAGCAGGATGTGAAGGTGATATTGGCCAACGCAGAACAGGTGAAGAACCGGAAAGGGCACAAGACGGATGCGCAAGATAGTTGGTGGTTAGCGCATCTGCTGCGGCACGGAATGATTCGGGCAAGTTTCATACCGGAAAAGGCAACGCGAAACTTGCGGGAACTGACGCGGCGGCGGAAGAAGTTGATCGAACAGGCAGCCAGCGAAAGGAATCGAGTACAAAAGCAACTGGAGTACGGGAACGTGAAACTGGGCAATGAGCTGAGCGATGTTTTCGGTCTGAGTGGGCAAATGATGTTGCAGGCGCTGGTGAATGAGGATCGGACGCCAGAAGAGATTGCCGAGTTAGCCCAAGGGAGCCTGAAGAAGAAAAAGGAGGAAATAGCGGAAGCGGTGCGAGGGCAGCGATTGAATGAAACCCAAAAGGAGGTCATCCGTTCCTGCATGCGGCTGATCACTTTTCTGGATTTGGAAATCGAGGAACTATCCGACTCGATTGCGAAGTTGATTCAGGAAAGCGGGCAACAGAAGCAAAAGGAACTGTTGGAGACGATACCTGGAATCCGGGAGGAAGCGGCAGGAAATGTGCTGGCTGAGACGGGGCCGGACATGAAACAGTTCCCCGATGAGGGACATCTGAGTTCGTGGGGAGGAGTATGCCCAGGTGACAACGAGAGTGCGGGAAAAAACAAAAGCCGGCACACCACGCACGGAAATCCCTGGTTTCGGGCAACCCTGACGGAATGTGCATGGTCAGCGTCGCGCACCAAGGGCACCGTATTTCAATCGAGGTACGAGAGTCTCAAACCGAAAATTGGGCACAAAGCAGCGTTGGTGGCGGTGGCGCATCTGTTGGCAGAGACAATCTACCACGTGCTGTCACGAGGGGAGCAATACCGGGAAAGCCAGCCTCAGGAGTTACCCGAAGTCCAGAGACAGCGCATCATTCGGCACCATGTTCGCCGGCTGCGGAGGCTGGGATACTGGTTGGCGGCAGACCGCTTGGCTCCCCTAGAGAGCTGGTATGTCACTGGCCGCATCCCGGATAGCGGCCCGACACAGCCCAAGCGTCGCGGCCCGAAGAAACGCCAACTCCAACGCGGCGCTTCCGAATGAGACGCTGTAAATGACTGAAAGTACTCCAGCAGATAATTGTTTTCAGAACAACACGGATAAGACCGAAAGCTGAGAGGGACGGGGGTGGGCCGCGCAGGAGGCATTGCACGCGCGGCTCAGGGGATGGCGATGCGGGCGCGGACCGGCAGGCCGAGCAAGGCGCCGCAACCGACGCCGGCGCCGTTGGCGAGGACATCCCCGAGTTCCACCGCACGGCCCGGCGAGAAGTGCTGGCCCGCCTCCATGAGGATTCCCAGAAGGAACATCGAGAGGCCTGCCCTAAGCCCAATACTGTTCACTTAGGTGGGACAGACCATCGCCTTGAGTGGTCTGTCATTCCTCGCAGAAGCGCAACTGGTTGACAGACGACAAAAGACGATCGTCTGTCCCACCCTCGGA
>JAENWC010000297.1 GCA_016650235.1 Terriglobia bacterium
CTTCTCGCAGCCCGGCGTCATCAAGACTAGCCGCTATTGGGGCTCGTTCGAGCTTTACGCCTTCGGCAACATCAACTCGATCTCCATCAACGGCGGACGTTCCGGCGAAAATGAGACCCTCATCGACGGCATCACCAGCGTGCGCGGAAGTCGCAGCGCCAGCTTTGCGCCGGCGCTCAACGCGGTCCAGGAGGTCAACGTCCTCACCAACTCCTACGACTCCCAATATGGCCGCATCGGAGGCGGCGTCACCAGCGTCACGCTCCGCACCGGCACCAACCGGCTCCATGGCCAACTGTATGAGTTCTTCAAGAACGATAATCTCAACGCCAATGGCTACTCCCGTAACTCCGTCGGCCTCAAACAGCCCGAGTTCAAGAACAATACTTTCGGCTTCACCGTCGACGGCCCCATCTACATCCCCAAGCTCTTCGACGGCCGCAATCGCATGTTCTTCATGGTTTCCCTCGAGGCCCTCCGTGAGCGTAACCCGCAAACTCAGATCTGGACCGTTCCCACGGATCTGGAAGCCCAAGGCAATTTCTCGCGCCTGGTGGACAACGCCATGCGGACCATCACCGTTTATGACCCGCTCACAACGCGCCCCAACCCGTCCGGCAGCGGCTTCATCCGCACCCCCTTCAGCGCCAACATCATTCCCCCCAATCGAATCGATCGCGTAGGGGCCAGCGCCATCGGCTATTACCCCAAACCCAATCGGGTCAGCGAATCTCCGGACGGTCTCAATAACTACCTGTTCGTGAACAGTTCCCAGAACAGCTACAACCAGTGGGTAGGCAAGCTCGACTGGAACCTCACCAATAACCATCGCGTCAGCGGACGCTACGGGGAGACTCCCTGGTTCAACTTCGCCCGCGTCCAGTGGGGCACCAATGCGGCGGAACCCTCCAGCGAATATCCCTCCACGCGCATCTCGAGAAACTGGGGCTCGGATTGGACCTGGACCGTCAACCCCTCCGTTGTCTTCAATCTCCGCGCCGGCCTGGCGCGCTACGAAGGCTTCAGCGGCAATACGTTCGGACGCGGGTTCGATCCGCGCGAGCTTGGCTTCCCCTCCGCCCTGGTCAGCCAGTTCACCGCCCTCCAGTACCCGCGCTTCAACCTCACCGGCAACAACGTCTCACCCCTCGGCGCGGACCGCACCTCCAATTACGAAACCCAGGACACCTACTCCGTCCAACCCAATGTCCAGATGATTCGCGGCGCGCACTCGCTCAAGTACGGCTCTGAGTTCCGCCGCTACAATAACAACCAGATTCGCCCCGCCTCGGCCGCCGGCAGCTACACATTTGCCCGCAACTGGACGCAAGCCGATCCCCAGCGCGCCGACGCCCTCTCGGGCAACAACATCGCCACCATGCTGCTTGGCTATCCTACCTCCGGCTTTGTCGATCGCAACATGGACCCCGCCTATACCAACGGCTACGTCGCGCTCTTCTTCCAGGACGATTGGAAGATCCGCCAGAACGTCACCATCAACGTGGGACTGCGCTGGGACTACGAGGCTCCCATCACCGAGCGCTATGACCGGCAAGTGCGCGGCTTTGCCTTCGGCCAGACCAACCCTCTGCAGAGCCAGGTCCAGGGCCTCACTCTCAACGGCGGCTTCATCTATGCCGGCAATAGCGGAGCTGACCGTCTCGCCTTCAACCGCGACCTCAATAACTTCCAGCCCCGCATCGGAGTTGCCTGGCACGTGCGCCCCAAGATGGTGGTGCGCGGAGGCTACGGGCTGTTCCAGTTAGGCCAGAACGCCAATGGCCCAGACACCGGCTACTCCCAGCGCACGACGCTCGTCTCTTCCATAGATAATAACCTCACCCCGGCTGTAACTCTGTCCAATCCGTTTCCCACGTCCCTGTTCCCAACCGGGCTCCTGCAGCCCATCGGCAGCTCCCAAGGATTGTCCACCAACCTTGGCCTCGGCATCGGCGCGCAGTTCCTCGCACGCCCGCTGCCCTATTCCCATCAGTTCAGCTTTGGATTCCAGAATCAGCTCCCCGGACAATGGGTCCTCGACACCAGCTATGTAGGCAACCTCACAAGGAAACTCCCGGTGAGCGCCAATCTCAACTTCATCCCCACCAATGAACTCAACCGGCTACCCGTGGCCGACAGGCCCGCCTACTTCAATCAACAAGTGCCAAACCCCATGCGGGGACTCCTGCCGGGCTCGGCTTTCAACGGCGCTACGGTGCCGCGCCAGCAGCTTCTGTTCGCCTATCCGCACTTCGCTCAAGTCGGCATGTCGAATCTCGCTATAGGCGGACAAAGCTATCACTCCCTGCAGGCAAAAGGCACGCGCCGTTTCAGCAACGGCCTCGCGATGCAACTTAGCTATACCTGGGCGAAGATATTGGAGCGTGTGAGCATTCTCAATGGGCAGGATGTCTCGCTGGCGGACCTCTTGCAAACCGGACTCGAGCAGCGCCTGACCGAGTTCGATATGCCCCACACCTTTTCCGCAGTTTTCAGCTATGAACTCCCCTTCGGCAAAGGGCGGCCCATGCTCAACAGCATGGGCGGGTGGGGGAACGCCATCTTCGGAGGGTGGAACGTCTCCGGCCAATATTTCTACCGCTCCGGCCAGCCGATCGATTTTCCGAATGCCGCTCCGCTCGAGGCGCGTAGCGCCGTACTCACGCCCTCGCAACGCGACGAACGTGCGCGAGCCGCGGGCCGCGACAAGTTCAACCCCTTCTTCGACAAGTGGTTCGACACAACTCTGTTCCCCAATCGCGCACAGGCCCCGTTCACTCTGACCGACTTCCCCACGCGCTTTCCCGATGTCCGCAGCCCTTACCTGCAAAGCTGGGAACTGTCCGGCTACAAGGAGTTCAACATCAAGGAGCGCGCCCGCATACAGATCCGCGCCGACTTCCAAAACGCCTTCGACTATGCCTACTTCGGCCGCCTCGTCGCGCGCCCCAACAACGTGCAGGACGCCCGCTTCGGCCAGCTCGACCCGGCCCAGGACAATCAGCCCCGAGTCGTAGTCCTGGTCATGAAACTCATGTTCTGAAACCTCCGTAGGATAGGTCCTCCGGCCAGGCCTCCGGCCTGTCCGCTACCGCAGCCAGGCGTAAACCGCCTGGTCGAGCTCCTCCAGCAGCTTAGCCGGGCCGTCATCCAGACCGGGTGACATCTGCGACAGCAGCACTGCGCAAACTTTCTTCTCGCGGTCAATCCAAAAGTATGTGTTGAAGATTCCCGCCCATGCCAAGGTGTTGGCGCCGCGTCCCTTTTCAATCGCCTTGCTGTTCAGCGCGAAGCCGAAACCAAACTTGTCCAGCGCGCCCGGCAGCACGGCATTGTCCTTGGCAAATTGCGGAATCATGCTCCGGAGTGGATGTAGGCCCAGTGCGCCAATCTGGTTCTGCCCCATCAGCGCAACCGTCTCCGGCTTCAATATGCGCTTCCCACCCAACTCCCCGCCGTTCAGGATGGCCCGCGCGAACTGCAGGTAGTCAGCCGCCGTCGAGTACAGCCCGCCTCCGCCGCTCAAAAAAGTCCCGCCGAGCGCCGCCGGCGCAGGCTGCTCCACCAGTCTGCCGTCTTCCTTGCGCTGGTGCAGCTTCACCATCCGCGCCTTCTTCTCCGCAGGTACGTGGAAGTAGCTGTCGTGCATCCCCAAGGGTTCAAAGATATGCGCGCGGAAATACGCGTCCAGCTTCTCGCCGCTCACCTGCTCCACCAGTCTTCCCAACCAGTCGATGTTGATGCCGTACTCCCAGCGCAGCCCCGGCTCGAACAACAGCGGCGCGCGGAGGAATGCGTCTCCGCCGGCCATCATGCTGGCAACCTTCCCGCTCTTCACCAGCTCGAAAATCTCCGGGCTCATGAACTCGTAAGTAAAGCCGGCCGTGTGCGTCAGCAGATGACGCACGGTGATGGGGTTTTGAGGCGCGCGCAGTTTCCCGTTCTCGAGCACCTCCACTTGCGCCAGCTCCGACACGTATGTGGATGCGGGTTCGTCCACCTTCACCTTGCCGGCCTCCACCAGTTGCATCACGGCAACCGAGGTGACCGGCTTCGTCATGGACGCGATGGCGAAGATCGCGTCCTTGTTCATCGACGCCGCGCCATCGTAAACAACTCCGTCTCCGGTGGCCACCATCGCGACCACCCCCGGGACTCTCTTCTGGTCCACTGCGGTCTGCAGCATCCTCTCGAGTGTGGTGGCGAGCGCCGCCGGGTCAGCTTGGCGCGGGACCGTGGAGCAGCCGGCAAGAAGCACCAGGTTGACAAGGAAAAGGGCCGGTTTCATGACTCGTAGGGGAGTATCTTACTTCTCAGACCCTTCCGTTGGAGCCACGCCCTTCCGCTCGGTGGGACTGGCGCCGCCGCCCAGCGCTAACTTCGCCCCGGACTGTATCAGGGCGGACTCGCCAGGCCCCTGGAAGAACGTATACCCGTGCCGGTCCTTCCACGCCAGCGGTCCGGCTAGCTTCTTGCCCGCCTCGAGCACAGCATCGTGAATCTTGGTGACCAGTGCTTCATACCGCGGATCGCCTTGCTTGAAACCGGAGAAGCTGCTCAGGTCCGTGCTGGCGGCAAACACCACGTCCACCCCAGGCACGGCCGCGATCTTGTCCGCGATCGCCACGCCCTTGGGCGACTCTATCATCGCGATAATCATCACGTTCTCATTGGCCGTCGGCCGGTAGTCCGCGCCCCACATCGCGCCATACTGCCCGCCGCCTTGGCTGCGCACTCCAACCGGAGGATACTTGGCGTACTGCACCGCATTCAGCGCTTCCTGCACCGTCTCCACCATCGGGATGATAATCCCCAGCGCTCCGATATCCACGGCTTTCTGTATGTCGCCTTCGGTGGCGTCCGGCACGCGTATGAACGGGATCGCCGACGCCCCCTTGCATCCGCGGATCATCACCGCCACATCCTGATAGGTCAGCGGACTGTGCTGCATCTCGATCCACAGAAAATCGAACCCCGCATTCGCCATCGCGCAATAGATGTTCGGGTCATTGGTGGACACTGTGCCGCCCACAATCTTTTTCCCTTCCATCAGCTTCTGCTTCGCGGTGTTGTATATCCGCGTTTGTCCGTGCGCCGCGCACACGCCCAGCAACGTGAACACCGCCGCACTCCACATCATTTTCTTGGTGAACATCCCAGCCTCCCTAAGGTGATTGCTTAACTCTTCCGCCGCTCATCATATCATCGCCGCGAAAAGATTATCCCACGAGCGCGGCCGGCGCTGACCAGGAGGCCCGTAACGGCGCCGGATGCTTCTTGGCGCACAGTGATTACTCCCGCACCGGCGCGGTAGCCGCCAGAGGCCTCGGTGGTGATCGCCTGCCGCCCGCCTTCATTCTCCAGGACGAGCGCGCCTCCATCATTTGTAATCCGCCAGACCGTTTCCAGTTCATCGCTCCAGTACACACCGGCAAGCTTGCGGTGCGTGGCCCAATCGGCTGGCTGGGCGGCGGCCGGCTTGGCGGCGCGGGGCCTCCCAGGCTCTGGCGTCCCGAGAATACCGGCGGCAACGCGCTGCGTGAGATCCTCCGGACTCGAGTCGCCGTTGCAAAGCGTCATGATGGCGAGCCGCCGCTCGGGCCAGCGCGCAAAGAAGGTGCGGTATCCGATTGCGCCTCCGCTATGGGAGATCGTCAATAAGCCGTTCCCGGTAGCGCGGCGCAGCCCCAACGCATATCCGTTCGGCGTGGTCCGGCCGTCATTCAGAACGCCCGGCGCGGCCAGCGCCGGCAGAAGCTTTGCGCCCACCTTCGGATCTTCAAAGTTGCGCGCCCACACGAGCATGTCTTCCACGTTGGAGTAGAGCCCGCCCGAGCCGGCCAGATCGAAACTGGTGTCGTGAATCTTCCAACCATCGCCGGATTTCGCGTGGCCATGCGCGCGGTTGGGTACCGGGTCGGAGTGATCGTGCTGAAACCGTGTGGCTCTCATCCCGAGCGGGATGAAAAGCCTTTCCTGCAGATAAGCATTCAGGTTCATGCCCGTTGCCCGCTCGATCACCAAGGCCATCAGGAAATAACCCGTATTGGAATAACTGTGATCCTCGCCGGGAGCAAAGTCGAGTGCTTTCTGGCGGGCCACCAGAGACAGTGTTGGAGCCTCGCGCAGCACACTGTTGGTGGACCAACCCTTCAGGTTCCAAAGGGCGAGGTAGTCGCGGAGCCCCGCGGTGTGATCCAACATGCGGCGCAACGGGATGCCCGAGGCGTAGCCTGGCATTTCCGGAATGTGCCTGGTCAGCGGATCATCCAGCCGGAGCTTGCCTTCCTGTTCGGCCAGCAGCACCGCCATCGCCGTGAACTGCTTGGAGACCGAAGCCATGTAGAAGCGCGATTGCGGAGTCAGCGCAATCCCCTGTTCCAGGTCCGCCATGCCGTAGCCTTTTGCGAAGGTCCTGCCATTGTGAAGCACGCCAACGGCGCAACCGGGCGCGGCACGTCCGGCCAACGGCTGGAAGATTCCGTCGATCATTCTTAACTGGTCGTCCGCGACGGCCGCCGGTACAACCGCAAGGAGAAGGAGAATCAGCAGCACCATGGTTGATCGGAATGTATTCTACCAGGGCCGGCGGCGGCGTGGCGGATCATGCCAGAATCAGGGACAGTTCTCCATGCCGCCTGCCCGCCGGCCTTACAGTGATCTCAACGTCCTGGCCGAGGGCAGTCAGAAAATCCATGAGACGCTCCACGGAGAAGTTGCCCGACTGCCCGCGCATCAGACCCGAAACGTGAGGTTGCTGGATGCCAAGGATCTCTCCAGCGGCCGCCTGGGTGAGTCCGCGGTCTTTGATAAGCCGGTAGATTTGCAGCGTGAGGCGTGCCTTGACCTGCTCGCGTTCGGGATTGGGAAAGCCCAGGTCGCGAAAGACGTTGCCGCTACCTTCCTTGACCCGAATTCTGCTGTTCTTCCTCATCTCAGTTCTGCCTTTCTCTGTAATCCTGCTCCGCCTCGGCGAGCCGCTGTTTGACGAGATTGAGTTCCTTTTGCGGCGTTGCGATGCCTCTCTTCGACTTCTTCGCTATGCCCCAGAGCCTCACAGCTCCTGTCTCCCCGGTGGCCAACCACTTCGAGGAGGGATCTCAAGTCAAAGCCCTCAAAGGATTCGGCGGGCGCGCCGTGCTTGAGATCGTGGCGCCCCATGCGGGCGGTGCTTGGCGGACCGTCTCTACTGTTCGGGATGCGGTTGACGTCCTGCCCCATATGTAGCGGCCAAGGCGCCAGCGCTAGGCACGGCTATGAGATCATAGAGTGGATGGCCCAACGGGGCCGGAATGGGGTGCAACAATGACCATCAACCTCAAACCTGAGCAGGAGCAGATCATTCAAGCGGAGATCCAGAGCGGTCACTTTCGCAGTGCCGATGAGGTGCTCGATCACGCCTTGGCGGCTTTGCAGGAAAAGAAAGATAAACGTACCGCGTCGACGCCGCGGAAGAACCTGGCGCAGTTCTTGATGGAATCTCCGTTAGCCGGAGCAGAGTTAAACCTGGAAAGGCAAAAGGACTACGGACGCCCGATTGAACTATGAGCGGGTTCCTGCTCGACACCAATGTCCTTTCCGAGTTCAACCGAAGAGGCGAACCGGCGAACCGGCGAACCGGACCAGCGGGTAAAACACTGGCTGGAAGCGGCCGACACCGGCTCTCTATACGCCAGTGTTCTCACCTTTGGTGAGATCCGGTTTGGCATTGAGCTTCTTCCGCCAAGCCAGCGGCGCACGCGATTGGAGGCGTGGCTTGAGCATGACTTGCATGAATGGTTCGAAGGCCGAATCCTGCCTGTCGATTCGCTGATAGTAGACCGGTGGGGCTACTGCGCGCTCAAGCGCAGTTGAAAGGGCAACCCCTACCGGTCATTGACGCCCTGCTCGCGGCAACCGCCCTCCAGCATAACCTTACGATCGGTAACCCGTGGGAGCCCTAAAGCGGCCGGCAAAACCGGCGATCGGCCTCCAGGCTATAATGAAAGAGTCGGTTCTGACTCCTGCTCCGCCGCTTACACGGCAAATCCCGAGCAAGCAAAGATTTTTTCCTGTGCTTTCCATCAATGACATCTCCATGCGATTCGGCGCCCGTATCCTGTTTGAGGATGTGACGGTCTCCTTTCAGGCGGGCCGCCGCTACGCCATCACCGGACCCAACGGGGCCGGCAAATCCACGCTCATGAAGATCATGACAGGGGAGCTCGAGGCCGAGAAAGGCTCCATCACGCGTCCGAAAAAGCTCGGCGTGCTGCGCCAGGATCAGTTCGCCTTTGATTCCTACCGCGTCATTGATACCGTCCTCATGGGTAATGTTCCGCTGTGGAGCGCGTTGCAGGAACGCGAAGAGCTGTATTCCAAGGACCACGCTACACTCACCGATGAGGACGGCATGCGATTGGGAGAGCTCGAAGGAATCGTAGGTGAAGAGGACGGTTATTCGGCGGAGAGCGATGCGGCGGTGCTGTTGCAGGGCCTCGATATCGAGGAGGCGCTGCATGAGCGCAAGATGAGCGAGCTGCAGGGCGGCCAGAAAATGCGCGTGCTGCTCGCGCAGGCTCTGTATGGGAATCCGGGCGTGCTGCTGCTGGACGAGCCTACCAATCACCTCGATCTGGACTCGGTCCACTGGCTGCAGGACTATCTGCTCCACTATGAGGGCTGCCTCATTGTCATCTCGCACGACCGCCACTTTCTCAACGAGGTCTGCACGCACGTGGCCGACATCGATTATCAGACGGTCATCACCTACACCGGCGGCTACGACGATATGGTGCTGGCCAAGACGCAAATCCGCGCCAGCATTGAAGCCGGCAATGCGCAGCGCGAGAAGAAGATCGCTCAGCTGAACGAGTTCATCGCGCGGTTTTCGGCCGGCACCAGGTCCTCTCAGGTGACCTCGCGCAAGAAGGAAGTGGAACGCCTGCAAACCTCGGAATTGGCAAAATCGAACATCCAGCGCCCCTACATCAAATTCCAGATCGATCGTCCCTCCGGACGGCATCCACTTGAGGTGAAACTGCTTTCCAAATCCTACGATGATCTGCCGGTAATTCGGGACTTCACCGCCAGCCTCTCGCGCGGGGAAAAGATCGCCTTGATCGGCCGCAATGGAGCCGGGAAAACCACGTTGCTGAAGTCTTTGCTGCACGCGGGC
>JAENWC010000298.1 GCA_016650235.1 Terriglobia bacterium
TCCTGTGGAGTGGAACATCGGCGAGGCCGCCGCCGTGATGGCGAGCCAGATGATTCGCGATGGGCGCTCTGGCGATGTCCACATTGAGGAGGTGCAGCGGGAACTGGCGCAGGCCGGAGTGCCGCTCGTCTGGTTCGACGATCTGCGGATGGATCATCCGGCCTTCGCCGCCATCCAACTCGCGGCGGTGCGCGGCTGGTATCCGCTGAACGGGCATGACCTGCACGCATCGCCGGAGGCGCCGGTGACGCGCGCGGAAGCAGCGTGGATACTGGCGCGGTATTTCAAGGCTCCGCTCAACGATACGGAGCAACTGGCGCGGACCAGAGGGTGGATGGCGGCGGATCATCGCAACTGGTTCCACGCCGATCTGCCGTTCTATTGGACGGACTGGCGCGAGGACAAGTTCCCCCAGCCGCTCCCGGCCCTGAAGACCACGCGCACGGGCCCGGTGACGCGCGCCGGGATGGCGGCGCGGTTGACAGCGGAGCGGTGAGGTGTTCTGTTAGGAAGCCGCTCGCTTGGCAGTGAATTCCTGCGGATTTTGACCGCCGTCCCGTTTGAACTTGATCTCGTTCCCGGAGACCGTTCCAGTGTAAGTTCGTTTGCCGCGCTGAGTTGTGATGGCAAACGAGACAGTGTCGCCGCTCACTTTGCCGTCCTCAAGGGCCGCCGGCTCGCGGGCGCCGGACATGGTACCGGTGAGCTTTTCGCCATCTACTTTAAAAGTGAAGGTAGCCGGGCGAGCTTCGCCGCCGCGGCCGGGAACTTGCGCCTCCCATTTGCCGCTGATGTCGGCAGCCAAGGCTACGACAGCGAGACAGACGAGAATGCTGAAGGTTTGAACGAATTTCCTAGTCATACTGTAATGCTCCTTTTTCCCCAAATCACCATTTGGCTTTCTGTATGAGTATACACGCAAGATGCTAAACACCAGCCCAGAGTGTTGTGCGAAACATTGCTTGTATTGTCAACAACAGAAATTCGCGGGTCGTGTATCCTCAATGAATGGCTCCGGGATCGATGACTCCACTCACCCCTCAGCAGAAAGCGCTGCGGATTAACCTGGACCGTTCCGTCTACGGAACGCTGGCCGAGATTGGCGCCGGGCAGGAAGTGGCACGGTGGTTTTTCCAGGCAGGCGGCGCGGCCCGCACAGTTGCCAAGACCATCTCCGCATACGACATGGCAGTCAGCGATGCCATCTATGGAGAATCGGAACGGTATGTGAGCCGCCAGCGCGTGTCCGGGATGATGGCCTATGAATACAACCTCCTGGTGGAGCGCCTGAGTGCGAAGCGGGGCGATCAAACCGCTTTCTTCGCCTATGCGGACACAGTCGCCACGCGCAGTTACAGCAGGTCCATCGATAACAGTTCGGCCGACGGCAACGGATGGCTGGGAATTCGATTCCAGGCTACGCCGCATGCCGAGCCGTCCGACATCATCATCCATATCATCACGCGGGACAAGGAGAGAGTCCGGGAGCAGGAGGCTATTGGCATCTTAGGGGTGAATCTGATCCACGGCGCCGCTTTTCTCCGGCGGGAGCCCGTGGAACTACTCATTTCCCTGATGGACAATCTCACCCGGGACCGCGTCGAGATGGACATGGTCCAGTTCTCCGGCCCGGCCTTTGCCGAGGTGGACAACCGTCTGATGAGCCTGCAACTGGTGGAGCATGGATTCACCGATGCCGCCATGTTCACCGCCAAAGGAAGAGTGGTTCAGCCGGCCGAGGCGCTCTACAAGAAGCCCATTCTGGTGGAACGCGGGCGTTTCCGGCCGATCACATTGCTCACGCTGGATCTGCTGGAGCGATCGCGGGAGCAGTTCTTCGCGGAGCCGGAACTGGAGGGTGAGGAGCCGGTGGTGCTGATGGAGATGACACTGCGCGGACTGCGATCGGAGGGCGGATTGCTATCGGAGGAGGGAGTGGACCAGAAGGAATTCCTGGCGCGGGCCGACACGCTGCGCGCGCTGGGTCTATCGGTGCTCATCTCCAATCATGGTCCGTACTATCAGCTTGTCGAGAACCTGTCGCGCTACACGCAGAAGAACATTGGAATCGCGCTTGGCATTCCGGCTCTTGGACACGTGCTCGATGAGAAGCACTATCATGGTTTGTCCGGAGGCGGACTGGAAGCCATCGGCCGCCTGTTTAAGCAGCACGTCAGGATGTACCTGTATCCTTACCTCGATCCGAATACCAATCAACTGGTTACGGCCGAAACGTTGGAGGTGGCGCCGCGATGGCGTCATTTATACGCCTTCCTGCGCGAGAACCGTTATGTCGAGCCGGTACGGAATTGCACCCGCAAGTACCTGTCCATCGACGGCGACGAGGTGCTGCGGCAGATACAAGCCGGCGAACCGGCCTGGGAGAACGCGGTTCCGCCGGAGATTGCCGGAATCATCAAACAAGAGCGGCTCTTTGGCTGGAAAGAGCACTAGACAACCGTAAACTTTTACGTGGAACAGCACACCTGCCAGGCGCGCATCGGAGCGAAAGGTGGCCGGTGAGATGGGCGCCTCCGCGCGGCTGCCATCCACAGATTCCTTACGGCTTTGGAATCGAAAACCGGATCGGCGCGGTGACGCGCGCCAGAGCCTGCTCCATCGCCTCGTCAAATGAGGCAGGATTATCGATCCAACAGTAGTGGCCTGCCTGATGGATAACACGGACGGTAACCTGCGTCGAACTAGTCACAACCTTGTTCCAAGCCTTAGCGCCGGGGTCGATGTAGTCGTTGTCGCCTTGAATAATGGCGACGGGGATCTTCTGAAGACGGGCGGTCAAATCGTATTGGGCTGGCACGGAGCTTCCGATGGCATCATCGACGCGGGCATTGTAGTGTACCCCGCCGCCCACAATCGCGGACCACCTGTCGACATGATAAAGGTTGATGGCAGCGAGCTGAGTGATCTTCCATCGCAAATGCTTCTGCCGCTCAGAGAGGCTGTCTGTTGGCCCCGCAACGCCTGCCTCGCGCAGCGCTTCGTTGACGGCGGGCCTTTCCCGCAGAACCCGGAGTCTACCGTGCGAGGACCGGATCATATTCTCGAATCCGCCGCTTTCCTGAGTGCTCGGAGGCGTTGTTCCCGTGAGAATGAGCCCGGCGACACGTTCCGGATGCGCGTCCAGGTAGGACAGCGCCAGCAAGGCTCCAAAGGAATGGGCGAAGAGAACAATACGTTGGCCGCCGAGAGAACGGCGGAGATGTTCGAGATCCTCTGCCAGGGTCTTGAGGGTCATTGCAGGTACGTTCTCGTGTGTTACGGGAGAAAAGAGACTGCCCCGCTGGTCGAATAAGACGAACTCGCATTGCCCCGCGAAACGGCGAACGGCGTCGACAAGGTAGTGAAAATTGTTGCCCGGGCCTCCGTGGAGCACGACTACGCGCGGCCCCCTCCCCAAGGAAGTCACATAAAGCCTGGCCCGGCCATCCGCGGTCGGCAAATACCAGGAGTTGCGGTGCAGTTGTTGAAACACGTCGCCGGAAGGTGTCTTTGCCGATGCGGCGCACTGGCATACCGCGACGGGTAGCGCCGCGCCAAGTTGAAGCAGTCTTCGGCGGGATTTCGTTCCCGCCTGCGGTGAGTGCTGCATGACCGGAGGTACGCGAATCTCATCGCCAAAGTTCCGAAAATCGTTCACCTATTGCCGCGCACCGGATCACAGTACCAGAGGACAGTCTTGCCGGACCCGCGCACAACCAGGGTGAGATTCACCCACGGACACACGGAGCCGCCCGCCGCCGCAAGAGGCTAACAGTATTCTGTCCAGCCCCGTAGCCTTGTTCTGTATAGCTGGCGGTTTTTCATTGACCAAATGCGCCTCGCCGCGTCAGTCTGGAAGAAGTGGGCGGGCAAAACCAAGAGGAGAGTTGGAAATGAAGAAAGTGATGACCGGTCTCGCCAAGTTTCATGACGAGGTCTTCCCCAAGAACCGCGATCTGTTTGCATCGCTGGCATCGGGCCAAACTCCCGAAACGCTGTTCATCACCTGTAGCGACTCACGCATTGATCCGTCCCTGCTCACCCAGACCAA
>JAENWC010000299.1 GCA_016650235.1 Terriglobia bacterium
CTCCCCGGAGGGTCCGTTTACTCAGTTTATGCTTATCTGGTTGAATCAGCAAGCCCCTGTTCGATGCGGTCGATGCGGCCAAGCGAGAGGGCTGGGATTGAGCGGCAGATTTAGTTTAGTTTACTACCCCCGCGTGAGCGAGCGGTTTTGTTACCTACCGCACCCTATACTTCTCAAACCAGGCCAGCAGATAAAGCTGCTGCGCCAGTTGATGCGATGGGCGGCGCCAGCCGTGAAACTCCTCCGGCATCCGCACCAGCAGTGTCTCCTTCTTCAGCATCTTCAATGCGCGGTAATACTCTTCACTCTGGCTGATGGGCGTTCGCAGGTCCGCCTCGCCGGTCATCACCATCGTCGGTGTGGTGACATTGGCCACGTAGTGGAGCGGGGACCGCGCCGCATACTCGGCCGGATCTTCCCACGGGAACTTGCGGAACTGGTCGTACCACATGCTGCCGTCGGTGGTCCCGACAAAGGAGTGCCAGTTGATCACCGGGCGCATCGAAACCGCCGCGCGGAACCGGTTGGTGTGGCCGACGATCCAGGCCGTCAGCACGCCCCCGCCGCTGCCGCCGCACACAAACAGGTTTCTCTCGTCCACCCAGCCCTTGGCAATGGCGGCGTCCACCCCCGCCATCAGATCGTCAAAATCCTTGCCTGGATAGGAGTGCTGTATGCCGTTGACGAACCCCTGTCCGTATCCGGTGCTGCCGCGCGGGTTCATGTAAAGGACCCCGTAGCCCTTTGCGGCGAAGTTCTGCCAGGACCAATTGAACCCTACCGTGTAGGCGGACCATGGCCCGCCGTGTATGAACAGCAGAAGCGGGTACTTTTTGCCAGCCACGAATTCGGCCGGCTTCACCAGCCAGCCCTGCACCTTCAGGTTGTCCTTGCTTGAGGCCCGGATCATCTCCACTGCGCCGAGTTGGCGGCCTTCAAGAACGTCGCTGTTCACGTCCACAAGGCTCTTCCAGCCATCGGGCCGCTTGAGGTCGCGCAGCACCAGCGTACCGGGTTGATGATAGCTGGTCATGATCGCTGCCGCGTAGCCTGCCCGCGACACGGAGATCGCGCTGATGACGTGGTTGCCTTCGGTCACCTTTCTCGCATTGCCTTCCAGCGGCACGACATACATGTTCGAGGTGCCTTCTTCGTTCATGAGGTAGTAAAGGCCCGAGCCATCCGACAACCATTCCATGCCGGCCGGAGAATCCGGCAGATTGCCCGCCAGTGTCCGCTTGCCGGAGCCGTCCGAGGACATCAGGTAGATGTTCGAAAGATGGCGCGTGAAGCCCTGATGGTCATAGCCGGTGTAGGCGATCCACTTTCCATCCGGCGAAACCAGCGGATCCTGATCAGGTCCCTTCCGTTCGGTCAGCGTTTTGGTTGCCCCCGTGGCCAGGTCCACCGAGTAGATCTCGCTGTCGCCCCGCAGATACTCCGCGCCGGGTTTACGAATCCCGCTCAAGAATAGTGTCTTGCCGTCGAGTGACCAGGCGGGCGCGCTGTGATTGAAATCACCCTCGGTCACCTGCTTGGGCGTGCCGCCCGTAATCGCGTCCACGGTGAAGATGTGCCGGTAGCCCTTGAGCGTGGGACCGGTGCCGTCGCTGCCCCAGGACAACCGGTCGACCAACACCGCCGGCTTGGCCCACTCCGCCCCTTTTGGTTTGGCGGGCAGCTTGATGTCGAGGATCGGCTTCTCGTCGGGCAATTGCATCGTGAAGGCCAACTGCCGCCCGTCCGGAGACCAGGTGAGCCCTTCCGGACGCTGCTGCAAGTGGGTAAGCTGTAGCGCCTCGCGCGTTTCGGCCCACATCACGTGGATCTGGTTGGCGCCATCACGGTCGGACAGAAACGCGATCCGCTTGCCGTCGGGCGACCAAACGGGATCGGTGTCGCGCCAGTTACCGTGGGTCAACTCGCGCAGACGCGTCCCGTCGCGCTCCACAATCCAGAGGTTGGCGCGCGACTGATCCTTTATCTTGTCCACCCAGATGCGCGTGAACACGATCTGGCCGCCATCCGGCGCGATGGCTGGATTGTTCATGTTCTCCATTTCGAAGAACGT
The DNA here is from genome assembly GCA_016650235.1 of Terriglobia bacterium. GTDB lineage: Bacteria > Acidobacteriota > Terriglobia > Bryobacterales > Bryobacteraceae > VFZE01. The sequence goes on from JAENWC010000299.1 coordinate 2,072, forward strand.
CTCTGTATCGAGCAGCTTGGGCTTAGCATCCATTTGAAATGCAAGCATGAAGGAAAATACTGCTACATAGAATGGCTTCATGACACCTCCCGGCAAACCTCGCTATTATCTCTCAGCCGCGGTGTGTGTGCTGCGCCAATAGTACAAACTTCCCGCCACGCCCACCGCGGCGGCGGTCCAAAAATTGGCCGCCGGACTGATGGTCCAAAGCAGCCCCCCTACAATTGCGCCCAGGCTCACGGTCAGATCGCGGATGAGATAGTAGGCGCCCACCGTGGCCCCGCGCGCATCCGCGCGGGCGTAGCTGACTATCAGAGCCTTGCGCGAAGGATCCCCAAACTCCTTCATCCCGCGTATGGCAAAGGCAACCGCAAGCATGAGTATGCTGCCACTGAGCGCGAGCGCAACCGGAAACAATGTGAAGAAGATGAAGGTGACCATGACGAACGGCGCTTTATCGCCACGGTCGGCGCGATGTGCGACAGGAATGTAACAGGCAATGGCGATGGCCATCTCAAGCGCCGTCAGCAAGCCTATCTGCGCGCCCGTTGCGTGCAGTTGATCCATGGCGTAGATGACGATCCATGCAGCCGGTATGCGCTCACAGAATCGGATCAGAATGTCGCTGAGCAGCAGGCGGCGCAGCGCGGGACTGAAGCTTCCTACAACCGCGCGGAACCCCGGTGTGGAATGCCGGGCCGCGCCGGCCGCGTCGCGAATGCGGCTTTCCAGAATCATCGACAGCAGCCCGAGCGCGATCGAGACGCCCAGTCCGATACGCACTCCGCTCACCACGCCATAAGCGTCCAGCAGCAGACCGCCGGCGACCGGACCAACGATGATCGGCAACCGCTTGATGAGCGACTGCACCCCGATGCCCATCACCAGTTTCCGCGGTCCAAGATCGGTGGCCACCAGCGTGAACATGGCGGGTAGCGAGAGATTGCTCCAGGCGACGATGAGAAACATGGCCGCAAGCGCCGCTTCCCAAGTGGGCCAGGCGAGCATGATCGCGTAACCGGCGATGGAGACGGCGGTGAATCCGATCAAGGAACGGCGATGGCCCCAACGGTCTGAGATGACACCGCCCGGATAGGCATACAACGCCGCCAGGGCGGTCTTGAGACCATCATAGAGAGCGATAATGAGCGCTCCGGCCCCAAGCGCCTCAAGGTACTTAGGGACAAATCGCATCCAGAGCTCTTCACCCGCGCCGGTGAGAATCACCGCCGCCAGTAGAAGAACCACGTTACGCCGCAGGCCGAGGAAGTCTCGGAGGGCGGACTGGCGCGAGGCAGATTCCATATCTCTTTGGATTAGATTGCCGCTAAGACACCATCGTAGACATCGCGGAGCGCCAACTGGCAATCGATGCTCTCCAGCCGCGCCACGGCATCCAGGCCCGTGTGGGCATGCAGCAGCCAGCCGCCATCCGGCTGCAGCAGGAAGCACTCAATCGAAGGTGATTGCTGATCCACAAGCACGTACTCGCGGAGAGACTCGATGCCGCGGTATTGCTCGAACTTCCGGCCGCGGTCATAAGCCTCCGTCGAAGGAGACAGGATTTCGAGGACCAGCGTAGGGTTGAGCAGCGTGTCCAACTCTTTGTCGAGGAACTTCTGCTCGCCGCACACCACCACGACGCCGGGGTACGTGTAGAGGCCGGTGCTTCCTGTGCGGACCCGCAGATCGGCTGCATACGCTTCACAATCCCGTCCGTCCAACTGCTCCAGCAACCGCCGCCAGATCCTGCCTGTAAGGCGCACGTGGGTTCGCCTGGCGCCGAACATGGCGAAGATCTCCCCGCCGAAGTACTCGCTTTTGTGCTCTGCTTGCCGCTCGCGCGCGAGATATTCCGCTTCAGTGAGGAAACCCATATTCCAAAATTCCTTACTTCATCAACGCTTCCCGCCAGTGCAACACCACCTCCAGCGGCTGCCTGCTCTTTTCCCGCTCGGGCTTCACCATCAGGAACCGCTGTCCATCGGCTGTCGCACTAATCGCGGAAATGCCGGCACTAAACAATTCCTTCGGCGGATCGAAGGCAAATCCCGCGCCAGGCTTTACCGCTGCCGCCATCATCGTTCCGAGGGTCCTGTAATAGAACAACTCCTTGCCGTCGGCGCGCCACTGAGGATACACTCCACCGCCACTCGATATCTGCCATTTGCCTTCACCCAGCTTGGGCGGATCGCTTTGCCCATCAAAGGGCCGCACGTACACTTCATTCGAGCCGCTCTCATCGGACGAATACACGATCCATCGGCCATCGGGCGAGAAACGGGCGTCGGCCTCGTTGAATTGCGTTTGCAGCAGCGGAATCGGCTGGCGGTTCGCGTCTCCAGGCCCCGCGGGCAGAACGCTCAAATCGTTGCCACTCTTCTGAATCGTTGTGAGCAGCAGGAACCGCCCGTCCCTGGACCAGTCGGTGGTCCTCAATAAACTCGCATCCTGCATGGTAGCCAATAAATTCCGCGCGCCGGACCCGTCCGTTGCCCTCAGGAAAACACTCCGCATGAGATCCCCACCAACATAGGCCATCTGCCGGTCATCCGGAGACCAGACAGGGGAACCGTTAAGGCGCGGCTCGAAGGTGTGCCGCGAGGTTACCTCCCGTTCCAAATCCATTGTCCATATGTCCGAATTCCCACCTTCTCTCTTGTCATATGCGGCTCTCCTGCCCGTGTTCCCAATACGCAGATCATTCTGGCTTGCCGACCGCTCCGGCAACATCTTCAACTGCTTTCCCTGGCGGTCCAGCCACGTCAGAGTGCCATTGTCGCCACCGCCGTCGCGAAACACCAGAATTCCGTTCCTGGACACAGAGAAGTCTCCGGTCTGCCGGTTCCCGGATACGCCTACCTTGGGAGCGATGGCTATCGGATCGCCGGTCAATTGCAAGGTGTCCGGAGCGATGCGTTGTGAAACCAGGTTGCCATCGCGGACGAGCAACAGCAGGCCGGGATCACCCGCCTGTGCCGGTGGCACATAGGTGACCCGGCTGCTGCTGGTAAACAACTCGGTAGGCGCGCCACCGTCCACCGAGGCCGACATGACCGGGATCTCTCCGGCATTAGTCAGGGCCAGGTATAAGAAGCGGCGGCCCCCAGGAAGAAAGGTTGGTTGGCGGTGGCTTCTTCCTTTGCCCGCCTTGTCCAGCTTGGTTACCGGTTTGGGAACCCCTCCCACCGCCGGTACCAGCATGATGGGGGAATACACTCCCGGGGCAAATACGATCATGCCTTGTTCCCCGCCTTCTACAGTCCAGTCCCCTCCGCGCCCATTGGGAGCATCGCAAATCGGCAAGGGCACCCCGCCCGCGACAGCCAGCTTCATCAGCTTGCCAGACTGGAAAAACGCGATCTGCTTGCTGTCCGGCGACCAAAATGGATAGATGGAATCGCGCGTTCCTTCCAGCTTGCGGGCGGCGATGGAGTTCAGCGGCCTCAGATACAGGTCGATCTTGCCCTCCTTGTCTGTTCCCGGAAACAACAGCGCGGATCCGTCAGGAGAAATCACCGCCGGTCCATAAGAGGAAAGGTCGGCAAAGCCGATCTCCGCGGGCGGCGGAATCTGAAATCGCATCGGCTGCGCAGGGATCGGCTGCACCCGGAAATGGATCCAGGCGAGCCCGGCCGCGGCTACGCCTAACACGGCGGCCACTACCGGCCAGAGCCATCCCATTGCCCGGCTGGTCCGAACCGCCGGCAGCGCGATCGATTGATGTGTGGTGCTCGC
>JAENWC010000300.1 GCA_016650235.1 Terriglobia bacterium
GTGCTAGTGCTGCTGCGCGGGGATCACAGTTTGAACGAGGCGAAGTTGTGCGGAGTGCTTGGCGTGGGTCAAGTGCGGCCGGCAGAGGCGGAGGAGATCCGGGAATGGTTCGGCGCCGATGCGGGGTCACTGGGTCCGGTGGGTGTGAAGGACATGCGTGTGCTGGCGGACGAGGCGCTGCGAGGGCGGCGGAACATGATCGCGGGCGCCAATCGCAACGATTATCATTTGCGCCATGTGACGCCGGGCAAGGATTTTGAGGCGGCGTTTTTTGATTTGCGGCAAGTGGCGGAGGGGGACCGATGCCGCGGGACAGGCGAGCGGCTGCAGATCGTCAAGACAGTGGAGGTGGGTCACATTTTCAAGCTGGGCTACAAGTATTCGGAGTCAATGGGACTGCGCGTGCAGGGGGCGGATGGGAAGGATGTGACGCCGATCATGGGGTCCTACGGGATTGGAATTGAGCGGATTTTGTGCGCGGCGGTGGAACTCTACCATGACGCCGACGGGATGATGCTGCCGGCCCCGATTGCGCCGTTTGCGGTAGTGGTGACGCCTGTGAATTTGGGCGATGCGGCGCAGAGGGAAGCGGCCGAGCGGATCTACGAAGAGTGTTTGCGGTTGGGATTGGACGCGGTGCTGGATGACCGGGATGAGCGGGCGGGGGTGAAGTTCAAGGATGCGGATCTAGTGGGAATACCGTACCGGATCACGGTGGGCAAGAAGGTGGGGCAGCGGCTTGTGGAACTGGTGCGGCGGCGGGGCCGCGAGGTGAGGGAGGTTCCGCTGGAAGCGGCGGCAGCGGCGGTTCATGGAGAAGTGCATGGCCATTGATTGGGGACAGGTCCGCGGCGAGTTTCCGGCGCTGGCCGATTGGACGTATCTCAACACGGCCACGTATGGACAGACACCGCGATGCGGTGTAGAGGCGGCCGAGCGGCATTTTGCGCGGCGGAATACACTCGCGTGCGCGGATTTTCTGGAGTGGTTTGACGATGCGGACCGGATCCGCGGCGGTATAGCGCGGATGATCGGATGCGAGGCGGGGGACATCGCGTTCTTTGGGAATGCGTCGTCGGCGTTGTCGCTCTTGCTGGGGGGCATGGATTGGCGCGCGGGGGATCGGGTGGTGACGCTGGAACATGAGTTTCCCAACAACCTGTACTATCCGTCGCTCCTAGGCGGGCGCGGGGTGGAGTTTGTGGAGACCGCCTGGGACGGGTTCTATGACGCGGTGACGGAGCGGACGCGGCTGGTGCTGCTCAGCAGCGTGAACTACACGACCGGATTCCGGCCGCCGCTCGATGAGGTGTCGAAGTTCCTGCGCGGGCGCGGCGTGATGTTGTACGTGGACGGGACGCAGAGCGTGGGTGCGTTGCGGATGAATGTGGGCGAGTTACGGCCGGCGATGATGGCGGTGAATGCCTATAAGTGGATGCTGTCGCCGAACGGGGCCGGGTTTGCGTACGTGGCGCCGGAGTTGCGTGAGCGGTTGCAACCGAACGTGGTGGGCTGGCGGAGCCATCACGAGTGGCGGCGCGTGGACAGTTTGCATCGCGGGGCTCCCTTGTTCAGCGGCAAGGCGGAGAAGTACGAAGGCGGGATGCTGAATTTCCCGTCGCTATATGCAATGGGGGCGGTGGTGGAGATGATGGAGGAGTTGGGCGGCGCCGGGATTGAGGCCCGTGTGATGGAGACGGCGGAGGCTTTGCGTGAGGTACTGAGGGGGCAGGGGGGCCGGCTGTTATGCGATGCGGCGCCGCACTATGATTCGCAGATTGTCACGGCGCGGTGGGAGGGGCGGGACGCTTCAGAGATAGCTCGGGAATTGAAGAAGGAGCGGGTGCTGGTGTCGGCGCGGCATGGGAATCTACGGGTGTCGGTGCATTTCTATAATGACCGGGCGGATTTGGAGCGGTTGGGAGAGGCATTGGGGGAGTTGGTGGGGGGTACGCGGCTTAGAAGAGGATCTTGAGACCGACGAAGATGCGGCGCTCCTCCTGGCCTGTTTGGGTGCCGGTGACCTGGCCGAAAAGGGTGTCTTGGGGCACGGTGTTGGGAGGGGAGAAGTTGGGCGTGTTCAGCGCGCCCTCGGCTTCCCCGCGCAGTTGAGCGCGCAGTCCTTCAAAGATCTGGAAGTTTTTCTGCACGGAAATGTCCCAGACATTGATGCCGTAAGCGCGAATGTTGGCCAGCCGCTCGGGGAAGGCGCGGATGTTTTGATCCAGTTGGAAGGCGGCGCGGCGTTCGAAGTTTTCGGTGGTGAACCAGCGCTGCAGGCTTTGGTTGGGTTCGTCGAGACCGGAGTAGGTTCCGTTGTAGATGACGTTGCCGAAGGCGAGGGGCGCGCCTGTCTGGCCCTGATACAAGGCCTGGATTTGCCAACCGCCCGCGGCGGCGTCGAGCCAGCGCGGCATGGCGCCGCCAAAGCGCTTGCCCCGGCCGAAGGGTAGCTCATACATGCCGGCGAAGGTGAAACGGTGGGCGCGATCGAGGTCGGAGATGATGTGAGCGGGGATGGAATCGGTCGGGTTGCGATACTCGGTGGCCTGCATCGCTTTTGACCATGTGTAATTGGCTTGCACGAGGAGCCCTTGGGCAAAGCGGCGTTCGTAGCGCGCGGTAAAGGCGTGATACCAGGAGGAACCGGCGGGAAGGCCGGTGCTGAGGTCGCTGAAGTGGGGCAAAGCCCGTAGCAACTGAGCGCGCGTCGTGTTGGCGTTGTTGAAGAAGGCGGTGCCGCTGAAGCCCGCGATGCCGCGGAAGGGGTTGGCCACGGCGGCGGTGAGGAAGTTGATGGTGGCGGTGTCGCGGACGGGGCTGGCGCTCAGGTACTGGCGCGGGATGGGGTTGAGCTGCGTGGAGACGCGGAGGCGCGTGGCGCGGTTGGCTTGGTAGCCGATTTCGACGACGCTGCGGGGCATTGGCTCGAACTGAATGCTGTAGCTCCAGCGCTGGGTGTAAGCGCGGCGGCCATCGGCGGCGGTAAAACCAGGGGAGCGGCCGAGGAAGGTAGTGAGGCCTTGGGAGGAGCCAGCGGGACGGTCGAAGCCGTTGGGCAACGGGTTAATGAGAGAGGCAGCGTAAGTGAGGCCATTGTCGTTGGAGGCCACAACATTGGTGCGCTGGTTGAAGCCGGGTTGGGGGACGTCGGAGAAGTCGGCGCCGAGCAGTCCGTAGAAGAGACCGTAGCCGGCGCGGAGGACCATACTCGGCCGGAAGTTCCAGGCAAAGCCGATGCGGGGCATAAAGGCCTTGTAAAACGCGGGGCGGAACTGGCGGGGTACGCCGTTGAGGCCGAGGAAAGTGAGGCCGCCCGGAGTGCGGAAGTTGGCTGCGGGAATTTCGGGGATGGGCGAACGGGAATAGTTGGCGCGGGCCTGGGCTTCGATGGGGTTGGCGGTGGTGAAGTCGAAGTCGGCGGTGGACCGGTTGTGGCGTTCGACGATGGGCCCTTCGTATTCCCAGCGGAGGCCCAGATTCAAAGTGAAGGACTTGGTGAGGCGCCAGTCGTCCTGCACGAACAGCGAGTGGAAGGGGCTGGATTCGGCGCGGGAGTCGTTGATGTCGATGCCGCCGGCGGTGGGGATGCCGTAGAGCATGCTGGCGAAGCTTTGTCCAAAGCCCGGTGAGCCGACGGCGTTATCGAGTGGGCCGCGCGTGTAGGTGTCGCCGAAGGTGAGAGCGGGCGCGACGTTTCCGTAGGTAATGCTGTTGTCGTAGGTAAGGCGTCCGTCAAAGCCGAATTTGAGACTGTGATTGCCGCGAATCCAGTTCAGAACGGTGAGCAGGGAGTGGGTGTAATAGCGTTGATCGAATCCTCCGTTGTTGCCGAGCGGGAGGACGCCGCCGTTGACGGTAATGGCCGGGAATGTGACGCCTCGCGGGTCGAGCGAGGAAACCAGGGAGGAGGGGAATCCAAACTCGGAGAGGTTGTAGCCCTGGTTGACGAA
>JAENWC010000301.1 GCA_016650235.1 Terriglobia bacterium
GACTTCCTCCGCTACGCTCCGGACAACTCCGGACAGGTTTTTCTTGACGAAGCCGAACACTTCGGGCACAATCGAAGTGCCAGCGTCGCTACGCTCCGAGAACTGTTCGCCTTCGGCCCGGAATGCCGTTCGCGTTCCCTCCGGAATCAGTGTTCGCCTTCGCCGGAATCCCCACTCGCGCGCCGTGCCAACCGCTTCGCCACAAGATTTGTGCCGCGCGAGCTAGGAAACCGTAAGCAGTTCAAAGATTCGAAAAATATCTTCTCCTTTATTATCAATGACATAAGTGTTCACATTTTGCGTGTTTTGGAATGGTGGCTGTTAGTGTTGGAGCAGTGAGAGAGGCTGCTTGAAGCGCGCTTTACATGGCAGGGAGATGCATGTCCAAGAAGATCAAGCCAAGGGGCAGCAAGAAGAATCTGGCGGAGTCGGTGAAGGAGATCGTCGATGCAATTGAGGCAAAGCTCAAGCAGCCGGACATGAAGGCGACTGTTGGGGACTTCATACGGTTGCTGCAACTGCAGCAAGAATTGATGGAACAAGACACCAGGGAGATCACGGTGAAATGGATCGAGTCACAAAACGGCGAAAAGTCGCGAGAGACATAGAGTATTCGTGTTTACCGTCGCAGGAACGGTTCCATCGATTGACCGCAAGATTCAAGGGATTTTCAGGGCCGATCGGGTCTGGCAAGAGCCAGGCGTTGTGCCAGGAGGCGATCCGCTTAAGTTATGTGAACGCAGGGCGCGCTGGGTTGATTGGAGCGCCCACCTATCCGATGTTGCGAGACGCGACGCAAGCAGCGTTCTTAGAGGTGCTGAGCCAAAACGAGCTTCCGTACGAACTGAACAAGGCCAACCAGACGCTGACGATGAAGGACACCGGATCGAAGATCATCTTTCGGGCGTTGGGGGATTTTGACCGGCTACGCGGAACCAACCTAGCCTGGTTTGGGGTGGACGAGTTGACGTATACAGCCGAGGAAGCGTGGTTACGGTTGGAAGGGCGATTACGAGATCCGAAGGCGAAGCTGTTGTGCGGGTTCGCGGTGTGGACACCGAAGGGAAACGACTGGGTATACCGGCGGTTTCTGGCGAACACGGTAGAAGGCTATGAAGTGGTGTTGGCACCACCGAATGAGAACCGGCACCTGCTGGATCGAGTTCCTGATTTCTACGAACGGCTGAAGAAGAGCTACGACGACCGGTTTTACCGGCAGGAAGTGTTGGGGGAGTACATCAACAGCAACGGGTACCAGGTGTACGAGGCGTTTGAGCGAGGCAAGCACGTAAAGACGCAGAGCGCGCGCGAGGATCTGCCGCTGATGTGGACTCTGGATTTCAATGTGGATCCGATGTGTTCGCTGGTGGTACAGATTACGGGATCGGAGATCCGGGTACTGGACGAAATCGTGTTGAAGCGCGCCAGCACAGCGGATGCGTGTGCGGAGTTTACGCGGCGGTTCGGGGGACGGGCGCGGCGGGTGATCGTGTATGGAGATGCGACGGGGAATCGCTGGCAGACGGCGGGGTCGAGTGATTACCAGGTGATTCGGGACTATTTTTCACGGCAAAGCAATTTTCAAATGAGCTATCGGGTGCCGCGCAGCAACCCGAGCGTTCGGGACCGGATCGGGTTGATGAACGCAAAGTTGTGTGATGCGGCGGGGGAAGTGGCAATGTGGATGGACGGGAAGTGCCGGGAGCTGATCCGTGACCTGGAGGAAGTCAGCTACCGGGTGGACAGCGGCGAGATCGACAAGCAGAAAGATGCGAGCCGGACTCATTTATCGGATGCGTTGGGATACCTGCTGTGGCAGGAATTTGGGCCAAGGCAACCGATCGGGGAACAGAAGAAAAGGCTGATTTAAAAGAACGGGCAGCCCAGTGCGCCCGAATGAAGGTGGTGACGTGTGCAAGGAATCATCGCAGAGCATCCGGAGTATGTGGCGCGGAAAACAATGTTGCGGAGATACCGCGACCTGTATGCCGGCGGGGAGCAGTTGAAGCGGAACGGATCCGATTATCTGGTACGGCGGCAGAAGGAACCAGCCGATGTATACGGCGAGCGGCTGGACCGGGTTTTCTATGAAAACTATGTTGGCTCAATCATCGACTGGTATGTGGCGACGATGTTTCGCCGGGAACCGGTTCTGATCGCGGAAGGCGACGATGATCCGGGCAAATGCTTTTTGGGCGAGTTTATTGAGGACTGCGACCGGCGGGGAACGACGATCGCGGAATTTTTCCGCAAACAGATTCAGGAAGCGCTGATCAGCGGAGCCAGTTACGTATTGGTGGATTTTCCACGGAGCAGCCAGCAAGCCGATACTCGGGCCGAGGAGAAAGCATGCGGGGCGGACCGGGCCTACCTAGTGGACTTCACCTCGGATCAGCTCATCAACTGGAACTACGATGAGCTGGGCGCCTATGACTGGGTGGTGTTGAAGAGCAGCTATCTGCGCAAGGAATCGGTGCAGGATGCAAAATGGCGTCGTGAGACACGGTGGTTCTACTACGACAAGCAACGATTCGAGGTGTATCGCAGTTGGGCGGATGAGGGAGACAAGGGCGCGATTGAGCTGATTGACAGCGGAGTGCACGGATTGGCGGCGCAGAACCGTGTGCCGTTGTTTTCGGTGAAGATTCCCGAGGGTCTGTGGCTCATGAACAAGGCCGGGCTATTGCAGCTCGAACACTTCAACAAGTCCAACGCATTGGGCTGGGCGTTGACGATGGGTTTGTTCGCGATGCCGGTGGTGTATTCGGACCGGGAATGGAATCAGATTCTTGGGGAGTCCTACTACATACAATTGGGGCCGCAGGACCGGTTTGGATGGACAGAGCCGGAAGGAACGGTTTATCAGATAGCGGCTGATAATCTGGCTCGGCTGCAGGAGGAGATTTACCGGGTATGTTATCTGCTCTCGCAGGCGGGAGGGCCGCTGGCGGGAAAAGGGGCGCAGTCGGGCCTCAGCAAGCAGCGGGATTTTGCGATCACGCAGGAGGTGCTACGCGCCTATGGGGATGCCATCAAGGACACGATGAAGCGGGTATTGCGCGCAGTAGTAGAGGCACGTCAGGACCGTTTACAAGTAGACGTATCGGGAATGGATGAGTTTGACATCGGGGATTTCAGCAACGAGATCGGGGATGCGGAACGTCTGCTGGGGCTTGGTCTGAACTCGCCGACGATGCAAAAGCACGTGTACAAGAAACTGGCGATGAAGTATCTGTGCGACGTGCGGCAAGAGGTAAAGGATCAGATAGCGCGGGAGATCGACGAAGGAATCGGCCGCGATTAGACATAGGAGATCGGGAATGGACACGAACGAAAAAGACACGAAGCGACCGGGGGAGCCGGACCAATCGGACATGCGAACGGTGATCCGGAACGTAGTTCAGGAATTCATGGATCTACAGAAGACACGCTCCGAGCCGGCCTACAAGGCGGAACTGCTGGAGGAGCGAAAGAGGCGGGAGCAGTTGGAAGGCCGGCTGAACCATCTGGCAGAGGAAAACCAGCGGAGCCGCCAACGGGCCGATGAAGCAGAAAGAAGCACGATGATACGGACCGAGCTGCAGCGGCTAGGCGTATCGAAAGTAGATCTGGCATTCAGGGCGGTAAAAGATGACATCGTCCGCGCCGAAGACGGAAGCCTGACGGCGCGCGGCCCGTACGGGGAAATGGCGGTCAAGGAATACCTGTCCCAGTTCGTCAGCGAGAATCCGGAACTGCTTCCAGCGCGCATGGCGGGAGGGTCGGGAGCCGCCACGGGGCAAAGGGCGACGCCTCCACCGAATCCGAGTCTGGACTTGGATCGGATCAAGCCTGGAATGGACCCAGAGGAAATGGAACGAGTGCGCCAAGAGATTTCCCGTATCGCCCTGCAATCGTTGCGAGGCAACTGAGGTTTGGGTAGGAGGGCACAACGGGAGTGCCCGGAGTAAGAAAAAGCTAGGAGGAATAGTTAAAGAATGCCTGCTATTACGTCTGCAAATGTGGCTCAGGCGATTGTGAAGCTGGTGGCGGCTGATGCTCTGCCGTCACTGATGGGTAACCTTGTCATGGGTAACCTGGTCAATCGCGATTTCGAGCCGACACTGGCCCAGGCCGGCGATACGGTGAATGTACCGATCCCGCCGACCCTGGTGGCCAACAATATCGCCGAGGGTGGAACCGTTGTGACGCAGAACCCGAGTTTGGGGAATGCGCAGATCGTGTTGAACACCCACGCGGAAGCAACGTTCCAAATTCCGGATGTTACGAAGGTTCTGGCGGTGCCGGATCTTCTGCGGTTGTACATGCAGCCCGCGGTGACGGCGCTGGCTGAAAAGATCGAATCGGACCTGTTGGCGTTATATTCGCAGTTGACGGCCAACGCTCCAATCGGAACTGCCGGGACGTCTCTGACCGAAGCGGTCATTGATGCCGCCGAGACGAAGTTATTTGATGCAAAGGTTCCCGCCAGCGCATCGAAGTTTTTGGTGGTGAGCGGCGAGGCCTATTCGCAGCTCCGTCAGATATTGCGTTTCAGCGAGTACCGGACTGCCGGTGAGGCTGGCTTGCGCGCGCTGGTGGACGGCTCGGTGGGTAAGATGAAGGACTTCTTCGTGTTCCGGTCGCAGTTTGTATCCAAGACCGGCAGTGGTCCAGTCACTACGAACAATATCGCGTTCGCCAAGGATGCGTTGGGTCTGGTGGTACGCCGCCTGCCCCAGCCATTGCTGGGCACCGGCGCGATTGCTGAATATGCCGAACTGGGCAACTTCGGCATGCGTGTTGTGATGAGCTACCAGCCGGATACTCTGGCACAGCAATTCACCGTTGACATTCTGTATGGAACGGGGGTTCTGCGGAACGGTCATGGTGTGCAAGTGAAGAGCTAACTTTTGAAAACACGCGCAAAACGTAGCTGCCGTCCGCACTGCTAACACGCGTGTTTCCGACCAGTATGTGGGCGCGGACGGCGCCCTTTACGCGTCTCCGTAACAGCCCGCTTCCTTTGGTCGCGGCTGGGTAACAAAGGCCGCGGAGACGCGGAAGAGAGAACGACGGCAATTGGAGCGTTGGGATGCCAGGGCCAACCGGCCCTGGATCCTGGCGCTTTTTCTATTTGGGAGGCAAACGATGGACCTGAGACTGTACTACCGGAAGATTCGCGAAATCGAGCAATCAATCCCGGAACAATATGCGGTGGTGGTGAGCATGGATACGCCGGACGGAGGAAAGTCCGGTATCCGGACGGAAGTTTTGCGTTTGACAGCAGCCAGGATGGTGGTGGAAGGCAAAGCCAGCCTGGCGAGTGAGAAGGATGCGGCCGCGTTCTACGAAGGGATTCGAGAAGCGAGGCGCATTGCGGAAGAAGAGGCAGCGCGCGAGAGAGTCCACGTGACGCTGGTGTCGGAATCGGATCTGCGCTCCTGGAAGGGTAGCGGGAAGAATCCGAAGGGATAGGTTGCAAGCGAGACGAGGGTATCCAAATGGCACTATTTACAGATTCCAATATTTCCAGCCTGAGTGACCTTCAGGCTTACGACAGCGCGATCCTGGAGGTGTCCAGAATCGAAGGGGTTGACCTTACAAAGAAGCTGTCACTCGCGGAGCAGGAAATCGGTCTGGAGTTACAAGCGTTTCTTCTGCGCTACACCAATGGATCTTCGTCTAGTGTGAACAGCTACGGTTACGGGTTGAACCACGTAGTAGTTACTTCGGGGCTTCAGCAATGGCACTCGCTGAAAACGCTGGGACTGGTGTACGGGGATGTCTATAACAGCCAATTGAATGACCGGTACCTAGGCAAGTGGAAACAATTTGTTCAGTTGGCCAGGAACACATCGGAGCTGCTGTTGAAGACGGGCGTTGGCGTGGTGGCTCGACCGATCGATCGCGCGGCGGCGCCGCTGTTGTCGGTGAATGGTGGAGGGGGCGCCGGGGCGAGCTTTGTGGTCAGCATAGCGTGGCGGAATGTGATTGGGGAACGAGGCGCACCGAGTGAAGCGACGGTTCAGACTACCTCCGATGGAGAAGCATTGGTAGTAACGGCAGGGCAACCGCCAGCCAGCGCAGTGACCTTCGACGTTTACGTTGGATTATCTGAATTTGACATGGGACAGCAGAACAACACCACTGTTAGTTCCGGCGCGAATTGGATCATGCCGGCGGGCGGATTGGTGGAAGGGGAACCGCCTGGGGCGGGACAAACACCGGACCGGTTTTTAAGACTGAACCGGACTTTACAGAGGGGATGAAGACAATGGCACAAGTGGGCAGCGTCTCAACGTCCGTCCTGGCGGAAATTCTACGGTCTGATCAGGGCCTTGCGGCGAGTTTGGCGCAACTGCAATTGCCGGAACCATTGGAGTTGGCCTCGATTACAGCCGGACAAATCTTGAGTCAGAACGTGGCCAATGAACTGGCCGAGCGCGGCAGCGGGATCAAGTATCCGCTGGTCTATGTTTATTGCGAACGGATCCGGAATTTGCAAACGGAGAAGTTTCGAAGGTTTTCGGGCAAGGCGCACATGGTGATGGAAGTCCGGGTTTCGCAAGACCGGCTGGAGAATCTTGAGCAGTCGCTACAGGCATATGTAGATGCACTCACGAATGTGCTGGACCGGAGCCGGGGGGAGTGGTCCGTGGGAATGTGTTATGGAGGCGGATACGAAGTCGCCTTTGGTGGCATCAAGCATGGGGGGAAGAACTACTTGCAAGTGGCAAAAGTAACCCTCGAGCTGGATGTAAGCCTGAGTTAGGAAGAGAGTGGAACCAAAATCATGTCCTGTTATATCTCATCGAACGACAATCGATTTTACGCGGCCTTGGAGGCAACTTTCGGAATAGCGGCTCTCGTCACTGAGCAGAACCGGATTCCAGCCGTAAAACTAGCGGTGCGCCATGAAACGGAACTGCCGGACCGGCGCGACAAGACCGGGGGACGCACGTTTGTGGGGCTCCCGAGCGGGTTCCGAAAGCGAACCACGTTTGAGTTGGAGACGTTTCTGACCGGCTGGGCGGAGCCGAATCCGGAGCCGAGCTACGGACCGTTGTTTCAAGCCGCGCTCGGGAGCGCCCCGGTCGCATTTGCGGGCGGCACGCTACTAGGCATAGCAGGCGGCACGCAGATGACATTTACCGTCGCGCATGGACTGACTGTGGACCAAGCGGTGGAATGCGGCGGAGAGATCCGCTTTGTTTCGGCGATCGTGGACGCGCAAACAGTGATCCTGAACGCGCCTTTCGCCACGACTCCAATCGCCGGCGCAAGCATCGGAGCAACAGTGACCTATCTGCCGGCGACGGAATTGCCGAGTGTGAGCATCTGCGATTACTGGGACCCGCAGGAGGCAGTGCAGCGGATCCTTGCAGGTTGCGGAGTAAACCAACTGCGAATCGGCGTGAACGGCGACTTCCATCAGTTCCGGTTTCTGGGCATCGCGAGGGAGCTGGTGGATAGCGCCACGCATACGTCCGGCCAGGCGGGACTGAGCGCGTTTCCCATGGAGCCCGCCATTGGGGCATGGAATTACGCAGTGGTACCAGGCAATTTAGGCCAGGCCTGGTTCGGGAATGGCACAACGCAGTTTTTTTCCGTACTGGACGCTGAAGTGATCCTGGATAACGATTTGGAGTCGCGGGACCGCGAGTTCGGGTTGGAGGGTGCACAGTGTCTGGTGGCGGGGCAAAGGAAAGTGACGATGAATTTCCGCCTGTTTACGAACACAACGCCGGAGACGAGGGCGCTGTATCAGGCGGCACGGCAGCGTTCGCCCATCCCGATGATGCTTCAGTTGGGCCAGGAGGCGGGGCAGTTGTGCGGTGTATATGTAAAGGGCCTTATTCCGAACGTACCTGAGTTCGATGACGGGGACAAACGGCTGCAGTGGCGATTCAGCAGCAGCCAGGCGCAGGGCGTTTCCAACGACGAACTGGTTGTGGCGTTTGGGTAGTGCGATGAACCACAACAGTATCGTTGAACATGCATCGGAGACGTCGCCAGGGATATCGTATTCGATCTCGCGAATGTCCTTGAGCCGGCGCATAGATCTCACCAAGAGAGTGCGCGAGTTGGGATTGCGTTACGAGTGTTTAGCGGCAGGGGACAAGGCATCCGATCAGATTGAGGCTGCTCTGTTGACACAGGAGATTGACCGGCTGTACTTGCAGTGGGGGCTCGTATCGATTGAGGGGCTGATGATCGATGGGAGTCCAGCGACACCGGCGGCTGTCATAGAAGCGGGTCCGGAGAGTTTGTGCAAGGAGATTCTGGCAGCGATCCGGGCGGAATGCCAGTTGAGCGAGGAAGAGCGAAAAAACTAACCGTCGCATTCCATTTTCAGTTCTCCAATCAAGCCGCTTGGAGATGCGACGCGTGCCGGAAAAGCGGTTTGGAAAAAAAGCGCCGGTGTGGATTTATAGCCGGGGCGCAGGATGGACCACCGATGATCGTGTGGGCCAGGAACGAGTTGACGGCGTCGTCATGCCCAAAGTCGCTTATCACAGCGGAAAGCCTTGCGTGGTTGGAGCAGTATTTCGCCTGGAAGACGCTCGGTGGAACCGATGGGATGGAACGGCCCGCCCGGCAGGCGGAAGCCTTCTGTTTGTTGGAGGCAGAAATGACAAAGGAGAAAAACCGTGACCAAAGATGAGATCCGAAAGCGGCTCTTGGAGTTGATTGGCGCCGCGCAAGGGGAGCAGGGCACCGCATCGGAGTTGCGCGAGTACTTGGCTGCTTCGATTCCAACACGAATCGGCGTTAGCGGATCGAGCGCTCCAGTGGAGACTACGTTTCCAGAAAAAGAAGGCGGGCCGGCGCCCGCGGGCACCGAGCCGGACAGTGTGAGGCTTCTGCGGGAACAGATTGCGAACCTCAACCGGAACATCGGGGACTTGCGGCAAACGAGTCAGCGGCAGTTGGAGAGTGTGGATGAGAACACGCGCGCAACACTGGAGAACAGCGGGAAGAGCTCCGTTGCTTCGGCCGTATCCGCGGTAGGACAGGTGAGCCGGGTCATGTCCGGCGCCGGCAGCGGGTTGACGGTTTCACCCTTGATCGGAGGATTGATCAAGTTGTTCAGCGGCAAAAAGAACGAAGAGCCATCGCCATTGCAGTTGTATGTGCCGCCACCTCCAATTCGTCTGGATGGCGCAGTGAGCAAAACGGGAATTCCCGGACTGGAAGAGGTGGGCTACGGGCAGGATGGGTTACCGCGGCGGAACGGAAGTGGATGGGCGAGCGGTTCACCTCCAATAACGATTCAGGTACAGACAATCGACAGCCGGTCATTCATGGACCATAGCGAAAGCATTGCGCGGGCCGTTCGGGAAGCCATGCTGAACATGCATTCTCTAAACGATGTCATTACGGACCTTTAAGCCATGGCAGAGTTTCCAAAGCTAAAAACGGGTGCTGTGATGCAATATCCAGCGTGGAAAACCGCAAGATTCTCGACCCAGGTTCAGAAGTTTCTGGACGGGAGTGAGCAACGATATCGCGACCAGAAGCGCGGACTGAAGAAGTGGACGATTGCCTTGTCCCTGCTGAACGAGGGGGAAGTATCCGAACTGGTGCGATTCTTCGAATCCAGTCAAGGCCAAGCTGGTTCCTTTGAGTTTTTTGATCCGTGGGAAGAAACGGTGTACCCCGACTGCAGTTTTGAAAACGCGGAAGTGGTAACGGACTATGCCGCCACGGGAGATTGCCGTTTGGTTCTGAAAGTTGCGGAGAACTGGAGTTGATATGAGGTACTACCCACAACTATCGACTGGTGCGATGGCTCACTACCCATTCGCGAAACGCCGGCGGAACCGGTCGATTGTGAATCAGGCCCTGGATGGGAGCAGCACGAAGTTATACGACGCCAACGGAGGTGAGATCGAATGGGATCTCAGCTATCGAGGGCTATCGCAGAACGAGATGGAAGGGCTGCGCACATTCTTCACCGATGTGGAGGGACGGCTGGAGAGTTTTACCTTTGCGGATCCAAGCGATAATCTGCTGGCCTGGAGTGAAGGCCTTAACCAGCCGGTTTGGGTTCGAGATGGGCTACTGCAGGCGACGGAGGGGATCGTGGACCCGATGGGCACGACCCGCGCCACGCGATTGAGCAACGGTGCACAGACGGAACAGTCGATTCGTCAGGCGGTGGCGGTTACTGGAGCACACTACTACTGCCTCAGTTTGCATCTGCGAAGCATCACTCCAGCGACGGTTTCGTTGACCGCCTTCACCGATCAGGCAGGGCAAACGGCCGTCGTGAGCGCCCGAAGCCAGTGGCGGCGCGTGGAGAGCACGTTCACATTGAACTCGAATCTGGCCCCGGTCCGCTTCCAGATCGAACTGCCGGCGGCGGCGATGGTGGACGTATTTGGACTACAGGTGGAAGCACAGATTACTGCCTCTCCGTACAAGAAGACGACCCTCCAAGGAGGGGTGTATCCGGAGTCCAGGTTCAACCAGGATGAGCTGATTGTTGGCGCGCAAGGGCCGGATGACTACGAGACCCGCCTACAGGTCATCTGCGGAATCAAAGGATGAGACACGATGCCGACTATTGCTGACCTAAAAGAACAAGTCGTAACGCAAACACCGCTAATCCTGTTCGATTGCGTGTTGCCGTCCGGGTCGTTGGAAAATTGGAGCACGCATGCAGTGGTGGCCAATGGGCGCACCTACGCGCCGCGCGTCCTACGTCACAACCTATTTGAACTCCGGGCCGCATCGGATGACGGAATCGATTCCATCGGCCGGATTTCGATTACGCTTGCCAATGCCGATTCCCACTTTTCTCAGATCGCGCAGGAGCCGGGCTGGAAGGGCGCAAGGCTTACGGCGACATTTCTGTTTTTTGATTTGAAACTGGGTGTCGCGGCATCGGAGAGCATGGTGTTGTTCCGCGGGGTAGGCAATCCGCCGGAGGAGATCACGGAGTCCGCCATTCGACTGGGTTTCACAAACCGGTTAAATCTTCAGCGAATGCTGCTGCCGGAGGTCCGTATCCAACGGCGGTGTCCCTGGACATTTCCCAAGACGCCCGATCAGCGCCAGGAAGCACTGGATGGGGGAGGGCGCGGGAATTACTCACCGTTTTTCCGTTGCGGATATTCGGCGGATCTTACGGGTGGGTTAGGCAATCTTGACGGCTCCTCGTCCGTCTACAATAGCTGCGACTATACCCGCGCCTCCTGTGAACAAAGGGGAATGTTCAAGCAGGACAATCAGGGAGTTCCGACCAGACGATTTGGGGGGATTGAGTTTGTCCCCGCGAGCACTCTGGTGAGGGGCTACGGAGAGAAGACGAACCATGCATCACCTGTATCCGAGAATCTAGCGCGATTCAATGATTTTGTTCCGCTCAACTACGGCAAAGTCTGGACACAACCACCTATCGTGTTTTCGAGAAACGATGGGAACCTGACGCGGATCGAAGTCTTGTTGGGCGCGGGAGAGGTCAACAGTGTGGTGAAGGTAGTTGTGAACGACGTTGACATTCCGCAGGGAGTGCCGGGGAAGAACATGACGGCAACGGGATGGTTCAACGTTGTGAGCAGCGGGGGAGTGACCGGCGGATTCAATCTGGACTTTGCCGATGAAAGCGGAAACCCTTTGGGGGATCCATACGGAAGCATGGCATACCTTTCCGTGGTGGCGCCGAACCGCGTAAACGACGGGAAATCTCTACCTCGCATGAACGTACTGCTGGAAGGCAATCGGCTGCCCCAATATCTTTCCGATGGCAACCCTGGCGGGGAAGGGTTCACCAATAATCCAGCATGGATCATTCTGGATTTACTGAGAAGGAGCGGATGGAAGACGGATGAAGTTGACCTGGGCAGTTTCTCCCGGGTTGCGGATTACTGTTCCGAGGTCATTCCCGCTGAAGATTTGTACGGGAATGCGACGTCCATCGCGCGTTATCAATGCAACCTTACGGTACGTCGAAGAAAGAGCGCCGCCGATCTAATTCGTGGAGTTCGAAATTCGGCGGGTCTCTACCTCGTTTATGGCAACACCGGGCTGCTGGAATTGCGGGCTGAGGGCACGATCGCGGATCAGCAGCCGGCGAAGCCGGCAGGAAGCAACAGCACCAGCGCACTGAACGGCGGGTGGCCCGCGTATGAGTTTGGCGATGGCACGGTGGGCGCGTCCGGCATACTGCGGAGGGAAAATGGCGAGTCGAGCGTGAGGCTGTGGTCGCGAAGTACACCGGAAACACCGAATCGGGTGAGTATCGAGTTTCAAGATGAGTTCAATGAGTTCCAGCAAGACAGTCTTTCGCTGGTGGACGTAGAGGACGCGGTCGCAATTGGGCAAGAGGTGAGCGTAGCGGTGCATGCATTTGGAATCGCAAATTTTCACCAGGCTACAAGGATCCTGCAGCGTCAACTGGAGAAGTCAATTCGAGGAAACGTATGGATTCAGTTTGAAACGAGTGTCAAATCCATGGGGCTGAAGCCTGGGGATCTCATCACAATCACCTATCTCAAGGAAGGCTTGCAGCGACAGCCATTTCGAGTGTCGCGAATTGCGCCGGGGTTGAATCATCGCCACGCGACCATCGAAGCACAGATCCACGACGACGGGTGGTACACGGACGTGGCCGGGACGGGCGGTGGAGTGTCGCGACGTCAGCCCAATGCTGACGTCACGCTGCCCAGGCCGCTTGTCGGTACGGAACTGGACGAGAATCTAGAACAACAATTTGGGGTAATAGAGTCAACCCAAGAGAATGCCGACGGCGGTGTATCCGCTATCTTGAGCGTATCTTTTGTCGCGCCGAGGTTGCCGGCCCAGAGCAGCGTTGGAATTCCTTATGTTTCGCTCGCTGCTGGGATTGACTCGACCGGCGGTAGCATCGCAGGTGGGCAAATTCTTTACTACGCAGTGACCGCGGATGATGCCGATGGCGGTGAGAGTCACTTATCCTTCGTCGTTCGCGCCTCAATTCCATCGAGCACTAACACCAATAGGGTGACGTTGCAAGGGTTACGGTTTTCACCCGGAGCTACAGGGTTTCAGGTATATCGCGGCCGGAATCCCCAGCAGATGCTGCAAATAGCAACCGTACAACCAGTGGCGGCCTCATTTGTCGACCCCGGGCTCAGTACCCAGTTGATTGGTCCACCCGATGGGAATTATGATCACGCCAAATTCGAATGGCGATTGGAGCAATATCCCGAAACGGTTGCCACCAGTTTTGGGGTGGACACAATCGGTAATGGAACTATGCAGATGGGTCTGGGCGAGTACACCGGGATGACGGTGCGGATTGTTGGCGGCACGGGACGGGGCCAGGAGCGAACGGTGTTGTCGCATACTGCAAACACGATCACGCTGCAGAAGAAATGGGATACCATTCCCGACGGCACCAGCGTGTTCGTGATCGCTGAATCGAGTTGGCGGTTCGGGGCCACCAGCAAGGTCAGCCCGGTTCAGTTTGATGTCCCGAACCGGGAAGGTGCAACGGTTCAAATTCTTGGACAGGCGGTGAACATTCATGGCCGCGAGTCCGGATACGAACTTTCTCCGTTGACCCGATGGCGAATCCTTGGCGCGAACGGATCCCAACTGGACCAAGATGTTCCCCCGCCAGCGCTTTATGGGCTCTATCCGACGGGACAGGGAACGGTGGAACTGCTCGGGATCGCGTTCACGGATCTGAACAACACAAGAACGATCAGCGCAGGCAGCCTGACGCTGCACTACTGGAATGAGCTTTTGAGCCCGGCTTCCTCCGCCTTGGCGGCCGCGGTGGATGCGGTCAGCACCGTGGTGGTCCTGGTAGCGAGTGGTGGGGCGCAGGTAGGCGACCTGATCCAGATTGGCGGCGAAGTTATGGAAGTAGAAGGGGTGGCCGGTGGGGTCACATACACGGTCAAGCGTGGCTCGCATGGGAGTCTTGCAACTGCCCATGACGGCGGCGCCGCAGTCCACCACCTGGACCGGAAAGTGTATGTGATGCCGTTCAGCCGGGACTTTTTTGGGAGCCCGGCCAGCGGCAGCTATAGCTATCCGATCTTTCTGCCAGACGTCCGGATAGCCGCGGCCGACTTCATGATGCACAACAACCGCGGAAGCAGCGAAACATCGAAGGCGGCGTTCACGGGTACCGTGGATAAAGGCATACGGACTCTGTCGGGCGGGCAATTCACGATACAGGTGGAAGGCTTCCTCGCGATCGAAACCGGCGCTGCGCCACCGTTGATCCTGGAGGATGCCCACTCCGTAAGGGATGTCTTCGCAACCGTAGCACAGGCCCCCACCGGAGTTCCGGTGGAATTGCAGCTCCGGGTTGACAACAACGTTTACACGACGCTGACCATACCAGTCGGTGCGACCATCTCAAACGTTGTGGACGGGTTCTCTCTAGCGCCGTTGGCGGCGCTGTCGAAAATGACATTGAACATCACTTCGGCCGGACAAACCTTCGATTCCACCGCGGGCCGCGATCTCACTGTGACGATTCGTTTGTAGGGACTCACATGCCAGAAAATCTTGAAAAGTTGAGGCCGGACCGTGACCTCCAGTGCTACTTTGAGCGGCCATCGGCGATTGCCGCGTTCAGCGAATCCTCGGCTAACGGATTCCGAATCAGCGGCACCTGGCGCCAACAATTCGATTGGAGCGTCGTGGAATGGAATCGCGATAATGTATTTGAGCATCCTCACTTTCGGAATCTTCCCGACAGTGATTTGAGTGGCCTGCAACTCACCTATGAAGAAGAGTGTTTCAACTGCATCCCGATGGATTCAGACTTGTACCCGACCGTGGATTGGCCCTTTCTTCGGGTTTGGACACGGAGCGGGGGGATAGACGATTTCTTCAAAGTACGGTTGAGGGATCATTCTGTACCGATAGTAGGATCTTATGTGCCGGCGGCCGCGGAACTGGAGTTGCAGGGAACTTTGACCACTGGCGACTATGTGGGCATTTCCTTTTTTGATGAACACTATACCCACCAGGTAACTTCCACGGATACGGTGGAATCCGCTGTACAAGCGATAGTCGACAGCGTGAACACTTTTTCCCCCGTTCTCGATGCGGTGAGGATTGGGGCGAAAATCCGTCTCATCAACGTGGGCGCCGGCCAGACGATCTTGAGCAGCACAACGGGCGCGAACGGGAATCGTCTCGGCGTCTATGGTTTTGTATCGGGGGCAGCGACGGAGAATTGGAGCCCGCAGTCGATCAAATTCTCTGGTGGAGCATCGCCCACCAAATGGCGCGTGAGTTTGAACTTCGGAGCGCTGTTGGCGGTGGATGGACGCCCGGTGCCGATGAGTCAAGTGAGGAAAATGAGGTGGACGTACTCGGCAGACTTGCAGGATGCGTCCTTCATGCGAAGCGAGTTCGAGGTTCGGGTGTCGAATTGGGCGGTAACCGGGTCAAACCGGCTTTACAAAGTGGCAGGGCCCGGGTCAAGGCGCATCGAAGACGACAATACCAGCGTTCAGTACACGGGTGTCTGGACCAAGGGGAAAGGGAACTTTTCAGGCGGCTTGATCCATAGCAGCACCAGTCCAGGATCGACGATCGTGTGCCAGTACCACTGCCCTCAGAGTCACACGCTGTTACTTGGCAGTCGATATGCGTTCAACGCGGCACTGGTTCAGATTCAGGTGGATAGTCTACCGTTGCAGACGGAGAACTTACTGATTGCCGGGGAAGACGTGTTAATTCGAATCCCTTTGGGGGTTCTTGGAGCAGGCGCTCACACCGTTACGATAACCCACAATGGTGCGCCTGGCTCGTACCTGTACTTCGATTTTCTCGAACTGGCGATTCCGACGACATCATTGTTGGTGATTGCCGAGGACCCACTGGTCACCCTGGCCACGGACTGGGACACCGATCATTCCATCGCGATATCTCCCGAACGAACGGCCTGGATGATCCATTCATTGGGATGTCATGGAAGAGCAAACCACTACGCCGGCGCATTGTGGTTCTATGAACTGGTTCGTGATAACCATGCCTATGCCTCGGCAACGGTGGATTTCGTGGGGACTCCAGTGTTTAGTGAAGTAACTGAGTTGCGGATCGGGAGGGTTGGGCAGCCGGCTAGCAGCGATGCAGTGATTCAGCACATAAACCGGATTGGGGATACCTCTGAGACTCTCGCGAAGGCTTTCGAATTGGAATTGAACCGCGGATACACGGCTGTGTGGGCCGCGGCGCAAGGGACACGTCTGACCATCTTCTCCCGGTCCATGGGGCTCGATGGAAACAACGTGACACTCGCCTCATCGCCGAGCGCCGGCAGTTTCCACACACTTGTCAGCGGCCCCACACTCGCCGGGGGTGTTGACGGGTCTTGGCATACCGATTTGATCGCAAGTCCGAGGATCAACCGGGCGGCCAGGGATTGGACCCGCAGTTTCTTCAAAGCGATGAAGTTTTACGGTATCGATGTGGCGGCCGCATTCAGCATGGAATTGCAGCATGGGGATCCATCGGAGGCAATCGGGATTGCGCAGCGATACCCGGATGGGTCGCCGGTCCTGTTGACCACGCCTGCCGTTCAGACCAATTTTTCCCCGGCCAGCACAAACTACTGGAAGCAGGTCTATCTTGATATGGCCGACCTGCAGGTGGCTGAAGGGATGCAGCCCTACTTACAGTTTGGCGAAGTGCAATGGTGGTACTTTCCCAAGGCTGGTTCAGGGATGCCATTTTACGATGATTATACGAAGTCAACATTTGCATCTGCGCATGGCCACCCCATGGCGGTGATCACCAGCAATAGCGCCGAACCCTCTCTCTACCCCGAAGAGGCAGCGTTTTTGCCGCTGATGATCGGGAATTTCACAACCGCCGTCATCAACCATGTTTCAGCATCTCATGCGAATTGTAAGTTCGAAGTCCTGTATCCACCGGATGTAAATCACTACCCCTTCACCGGAGCGATCAACTATCCCGCCAGTTGGACGCCCGCGGCGCTCGATTGCCTCAAGACGGAGAGCTTCACCTTTACACTGGAGAAAAACCTCGATCTTGCCCGCATGTCGATCGAGTTTGGCGCGGCAAAAGGGTTCCCTCGAAACAAGCGGAGTTTTCTGGTTGGTATTGGGGATGCCTATACCGCGTGGAAAAAAGAAGTGCGTCATGCCAGAAGCGAATCCGCGGAATCAGTTGTTCTATTTGCGCTTGACCAGTTCAGTTTGATTGGTTACCCGGCTCCCATGGAACGAGGCATGCGACGCTGCGCTTTTCTCGGATGAGGCCGGGGAGCCGCGGAGGGCGCTATTATGAAGAGTCACGGATGCAGATTGAGAACTGGAACAGCTCCAAAGCTGCCGAAGAAGTCGCGCAGTTGATTCGAACCCGAATAAAGCCTCTGCTGGCCGAACTATCTACGAGCCAGTCCAGCGCCGCCCTGCTGCAAAATCCAGCCTATCGCGAAATCCAACCCATCGTGGAAGAGGTCTTGCACTCCGTCCAAACTGCGAAATCGCTGGTTGTCTCCATCACTCCCAAGTCCACCATGCGCGTTCTTGCCTGGAACATCGAAAGAGGCAAGCAATTCACCGGGCAGTTGGAGGCCTTCCGCCACCATCCTTACCTGGCTGAGTGCGATGTATTGTTGCTTACCGAAACCGATGTCGGCATGGCGCGGAGCGCCAACGTGGATGTGGCGCAGGCACTGGCTGGCGCACTCGGCTTTCATTACGCCTTTACGCCTTGTTATTTGAGCTTGGTGAAGGGGTCCGGGATTGAAAGAGACGTGGATGGAGACAATGATCTCGGCCTCCATGGCAATGCCATTCTCAGCCGCTACCCGCTTCAAAATATCCAAGCCATTCCCCTAACCAACGGCATAGACAAGATGGCCAGTAGAGAGCAGAGGATCGGGCGGCAGGCTGCATTGTCGGCGGAGATTGAAGTGCAAGGGCAGACCGTCACGGTGGTGTGCGTGCATTTGGACGCCAACTCAAGTCAGCAGCACCGGGCCGGCCAAATGAAGACCATCCTCAAAACCCTTCCCGATCACGGTCCCGCTATCGTTGGCGGCGACTGGAACACCACAACATTCAATTCATCCACTGCGTTTCACGCGATCATGGGCTTTTGGCTGCGGGTATTTATGGGTCCCGGAAATGTGATTCGGAATCACTATCTCCATCCGTATCGCAGGTTCGAGCGCCGGCTGTTTGAACTCCTGGAGGCGGCCGGATTTGAGTATCGCGATTCCAACGTGTTGGGCGAGCACACCATTTACTATCATGTGGAGGATTTGCGAGCTCACAAAGGGTTGGCGGAGTGGGTGCCGGGCTGGTGTTTCCCATTTATCCGATGGTCGTTGCGAGAGCACGGTGGGGGTTGTCCGTTGAAAATCGACTGGTTTGCAACGCGGGGGTTATCCGTGAGAGATCCCCGCGTGATCCATGATCTGAGAGAGAGACCGGCTCCGCTCTCCGATCATGATGCCATTGGCGTGGATGTAGTGTTCGAATAACGCGTGCGGTTATCATGGAGAAATGACAACCGAGACGGCGCCCGCCGAAGAAAAGTCCCTGGCACAAAGCATTATCGATCGCGAGAAGCAATATCTGATACAGAACTATGGCCGCTACCCACTGGCGGTAAAGCGCGGCAAGGGTTCCTACATGTTCGGCGTGGATGGCCGGAAGTACCTGGACTTGATTACAGGAATCGGCGTCAACGCGCTTGGTCATGCCCATCCACGGTTACTGAAAGTGATTCGTGAACAGGCTGGTCAACTCATCCACTGCTCCAATCTCTACTATCACGAGTATCAAGGCTTGCTGGCTGAAAGAATGGCCCGGGCAAGCGGACTGGAGCGCAGCTTTTTCTGCAATTCGGGCACAGAGGCCATTGAAGGAGCGCTGAAGATGGTGCACGCTCATGGCCGCCGAATCAGTCCGGAGAAGTACGAGATTATTGCTTTAGAAAACTCTTTCCACGGCCGGACCATGGGAGCGTTGTCCATCACGGGGCAGCAGAAGTACAGGCAGGCTTTTGAACCGTTGGTCCCTGGCGCCCGGTTCGTCCCCATGAACGATCTGGATGCATTGGAAGCCGCGGTCAACGTCAACACGGCGGGTATCGTTCTGGAGATCATTCAGGGGGAAGGCGGCATC
>JAENWC010000302.1 GCA_016650235.1 Terriglobia bacterium
CAGCAACTGGTAGGCTTCCGGGCTGAGTTCCTTGGGCTTGCGGCCGTAGGCACGGATGAACTCGCCAAGAAAATGATCCACCAGCAGGGGAATGTCCTCGACGCGCTCGCGGAGCGGGGGAACATAGAAAGGGATCACGTTGAGGCGGTAGAAGAGATCTTCGCGAAAGTTGCCGCGTTCGATCTGCTCCTCTAGGTTCTTGTTGGTGGCGGCGATGACGCGCACGTCCACCTGGATCAGTTCATGTGCGCCGACCGGCTCAAACCGCTGCTCCTCGAGCGCGCGGAGCACCTTGGCCTGGGTTTTGAGGCTCATATCGCCGATCTCGTCGAGAAACAAAGTACCGCCATCGGCCTTTTCGAACTTGCCAATTTTATGGTCGGTGGCGCCGGTGAAGGAGCCTTTGCGGTGGCCGAACAGTTCACTCTCGATCAGTTCTTCAGGAATGGCGGCACAGTTGACCTCAACAAAGGGGTCCGCGGCGCGGCCGCTCATGACGTGGATCGCCTGAGCAACCAGCTCTTTGCCGACGCCGGATTCGCCAAAAATGAGGACTCGTCCGTTGGTGGAAGCCATCAGGGAGAGTTGCTGGCGCAACGCCTTCATGGGGACGCTTTCGCCGATGATCTGGTGGCGGCGTCCGGAAGAGTCCTTCAGATTCAGAATCTCGAGCTGCAGGCTGCGCTGCTGGATGGCATTCTTCACAACCACCACCACTTTTTGGATCGTCAGCGGCTTCTCAAGAAAGTCGAATGCGCCGAGCTTGGTGGCTTTGACGGCGGTCTCGATGCTGGCATGGCCCGAGATCATTACGACGGCGGGACGATCCGGGGCCGGAATCTCTTCGATGCGCGCCAGCGTTTCCAGGCCATCGATGCCGGGCAGCCAGATATCGAGCAGCACCAATTCATAAGGATGCCGCTTCAACTCTTCCAGACATTCCTCGCCGGATTCCACGGCATGCGCGAAGAGACCTTCATCCTGGAGCACCCCGCACAGGGACTGCCGGATGCCCGGCTCATCATCGGCCACCAGGATACGAACGTGTTTCATGCGAGAGGTCCATTTGATGAACTCGCTGGCACAACGGAGCCTCGCCGGCGCGAAAGTTCGCCAGTTCCATCCACCGGCGGTGTGCCGGCGAGCCCTGTGCCAGTTGGCGACCCTTTGGAAGCCAGGGCCGCCACCGCGGATGCCTCAGGGGCGAGTGTTTCGGAGTTAGAAAAGGCCGGGATCTCGACAATGAAGCGTGAGCCGTGAGGATGGGCGGCCTCGACGCGAATCTGCGCGCCGTGGTCGGAGAGAATGTGGTGGACAATGGCCAGCCCGAGGCCGGTGCCGCGCGACTTGGTGGAGAAGTAGGGAAGAAACAAGCGCTCCCGGTCTTCCGGTGAAATGCCGGAGCCGGAGTCGGTAACAGCGAGCTCGACAGTGTCCTGGCCAGCCATCTGTGTGGTGAGTGTGAGCCGTCGCAAAGTGGAGTTTTGCATGGCTTCGGCGGCGTTATCGATGAGGTTGACCACGACGCGCTTGAACTGGTCGTGGTCGATGGAAACCTGGGGCAGTCCCGGGGCCAGATTCTTGCGGAGTTCGATTCCCTCGAGGCGTCCGTGAAACACGGCAACGGCGGTCTCGACGACATCATTGAGATCGGATGGGAATGGCTGTGCGGCCGGAAAACGGGCGAACTGGGAGAACTCGTCGGCGAGATTCTTCACCGACTCCACTTCACCGGAGATGGTGAGCGAGCATTCCTTGAGAATGCGCAAGACTTCGCCGGGCAACCGGGGGTTGCCCGAGAGTTTATCCACCTGCCTGCCGATGCGCTCGGCGCTGAGGGCAATGGGAGTGAGTGGATTTTTGAGCTCATGCGCAATGCGCCGGGCCACTTCATGCCAAGCGGCTGCTTTCTGGGCGCGCAACAACTCCGAGGTGTCCTCCAGAACCAGGACCCAGCCGGAGCTGTGACGCCCGGACAGGGCGGCGACGGTAATGGAAAGGTGCAAAGTGGCTCCGCCGGACTTAATGTCCATTTGGGCGGAGGAAAGCCCCATGCGGCTGGCGCGATTCAGCAGGTAGTGCAGTTCCCGGGCGTCTTCGGCCGGGAAAAGATCCTCGAGCCGGACAGCGGTGGATACGCGATCCACCGGGAACATCTGCACCAGCGCGGTGTTGACTCGCTGTATGCGGCGCTCGGCCGAAAGCGAGATCACTCCGGTGGGGATGGATTCCAAAATCGCTTCCGTGAATCGGTGGCGGCGTTCCAGTTCTTTCTCGTTGGCTTCCAGTTCCGAGCTCATTTCGTTGAAGGCGCGCACCAGCGTGCCGAGTTCATCCATGGCACGGGTTTCAATGCGGTGGCCGAGGTTGCCCGAACGCAACTGGCCGGCGGCCTCCACCAGCGCGGCGATGGGTACGCTGATCTGGCGGGAGAGGAAGAGAGCGATCCAGGTCGCCAGGAAAAGGATGAACAGGCTGATGAGCAGGAGCAGGAGTATGTAGGTCCAACGGAACTCCTTTCTGGCGCTGGCCAGCACCTGATACTCGCGCACCTCTTTCTCAATGAGCAACTGTTTAGCCGCCAGATCCAGCGGGGTCCGCGCCTTCAGGATGAGCTCGGCGCGCTCCAGCCGCGCCTTGCCGATGTGCATGCGATCCGGCGCATCCCCGGGCGCTGGCGCCGAGCATACTTGGAGGCGCTCGCCGGAGTCGCGCTGAATCCATACCTCGGCGATATCGTTATCGGCACACAATGTGCCGGGAAAGCCCGGGGCCTTGACGCCTGTGGAAAGGTAGGCGCCCACATCGGGAGATTGGGACAGCCAGGCCGCCTGGGCATCGGCGCGCAATTGCGTTTCACGGGCGAAGCTGAGGCTCACCTCCGACAGGTTGTGCAACACAGTTTCCACCGGCCGGCTGAACCATTTATTCATGTTGTGATTCAAGACCGAGATGGAAAACAACACGAGGAAGATGACGGGAGTGATGCAGAGGGAGAGCGCGCCAATGACCAGCTTGGTCTTGATACGCGAGCCTTCAATGTTTTTTTGACGCTCGACGTAGAGCTTCACGCCAATGCGGAACAGCATGAACCCGAGCGTGACCGTGAGGATGAAGATGAGCGTGGAAACGGCCCAAAGAAGGATGGTCTGATTGGCGTTTGGCTCGCCGACCATCGGCATCGAGAAGGAGCCTTGCCACACCACCAGACTCACCAGGATGGCGAGCAGGAGGATGCCGGAGCCGTACAGAAAACGTTTGCTCATAGCCGGGGGCGGACGCTCCTCTGATTATAAACCCGGATAAATAAAAAAGCCCTGAGCGGAGCAGCCCAAACAGCGCTGTCCCGCTCAGGGGGAGAAAGAATAAACCGGCCCGAAAACCTAGCTCGTGGGCATGGACAAGCCCTGCGAACCTTGCGTGCGAAATTCGTAATGCTGGATCTCAATGGCTGCTTTCCCCGGTTCAAAGCGAACCACTCTGCCGCGGGCCACCAGTTTCAACGGGCACGTGTTATTCAACTGTGCCGGCCAACTGACCGCGATCTCGAGCGTTCTTCCGGGCAACAGAACATGCTCGGTGGAAAAACAAATGCCGGAACTGCTCATATTGATGGTTGCGCCGCCGCCTGCTTCGTTATTACTCTTCTTGTTCAAAACCCGGTAGCGGACTTCACGCTCTATTGGGAAGCGGCTGGATCCTCTTCTATCTGTTCTATCGTTTGAGGGAAGCAACACTGCCACCTTTCTTCCTTTTGAGAATGCCTTCAAAACCACCGGTTGCGCGGTGCGCATCCCTGTGTACAATTTGAGTTTCGCTCATAGGCGTGAACGGCCCAATAGAACGAAAATTGGAAAATGGTGTGGTACCAAATGTGGTCGAGTGTGGTACTTTGCGGCTACAACAGGACTATTCCGGTGTATTATTCCTATTATGCTCACTCTAGTACGAAACACCCTACTCCTGGCCGCTATGGCCGCCTGCCTGGCCTCGGCCGCTGACAAGAAGGTCATTCAACCCAAGGAATTCCCAAAGGGAAGACCATTCAGCCCGGGAATCATGGCGGGCAACACGCTCTATGTTGCAGGCCAAATTGGCTCCGATTTGAAAACCGGCAAGGTTGCGGAGGATTTTGAAGCTGAAGTCCGGCAAACGCTAGACAACATTGGTCTGATCCTCAAAGAGGCCGGCATGAGCTTTGACAATGTGGTGGCGTCGAACGTATTCCTCACGGACATAGCACTATTCCCGAGGATGAATGCGGTGTACACCACGTTCTTCACTGAGCCTAGACCCGTGCGCACTACAGTGGGTGTGGCTAAGCTTGTTGGCACTGCACGTATTGAAATCAACGTGATAGCCGTACGTTAGTTCGTTTTGCCACGAGCTTTGCGGATCTGTTCCAGGCGCTCGGCAATGCGAGCCTCGACCCCCCGGGTAGTAGGTTCATAGAAGCGTACGCCTGCCAGGGAGGTCGGGAGGCAGTCCATGCCGGTGAGGGCGTCCTGGAACTGGTGCGCGTGTTGGTATCCTTCGCCATAGCCCCATGCTTTCATGGCCTTAGTGGGCGCGTTGCGCAAGTGCAGGGGGACCGGTTCGGCCGCATGGTTGCGCACATGGGAACGTGCCTGGTTGAGGGCGGAATAGGCAGCATCGGATTTGGGCGCAACGGCGAGGTAAATCGCGACCTGAGCGAGGGCCTGGTCCCCTTCGGGGATGCCGAGGAAGTGAACACACTCTTTGGCGGCAATGGCCTGTTCGAGCGCGCGCGGATCCGCAAGGCCGATGTCTTCCACGGCCATCCGGATCAGACGGCGCGCGATATAGAGGCGGTCCTCGCCGGCCTCCATCATGCGGGCGAGCCAGTAAAGGGCGGCGTCCGGGTCAGAGGAGCGGATCGACTTATGGAGAGCGGAGATGATGTTGTAGTGTTCTTCGCCGGTCTTGTCGTAGACGAGCACCTTGTGTTGGAGGGTATCTTCAATGATCTCGATGGTCAGCTTGCCATCGGTGGAGGCGGCCGAGGCCAGTTCCAAAAGGTTGTAGGCGGAGCGAGCATCGCCGTTGGAGTGCACGGCGATCTGCTCGAGCAGATCGTCACCGGCTTCCACCTGCAACAAGACGATGGCGCGGCGCAGAAGAGTAATCACTTCATCGGAATTGAGCGAACGGAGCGCGTAGACTTTGGTTCGGGACAGTAGCGCCGAGTTCACCTCGAACGATGGATTCTCGGTGGTGGCTCCGATGAGGATGACGTCGCCGCGCTCGACATAGGGGAGAAAGGCGTCCTGCTGCGCTTTGTTGAAGCGGTGGATTTCATCGATGAAGAGAACGGTGCGGCGGCCCATGCGGTGGCTGCGCTCGGCGGCGGCCATCACTTCCTTCACCTCCTTGATGCCACTGAGCACAGCGCTGAAGGGGACGAAGTCGGCATTGGAGTGGCTGGCGAGGAGGCGGGCGAGGGTGGTCTTACCAACGCCCGGAGGGCCCCAAAGGATGAGCGAGGTAAGCTGGTCGCGCTCCATTTGGCGGCGGAGCGGCTTACCCGGACCAAGGATGTGTTCCTGACCGACAAAGAGATCGAGTGTCTCCGGCCTCAGGCGCTCCGCCAGAGGGCGGCTGGGATCGGCAGGAGGAGGGATGTCGAAGAGGCTCATTTGCGGGTCATTGCCGGATGATGCGCTGCCGGCTGGCCTCGTGGAGAATGACGGCGGCGGCCATGGCGGCATTGAGCGATTCCACCCCTGTGGTGACGATGCGGAAATCCATGGCGGCGGCGGACAGCTTCTGGCTGATGCCGTGGGCTTCGCTGCCGATTACGAGGGCGAGCCGGCGGCTGAGGTCGATGTCATTGAGAGTTTTGGAGGCTTTCGCGGTGGCCGCGTAGATGTCCAGGCGGTGCTGGGCCAGGGCCGCGCGCGCCATGGCGGACTCGACACCGGAGACGAGAGGGAGGCGGAAGATGGATCCGGCGGAGGCGCGGAGAGCTTTGGGATTGAAGGGGCTGACAGTGCCCTTGAGCAAGAGAGCGCCGGTTGCCCCGAAGGCTTCGGCCGCGCGCAGGATGGCCCCGAGATTGCCGGGGTCCTGCAGACCGTCCAATACCACCACCATCGCGCGGCCGCGGAACAGATGGTCCATGGTCCAGCAGGGCGGCTTCACCAGGGCGATGACGCCTTGGCTGGCTTCGGTAACCGATACCTCGGCGAACAGATCGTCCGGCAAGACAAAAACGCGCACCTGCTTGAGTCCGCGCACATGGGCTTCGACGGTGGAACGGACCGATGAGGAGCAGAGCACGGCCGGGATAGGGCAATCGCTGCGAATGGCCTCCTCAAGCAGATGGAAGGATTCGGCCACGCAACAGCCATCCTCGGTGAGCGTGCCACGAGCGGCGGCGCGGCGGAGTTGCCGGAGGAGCGGGTTCTTCGGACTGGTGACGATCTCCGGGCGCTGAACAGTTGCCATTGTTTCGTCGCAGACTGCATCATAACTCACTCCCGCGGGAAGTAAGGGAGCACGCGAGGGCTGACTTCGTCGTAGACTGTTTCATAACGCACAATGCGCATCCTGAGGAGAGCCGGCGGAATGGCCGTGCTGGTGAGCTTTGCGGCACTGGCATTGGTAACTGTGCAGGTGCGTCAACAGTCGAGTGTGGACGAGGCGCGGCCCGCGGATGTGATCGTCGTGTTGGGCGCCGCGGAGTACAGGGGGAAACCGTCACCCGTTTTGCGGGCGCGGCTGGACCACGCTTTGAGTTTGTTCCGCAGGAAGCTGGCTCCGCGAATTCTTACCACAGGCGGCGCCGGCGGCGATCCGGTTTTCACGGAGGGCGACGTTGGGCGCGCCTACCTGATGCGGCACGAGGTTCCGGCCGAGGCGATTATTGTGGAGCAGGAAGGCGCAACCACGGCGCAGAGCGCCGCGGCCACCGGCGAGATCATGCAGCGGATGAATTTGCGCTCGTGTCTTGTGGTCACGGATGGATATCATTTATTCCGCGTGAAGCGGTTGCTGGAGCAGCGGGGCCTGCAGGTGTACGGGTCGCCGCGGCCATCCGAATCTGTGCCGGGGTTAAGGCTATGGTGGTTGTGCGCAAGGCAGGCAATGGCATACCTGCTTTGGTGCGCGGGAATCGTTTTGTAGATGTAGATAAGGAGTCGGAGGAAAATGCGAGTTGCCGTTCTATGCACTGTGATTCTGGCGTGCGCCTTTGCTCAGGAGACCAAGAGTTGGACGCCGGCCTACCAGATGAAGTTTCGCGGCGTGGCTGAGGTAACGCCATCGCCGGATGGCAAGCGCGTGCTGTGGACGGAGACCGTCGCGATTACCGAGGGTGAGAAGAGCGAAAACCTGACACATGTTTTTGTGGCGCTGGCGGACGGCGCCGGGCGGCTGCAGCTTACACGCGGGGAAAAGAGCGCGACATCGCCTCGCTTTTCGCCCGACGGACGGTGGGTGTTTTTTGCCTCCGAGAGAAGCGGGAAGCGGAATCTGTTCCGCATCCGGCTGGAGGGCGGAGAGGCGGAGCGGTTGACGGATTGGACCGGGACACTGGGAAACTACGCGGTCTCGAACGATGGCCTTCAGATCGCATTTGCGGGGGCCGAGGAAGACAAGGAGCTCGAGAAGCGAAAGAAGGAAAAGCTGGATTACAAGGTAGTGGATGATAAGCCAAGGAACCAATCGTTATGGGTGATGTCTCTGGCGGACGCACTACCAGGCAAACCAAAGAGAGTGGTGCAGGAGGAGTATCACATTGGGGCGTTCGATTGGTCACCGGACTCCACGCGCATCGCCTATGAGCACCGGCCCCGGCCGGATGCCGACGAGGGGCGTCTGGCGGATGTGGCCGAGGTGGAGGTGGCGACAGGAAAGACGGCGGAGATAGCGGCAAGCACGGCAACGGAGACTGGTCCCCGATACTCACCGGACAGCAAATACCTGCTCATCGAGCGCTCGCCGCTGAAGGCGCGGGGGATGGATGGATCACGCATTGTGTTGTTGCCTCGAGGCGGTGGCGCGGCGCGCGAATTGCCGGCCAGTTTCGATGAGAACCCGACGGTGATCGGCTGGGCGCCGGATTCGGGGAGCATCCTTTTCTCGGAGATGAAGAGGACGCGAATGGTCTACTACCGGATGCCGGTGGACGGGCCGGTTTCCGTCCTCTTTGCGCCCACGCGCGGGACGGCCGGGCTGGCGCGAGTCAATGCGACGAACACGCATCTTGGTCTGTCGCTGCAGGCGCCGGAGGAGCCGGTGGAGGCATACGTGATGGCTTTGCGGGGCGCGGGGCCGGGAACGGGCAAGCCTCTGCGAGTGAGCGAGGCCAATACGGGCATCGAGAAGCCGCCGATGGGAAAGACGGAGTTGATTCAGTGGAAGGGTAAAGACGGCTTAGTGGTGGAGGGACTGCTCACTTATCCGGCCGCCTACGAAAAAGGGAAACGCGTTCCGCTGATCCTGAACATTCATGGAGGCCCATCGGGCCTGTTTAACGAGTCTTTTACTGGGGCATCGGGGCTTTATCCTATCGCGAGTTGGGCGGCGAAAGGCTACGCGGTGCTGCGTCCGAATCCGCGCGGGTCCAGCGGTTACGGAGTGAAGTTCCGGCAGCGTGTGATCCAGGATTGGGGCGGGCTCGACTACCAGGACCTGATGACCGGTGTGGACCACGTGATCGGAATGGGGGTGGCCGACGCCGAAAGGCTTGCGGTGATGGGCTGGAGTTACGGTGGATACATGACGGCCTGGACGGTGACGCAGACCAACAGATTCAAGGCGGCGGTGATCGGCGCAGGCATCACCAATCATGTGAGCATGTATGGGACGCAGGACATTCCTTCGGTGTACGAAGACTATTTTGGCGGCACACCGTGGGATCTGCCGCAAGTGTATGCGCGTAGTTCACCGATCCAGTTCATCGCGCGGGCCAAGACGCCGACGTTGCTATTGCATGGGGAGAATGACAACCGGGTTCCTCCGACGCAGGCGCATGAGTATTACCGCGCGTTGAAGCGCCAAGGGGTGGAGACCAGGATGATCCTGTATCCGCGCCAGCCGCACGGACCCACCGAACCCAAGTTTGTGCAGCACGTGATGGAGCAGCATTTGGAATGGGCGGAGAAGTTCTTGCGTTAACTGCTTATGCCATCTGGCGGCGCAGCGGGAGTAGTTCGGCGGAAATAATAACCGTGATTGGGCTGGTTGTGGGGCGTGCTCTAGTCTAGTATCACGGTCTGCGGCGCCTACGCGAAGGCTTTCCGCTTTTGCTGCGACTCCTGCTCGAGATCCACGAGATCCTTCTGGCGAAGGGGCGTGGCAGTTAGAAACAGCCGGGTGAGTTTCGGACAAGCCAGAACTGGATCGGCGGCACGCGGCCCGGCAGTTCGAAACGATCCATCCGTTCCTCGACGGCAATGGACGATTGGGCCGCCTCTTGATCACGTTCCTGCTGTGCGTCGCTGGCATCCTGCGCGAACCGATCCTCTATCTGAGCCTATACTTCAAGACGAACCGCCAGTAGTATTACGAGTTGTTGGACCGAGTGCGGACCGCCGGCGACTGGGAGACATGGGTGGAGTTCTTTCTGACCGGCCTCAGGGGTACATCCAACCAGGCCGCCGAAACCGCGCGGCAGATCCTGGCGCTCTTTGAAGCCCACCGCCGGAAGATCGAGGCGCTGGGCCGACCCGCAGCCTCGGTTCTGCGGGTCCATCAGTACAGTACATGCAGAGGAACCCAATCATCACGATTCCGGCGACCCTCCGGGAAACCACCGAAAAGCAGCGGCACCGATTGTTCGTCTACGACACGTACCTCGCTTTTCTCAACCAGGGGACTGGCTTCAAACTGCCCTGTTCACAACTGAGACCAGTTTATTTCAACGGGAGAAACGGATTTGACATCAATCACTTACCGGTGTTCGCCCCCTGCCGGTATCCCCAGAGCTTTTATCGCGCACTGCAATAATAGTTACGAGCGAGCTATTCTCCCCACTCGATCTTTGACAATTGAATACTGAAACAATCAACCCAACCGCAGCCGCGCCACCGTTTCCATGTGCGCGGTGTGCGGAAACAGATCCACGAGCGTCATCCCTTCCAACAGGTAACCGCCCGCCAACAGCGCGGCGACATCGCGCGCCAGCGTCGGCGGATCACAACTCACCAGCGTAATGCGCGGCGCTTTGAGGTCCAGCAACCGCCGCACCACGTACTTGCCCAGCCCAGCCCGCGGAGGATCGGCAATCACCCAGTCGGGCTTTTCGCCGAGTGTTTCCAGAAACTGCTCGCTCTGCTTGCGGATGGCTTTCAGCTCGATGCCTGCACGCTGCGCGTTGTGTTCGAGATCCATCACCGCCGATGTGCCCGACTCCACCGCCATCACGCGCGATCCGCGCTTTGCCTGCGCCAGCGAGAACAATCCCACGCCGGCATACAGGTCGACCACGCTATCGCCTTCCACTCCGGCCAGCGTCGTCTCCACCAACTGGTCCATCAGGAACCGGTTCACTTGAAAGAACGATTGATGGCTCACGCGAAACAGGTGTCCGGCGGCGGAATACTCCAGGGAAGACGCCATCGCTCCCGGCATCTTCTCCGCGCACCATTCGAAAAAACCGCGGTTCACGTGGCGCGTGCCCGAGTCGAGCACGTTCACCTGCACCTCGGCTTCATTGGTGAACAGCTCGAGGCCGCGCAGGAAATTCGGCCAGCGCTTGTCGCGCAACATCCCGCGCAGGGTCTCGATGGATTGGTTTAACTTGGGCGAGGCCACCGGACACTGATCAATGTTCCTGACGCGGTGCGAGCCTGCCTCATAAAACCCGATGCGGTTGCCGTCGATGTGCAGTTGGATCCGGTTACGGTAGGCCCACTCGGGGCCCGACACAACATCGATCTCCCCCGGCGGCTCGATCTTGCCGACGCGCCGCAGCACCTCGCCGAGGATCGACACCTTCTGGGCGAGTTGAAAGCTGTAGCCGGCGTGTTGATAATGGCAGCCTCCGCACAGCGCGAAGTGGCGGCAGTTTGGCTCGACGCGGTCCGGGCTCTTCTCGACCACCTCGATGAGGCGGCCTCTGACAAGGCCTGGCTTCTCCTGCACCGGCTCGATCGCAGCAAGCTCGCCAGGCAGCACAAACGGCGTCATGATGACGCGGCCCTCCTGGCGGGCCAGCGCGTCGCCGCCATAAACCAACTTCTCAAACCGTAGCTGGTTTACGATAGAGTGTTCACTCTTTTCCATGAAATCACGAGTCCTCTCGGGCGTACAGCCCACCGGCAACCTTCACATCGGCAACTATCTTGGCGCGATCAAGAACTGGGTCCGCATCCAGCACGACTACGAAAGCATATTCTGCATCGTGGATCTGCACGCCATCACGGTCTATCAACCTCCGGAGGAACTGCGGTCCAAGATCCTCGAGATCGCCGGGCTGTTCATCGCCTCCGGCATCGACCCGAAGCACTCGGCCATGGTGGTGCAATCCACCGTGCACGGCCACGCCGAACTCAGTTGGCTGCTCACCTGCGTCACGCCCATCGGATGGCTGGAGCGCATGACGCAATACAAGGCCAAATCGCAGGCTCAGGAAACCATCGGCGACGGGCTGCTGCAGTATCCGGTACTGATGGCCGCCGATATCTTAATCTACCAAGCCGGGATCGTTCCCGTGGGCGATGACCAGGCGCAGCACCTGGAACTGGCGCGCGACATCGCGCAGCGGTTCAACTCGCTCTATGGGGATACGTTCGTCATGCCGGCCACCAGCCTGCCTTTGGTGGGCGCGCGCGTGATGGGTTTGGACGATCCCACAAAGAAGATGAGCAAGTCGGCCGCGGGCGCGGGACACGCCGTCGCGCTGCTGGATGAACCAGGCGTGATCCGCAAGAAGATCATGCGCGCCACCACGGATTCCCAGCCCGCGGTGGACTTTGCGCACCTCGGCGAAGGCGTGGTCAATCTGCTCTCCATCTTCCAGGGCTTCTCCGGTTGGAGCCAGTCGCGGATGGAGGCGCACTTTGCCGGCATGCGCTATGGCGACCTGAAGAAGCAGGTGGCCGAGATGGTGGTCTCGCATCTGGAACCTCTGCAGCAGCGCTATCGTGAGATCACATCGGATCCGGCCTATCTGGCCGGGGTGCTGCGCGAGGGCGCCGAACGCGTCTCTCCCATCGCGGATGCCACCGTACGGCTGGTCAAACAGCGCATGGGGTTGTACACGCCCTGATGAATGCGCGCTCCTATGTACAACTGATCCGCGGCAACCGGGAGTTCCGTCTGCTCTGGCTGGCGCAGATGGTGAGCGAGATCGGCGACTGGTTGTACGCGGTGGTGCTGTACGATCTGCTGCTCGACAGAACGGGCAGCGCCAAAGCCGTGGCGATGGCGGTTGTCCTGCAAGTGTTGCCGCAAGTGTTGGTGGCGCCGATGGCCGGCGTGCTGAACGACCGTCTGCGGCGGCGCGGGGTGATGATCACGGCCGATCTGGCGCGGTGCGTGATTGTGCTGGCCATGCTGGCCGCCAGCCACCTGGACATCATCTGGCCCATCTATGTTCTGCTCCTTTCTGAAACTTTAATGTGGGGTTTCTTTGAACCGGCGCGGAGCGCGATCCTTCCCAATGTGACTGCCGGCGCCGAGGAGTTGCTGGTGGCGAACTCATTGTCGTCGACCACGTGGTCCTTCAACCTGGCCGTCGGTTCGGCATTAGGTGGATTGCTGGCGGTCGTCTTCGGACGCGACACCGTATTTGTCATCAACGCGCTGAGCTTTCTGCTTTCGGCGCACCTGCTGCGCCGGATGCGCGTGATAGAGCCGCACGCGGCGCTGCATCCGCCGATGAAGGCCGCCGACCTGGCTGACTTCTCACCGATCCTGGAAGGCTTCCGCTACATCAGCCGCGACGGGCGCTTGCTGGCGACGCTGCTGGCCAAGTTCGGCCTGGGGATGATGGGCGCGCACTACGTGATCCTTCCCATCTTTGGCGAGCGAATTTTTCCGGTCGCGGCGGGCGGGATCGCCGGGCGGCGCTCCTCGATGCTCGGCATGAGCCTACTGATGGGCGCGCGCGGTGTCGGCGCCCTGCTGGGTCCACTGGCGGGCGGCTACTGGGCAGGCAGCATTGTGAAGCGGCAGCGGAGCGGAATCCTTTACGGGTTCCTCTGCGCCGGCTTGGGCTACGTGCTGCTGAGCGTTTCGCCGAACCTGCTGGTGGCGATCGGCGCGGTGATTCTCGCGCACGCGGGCGGCGCGGTGATCTGGGTGTTCACGACAACGATGCTGCAGACGCAGGCGGAGGATCGCTTTCGCGGACGCGTGTTCTCAGCCGACTTCGCATTTCTTGTACTGGCGATGTCGGCCAGCACATACCTGTCCGGCATCGCCATCGACAATGGCTGGAGCGTGCGAACGGTTTCACTGGCCATCGGCGTGCTGGCGCTGCTGCCCGCGCTGCTGTGGGCATTGGTCGCGATGCCGCTATGGAAAGGTGACGACCACGACCTTTGAGAAACCTTCCTTTTTGCTAGGCTTCACCAATTTTGCCGCCATGCGCTGGATGGCGCAGTCCGGCACAACGCGTTCGCGCGTGCGGTTGCGGCGGAGGCATTCCTCCAGCGGAGTATCAAACAACAGGGCCTCGACGCGGCAGCCGTATTTCTTGCCGATGTCCAGATACGGTTTACGCTCTTTGGGCGTAAGGTGCGTGGCGTCCACGTAGGTGAGGGGGCACCGCAGCTTGATGCGCTCACGCAGGAGATATCGAAGCGCGGCAAAGACTTTGCCGTGTATCTTCTGGTTGGTAACATCGCCCGACAACAGAACGCGCATAGCATCGGAGGACAGCGCAGGCAGCTTGCGATTCCTCAGCCAGGTGGACTTGCCGGAGCCGGGGAGCCCGGCCAGCACAACAATTTTAGGCTGTCTAGGCAACGTATTTTTCAGCGGCCAGCAGGCGCTCCGCAATCTTGCGGCGGAGCGCGATGGCGTTGACCGGTTCAAATTTGGTGAAGCGTTTGAGGATGGCGAGGTTGGTGCGGAGCGCATCGCCTTCGCCGCAAGCGGCGAGCACGTTGCGGGCGGAGGACTCGACAATTTCCATGGAGGAGCGGAGAAAGACGGCGCACATTTCGACGGCGTTTTCCCCTTTGCCGGCTGCGGCAAGTTTACGCGTGCGGAGGAGGACGGACTCCATGGCGAAGGCGGTCATGGCGACGTCGGTGATGCCGGCCAGAATCTCCTGCTGGTTGTCGAGATCGGCGAGGAACTTCTGGTAGCTGACGCCGAGCGCGAACAGCGCCGCCTTCTTGGCGCCGGCAACGAGTTTGGCATCGGCATCCACATCGGGCTCGAGCGAGGGTCCGGCCATGATTTCCGCTTGCAGGGCTTTGACGGCCTCCACCAGCGGGAGGCGGCCCTTCTGGGCGCGCTTGAGCAACATGCCGGTAGCGAGCATCCGGTTGATCTCATTGGTGCCTTCAAAAATGCGGTTGATGCGCGAGTCGCGATAGGCGCGCTCGACGGCATAGTCCTGATGGAAGCCGTAGCCGCCGTGGATCTGCACGCCTTCGTCGGCGACATAGTCGAGCGCTTCGCTGGCGAATACTTTGACGTAAGAGCATTCGGCGGCGAACTCTTCGACGGCTTTCATCATGACACTGGCGGCATCGGGCTGCTGCCAGTTGAAGCCGTCGCCCATGTGCGCCTCGATGAGGCCGGAGACGCGATAGCTGATGGTTTCGGCGGCATAGGTCCGGATGGCCATTTCGGCGAGCTTGTGCTGGATCATTCCGAACTCGGAGATGGATTTATCAAACGCCTTGCGCTCTTTGGCGTACTTGAGCGAGACGGCGAGAACGTTCTTGCAGCCGCCGACGGTGCCGGCTCCGAGCTTGAGGCGGCCGAGGTTGAGGATGTTGAAAGCGATGATGTGGCCGCGCCCGATTTCGCCCAGCAGATTTTCCTTGGGGACCTTGACGTGATCGAGATAGACAGCGGTGGTGGAGCTGCCCTTGATACCCATCTTCTTCTCTTCAGCGCCGGGGCTGACGCCGGGCCATGCGCGCTCGACGAGAAAGGCGGAGAAGTGCTCGCCGCCGACCTTGGCAAAAATAGTGTAGAGGTCCGCGCCGCCGCCATTGGTGATCCACATTTTCTGGCCGTTGAGGACGTAGTGGGAGCCGTCGGGGCTGAGGTCGGCGCGCGTCTGAATGTTCATGGCATCGGAGCCGGCCTGTGGTTCACTGAGGCAGTAGGCTCCAACGAGTTCGGCGCGGGCCAGGCGCGGGAGATAGCGTTGCTTCTGATCTTCATTGCCAAACAGGAGCAGGGGCAGGGTTCCGATGCCGCTGTGCGCGCCGTGCCAACCGGAGTAGGAGCCGTCCCTGGCGAGGTTTTCGGTGACGATCATGGCGGAGGTGAGATCCATCTCCATGCCGCCGAATTTTTCAGGCACGACGACGGCGGTAAGGCCGAGGGCGGCGGACTTTTTCAAGATCCCGATGGCGACGCCGGGTTCCTGATGTTGAATGGCTTCGAGGTTGGGGGCGACCTCCTTTTGAAAGAACTCAGCGGTGGCGCGGCCGATGTCGCGATGTTCTTCGGTGAAGTCTTCGGGCGTAAACATGGCCTCCGGGGCGGTCTCGACGAGCAGAAATCCGCCGCCTTTGGTCTGGAGCGGAATCGCGGTGACAGTAGCCATTGGTGTTGATCTCCTACAGCAATTCAAAAATTCCGGCGGCGCCTTGGCCCCCGCCGATGCACATTGTGACCATGCCATAGCGGGTGTTGCGGCGGCGCATTTCGCCGAGGATGGTGGCGGTGAGTTTGGCCCCGGTGCATCCGAGGGGATGGCCGAGGGCGACTGCGCCTCCATTGACGTTGACCTTATTGATATCGAGGCCGGCCTGCCCGATGACGGCGAGGGCCTGTACGGCGAAGGCCTCATTGAGTTCGATGAGACCGATGTCGTCGAGCTTGAGGCCGGCGAGGGCGAGGGCTTTGGGGATGGCGACGACGGGTCCGATGCCCATGATCTCCGGCGGGACGCCGGCGGCGGCAAAGCTGACGAAACGGGCGGCGGGCTTGAGGCCGAGCGATTGGGCCTTTTGAGAGGACATGACCAAGGCGGCGGCTGCGCCATCGCTGGTTTGCGAGGAGTTGCCGGCGGTGACTGAGCCGGTGGCATGGAAGACGGGCTTGAGTTTGGAGAGGGCTTCGACGGAGGTATCGGCGCGAGGGCCTTCGTCTTTTTGAAAGACGACTTTCCGCTGCCGGGGTTTGCCATCGGTCAGTTGCGTTGTCTCGATGGTGACGGGAACAATTTCGTCATCGAACTTGCCGGCGGCCTGCGCGGCGAGCGCATTGGAATGGGAGCGGAAACTGAACTCGTCCTGTTGGAGGCGTGTGATGTTGTATTTGTTCTGGAGATTCTCGGCGGTGAGGCCCATGTTGATGTAGATCTCGGGGCGATGGTCGACCATCCAGGGATTGGGAGCGAGCTTGTGGCCGGTCATGGGGATCATGCTCATGGACTCGGCTCCGCCGGCGATCACGATTTGAGCGCCGCCGGCGCGAATCTTTTCAGCGGCCATGGCAATGGACTGCAAGCCGGAGGAGCAGAAGCGATTGATGGTGACGGCAGGGACCATATCGGGAAGGCCGGCGCGGAGAGCGGCGACGCGGGCCATGTTCATGCCGGACTCGGCCTCGGGCATGGCGCATCCAAGAATGACGTCGTCAATCTCGTCGGGTGAGACCTGCGGGTGTTTTTCGAGGAGGGCGCGGAAGACGGTGGCGGCGAGATCATCGGGGCGCGTGAGGCGGAGGGAACCGCGCGGAGCCTTACCTGTGGCGGTGCGGAGACAATCGACAATGACGGCATCGTGCATGGTGGGCTCCTAGTTCCTGAGAGGTTTTCCGGTTTTGAGCATGTGCTGCATGCGTTGTTGGGTTTTGGGGTGGCCGCAGAGGCTGAGGAAAGCTTCCCGCTCAAGGTCGAGCAGATACTGTTCGGAGACGGCGGGGGTGCCGGAGAGGCGTCCGCCGCTGAGGACGTGGGCAAGTTTTTCAGCGATCAGTTGATCGTGATCCGAGATGTAGTTGCCCTGGCGCGCCATCCAGGCACCCATTTTCATGATGGCGAAGGCCTGATCGCCGCCGGTGGGAATAGCGGTGAGAGGGCTAGGGGCGAGATAGGAGTGGGTGAGTTTGAGAGCGGCGTCCTTGGCATCGCTAATGAGGCGCTCCTGATTCATGGTGACGGCGTCGGTGCGTGAGAGGTAGCGGAGGTTGCGTGCATCGCCTGCCGATGTAGAGACTTTGGCAAAGCCGATCTGCTCGAATGCGGGGCGGGCATCACGATAGCGGATCAGCATCTCCTTGCAGCCGCCGCCGGCGGGGATGAGGCCGACGCCGGCCTCGACGAGGCCGATGTAAAGTTCGGCGGAAGCCTGGGCTTGAGCGGCATGGAGCACAATCTCGCAGCCGCCGCCGAGGGT
This sequence comes from Terriglobia bacterium, assembly GCA_016650235.1. Lineage (GTDB taxonomy): Bacteria > Acidobacteriota > Terriglobia > Bryobacterales > Bryobacteraceae > VFZE01. The sequence goes on from JAENWC010000302.1 coordinate 17,505, forward strand.
ACGGGCAAAGGGAGCGGCGACGACGGGCTTAGGGGAGCACTTGATGGCCATGCATGCCTGTTGGAAGCGATGGACGGCGCGGTTGAGCTCATCCCAATCGCCTTCCTGGGCGGCCAGCAGGACGAGCATGAGGTTTGCGCCGACGCAGAAGTCGGCGCCCTGGTTGGCAATGACAAGGGCTTCAAAGTGGTTGCTGGTCTCCTCGATGGCGGAGTAGATCATGGAGATGATGTCTTCGCCGAGGGAGTTCATCTTGGAATGAAATTCAAGGCAGAGCACGCCATCGCCGAGGTCGATCAAGGAAGCACCGGCGTTTTTCCTGACGACGCCGGCGGCATGCTTGAGATCGGAGAGGACGGTAATGCCGGGGCGCTCCTCGAGTGGTTCGTAGCTCGAGCGGGGGAGATCAAAGTATTCGGTGTGCGAGACGGCGTTGCGGCCTGCGGTGCGATAGAAGCCGGCGGCGCCGGTTTGGAGCATTGAGACGATGGAGGGCGGGAGGTGGAGGCCTTCGGCTTCCATGCGGCGCGCGGTGGGAACAAAGCTGAGGGCGTCCCAAAGCTCGAACGGGCCGAGCGTGTTGGCGTAGCCCCAGCGCATGGCGCGATCGATTTCGACGATGCGGTCTGAGATTTCCGGGACGCGTTCGGCGGAATAGAGGAAGAGGTCGCGGAAAAGTTTCCAGAGGAAGGCGCCGGCGCGGTCTGTGGAGGAGACGAGGGCGCGGAGGCGTTCAGGGAGGCTTTCGATGGAGCGGGCCTGTTCGACGGAAGGGAAGCTGACGCGGAGAGCGGGGTGGTATTCGAGCGATTTACGGTCGAGGGCTTCGATGATTTTGGCATCGCCTTTGCCCGTGCGGCGATAGAAGCCCTGGCCGGATTTTTCGCCGAGCCAGCCGCGGTTGAGGAGTTCCTGGAGGAAGGGCGGGGGGAGGAAGCGATCGCGCCAGGGGTCATGCGGTGTGGCTTCGTAGAGGTTTTTGCCGACGTAGGCCCAGACGTCGAGGCCGACGATGTCGAGGAGGCGGAAGCTGGCGCTATTGGGGAGACCGATGAGGGAGCCGGTGAGGGCGTCGACCTCTTCAATGGTGTAGTCGTCTTCGGCTGTGATTTTGTGAACGGTGCCGCCGAAAAAGCTGCCGATTCGATTGGCGATGAAGTTGGGAGTGTCTTTGCAGAGGACGACGCCTTTGCCGAGGCGGTGGTCACAGAAGTTGGAGACGAGGGCGAGGAGGTGGGGATCGGTGGCCGGAGTGGGGATGATTTCGACGAGGTGGAGGTAGCGCGGTGGATTGAAGAAGTGTGTACCGAGGAAGTTGGCGCGGAACGAGGGGGAGAAGCCGGCGCTGATCTGGGCGAGGGGGATGCCGCTGGTGTTGGTGGAGAGAATGGCATCGGGGTGGCGATGGATTTCGACCTTGGTCCAGAGGGCGCGCTTGATGTCGAGGTTTTCCGTAACCGCTTCGATGATCCAGTCACACTCCTGGAGGAGGTGGAGGTGGTCTTCGAAGTTGCCGGGCTGCACAAGGGAGCCGCCGGCGCCGGTAAAGAATCCGATGGGGCGCTGTTTGGCGGCGTTTTCGATGCCCTTCTTCGCGGCGGCGTTACGGTCGGCCGCGTTGGGGAGGACGATATCGAGGAGGAGGGAAGGGATCCCTGCGTTTGCAAAATGGGCGGCGATGCGGGAGCCCATGGTGCCGGCTCCGAGCACGCCGACGCGTCGGATAGTTCGCATGCTACAGAGCAGTCTATCGAAGTATGGCTTTCGAGCGGAACTGTACAAGGCGCGGAGATGGGGGCCGCGTCGGAGAGAATGATCTCCTCGGGCATGGTGAATTTGGAGAAGGAGTTGCCGTAGGAGTCCTCGAGATTCATTTCATCGGGCGGAAAGAGGGACTGCTGGAGTTTCTCCATGATGCGGAACTGGTCATAGAGGCGGACCTTCTCTTCGGCCGAGACCCAGCCTTCCGCAGTCTTGTGTGTGAAGCGGCGGCGCGTGTCGGTGAGGACGCCATCGGAGACAAAGTTGTGGAAGCCCCGGCGGAGTGTGCGGTAGATTTCGAGGCGTGCGCGCATGTCTGTTTCGCGCTCTTCGGCCCAGAGGATGCCATTGCGTCGAATGATCCAATCGCGGGACTCATCGTGGACCTTGGTGATGTGGTGGTCGTGAGCGAGGGAGCGGCGGCGCCAGTCCCAGACAATGGACCACTGCTTCCAGCGGCCGGAGGCACGCATGGCCATTTCGTCAATTTCTGTTCCTCTTTTGGTGCTCAGTTGGTGCTTGTAGGCGGCATCGATCGAGCGGGACGGGCCCATGTCGCGATAGGCGCAGAAGGCGCGATAGGCCTCGATGGATTCGCCGGGGTGCTGGAGCCAGGGTTCGCGTTCGAGGAGGATGCCGGAGGCGCGGTCTGAGGACTCGGGTTCCGGACCGATACAGACTTTCGAGGTAGAGTTAAGATCTTCCATTGCGTCTTCAGGTTAGCGGTCGTGGAGGGGAAACGCGGGGGAGGGGGCTGAAAATTTGTTGCAAGGAAAGGGGAAATAAGTTTTTTCGTTTGTGACCGGACTTGGAGGGGATTGCCCAGTGTAACGGCGGAGGGGTCTGGGAGGTTGGGCAAAGGGGCTCCTTCAAACGCCCTACAGAGGACACGGAGACGAGAACTTGATAGCATTGTTTAAGATGCTTTTAAGATGCGGAGTGCGCCATGGTTAATCTGAGCAAGGACATCCACCCCCTCACCGATTTCAAGCGGAATACGAGCGAGTTCGTGAGCCAGATGAAGAAGACGCACAGACCCGTGGTGCTCACCGTGAACGGCAAAGCAGAGCTTGTGGTTCAGGACGCGGAGAGTTACCAGCAAATTCTCGACCGGCTTGACCGGCTGGAAGCTGTCGAAGCGATTCGGCTCGGCATGGCAGCGGCGGAGGAAGGCAGCGTCAAGCCCGCGCGACAGGCTTTAGCGGAACTTCAGGAGAAGCTTGGCATTTCGAGTTGACATCACATTACCGGCGCTGGTGGAGGCCGAGGACTACGTTCGGTTCATCCGGGATGTCAAGAGGAGCCTGAGGCTGCAGCGGCACCTCAAACGCTGGCGGGCCATGGAAGGGCCGGGCCGGGAGGTGTTTTTCGTACAGCAGCACGTTCCCGGGCGGCTGGGTCAGTCCGACTTTACGTATATGAACGAGCTGGGCATCACGATGACCGGACTTGGAGTAGGGCTACACCGACATTGCTTTCATGATGGAAGGGGTCTCGGGCTTGGGAAGCTTGACCACGGAAGCCGCACAAGTAAGCGCCATCCCGCGCGTGCCACTCAATGGGCCGCCGAAGATCGTGCCCGCTAAACCGAAGTTCTTGCCCTGAATGAGTGCAAGTTATTTGTTTTGAGGTGCCAAGGGCGTCTGCCTCTTGTTTTTGTAGGCATGTAAATGGCTTTATTATTCTAATACTATCCTTGATTGTATTGAGTCTATGTGATA